>JBHEMV010000009.1:0-52071 GCA_046262375.1 Pyrinomonadaceae bacterium
CCCGTATCCTGATAGAAGAGCTTGACCCCTCTCTCGATTCTGACGTTGAGCAATTGTGGATTGCTGAGGCGCAGCGGCGGTATGAAGCTTTTCGCAACGGAGAAATTGAGGCTCTGCCAGGCGATGATGTCATGTCAAGGGCGCGCAGTCGCCTGAAATGATTGGTTATCGCTTCCTCCCCCCAGCCGAAGAAGAGATGAACGCGGAACCGGGTTAACCTATAAGTGCTTGGAGCGGAGCGGATGAAACTTTATTACGCTTCCCACTTCTGCTCGTCAGGTCTTGAGTTCTCAGTCTCTTTTCCCGCTGAAGGCACCTTCAACAAAGCCAGGCGCCCAACGACACGCCCGTTTATGAGGTGTTCTTCGACTATTTCGGGAACATCGCCCGCGCTAACCTGCGCATACCATATCCCATCGGGGTAAACCATCACAGCCGCTCCAATGGCGCAGAAGCCAACGGAGGCACATTCGGTCACGAGGACGCTTCCCCTGGGGTTTTTACCCTTCTTCGCTTTTCCAAAAAGAATTTCCCGCGAAAGAAGTTCCCGCTCAAATGCCAACTTCACTTCAGCGCTTTCCACGGCAGAGCACGACTTGCCTGTGCACACAAACACATGATGGCGAATGGGCGCCGCGATCACCGGCGCGAGAGTTTCAAGCGCTTCCGGTCTGTTGTCTGGCGGAGTATCAGCCATTAGCACAAAGGATTGCTGAGAGTAGTTTATGTTAACGCATGTTATCACATGAGTCGGCTGCTCAATGCCGTTTGCTCGCAATCGAGTAGTGGGTCAGTTTCAA
Source organism: Pyrinomonadaceae bacterium (assembly GCA_046262375.1). GTDB lineage: Bacteria > Acidobacteriota > Blastocatellia > Pyrinomonadales > Pyrinomonadaceae > PSRF01. The sequence goes on from JBHEMV010000009.1 coordinate 801, forward strand.
GTACCGCACAAACTCAACGTTACACCGGGATCGCGGGCGCACTCGCCCGCAACGCCACATAACGAGAAAGCTTTCCGTAAAGAGATCTGTATCCCACCTTGCGGGCGAGGGCGCCCGCGATCCCAGGAGGAAGTCGCTCGGCCAAATCCTAAGTGAACCAATACTTACAATCGGGTGTTGGGTCAGTTTAATGTTCGACAAGCTTTTAGCTTGTCGTTGCGCTGCGACAAACTCAAGTTTATCGGACGCTTTCAGCGAAACGGACCCACTACTTACAATCGCAACCTTTTGCTCGCCCCCAAAATACAATGTAGAATACGGCCCCAAGGGCGACCGCACATGCGACCGGCAGCAGTTGAAAAGGTCAGCACGCGGGCGCCCAATTTACTGTATAGCTTACCGGAATGCTCGACTGAAGGATCGGGCTCATCTCATCTATGGCAACGGGTTTGGTCATTCACATCTCCTTTGGTGAAGACAAGCATACCGAAATACTAACTGACCGGCTTATTCGCATCGGTTGCACTGAGGACTGTAATCTGCAGTTGCGGGCGTCTCAGTTGCCGGGTCGCGCGATGGGCATAGACGTGGTGCTGGAATTACAACGCAATAGCGGGACCTATCGAGTTTCGAATTTCGATGAAACGATTGGACTCAAGCATAACGGAAAACCAATCGTCTCCGACGCAGAGATTAAAGACGGCGATCAAATTCGTATCGGTAAATCGGACCTGACGCTGGGGTTTTACCCTATCCGCTCGTTACCCGCCGTCATCGGCGAGCCAGCTCACGAGGCACAGGTAGCACCGTTTATCGAACAAGCTGCCATGGAGTCAGCCGCGACTGCGCGGCGTGACGATGCCAAAGTGTTTCTGCGCGAATTCACCCGCGAGCTGGTAAAAGAAATCAACCCCAGCACAAAACTGGTCACTCTGGCCATCGCCCTGGCGCTGGTTGGCGGCATTCTTTACATCGGCTTTTCGATGTTCAAAGAGGCCCAAAGAAGCAGGCGCACAATCGAGGACCAACGCGCCCAGCTCACTTCGATGAGAGAGCAGGTGTCAAAGACTAACCAGACGCTTACGGATTTAGGTCGCTCAAACAAGGAGATTCGCGACAGTCTCTCACTAGCCGTAAAGCTGCGCAGCGAATACGGCAGTGGCGTGTGTCTAATAGCCGGCTCTTTCTATTTTGTTGAGTCAAGCACCGGTCGCCCTCTTCGATATCCCGAAGGCCAGATGAATGAAACGGGCGGGACCATCCAGAGTGGAGAGCCCACGACGCTAACGCCAGAGGGCAAAGCGGCCATCGCTGAGTTTGAATTTGTTGGCAGTGGATTCTATGTAGGCAACGGCTTTGTCATCACGAATCGCCACATCGCGCAGCCCTGGCTCGCCGACGATCGTGCACAGAGTTTGAGCAGCAGCGTAAGAGGACAACCGCGACTCAAAAAGCTCAATGCTTATTTTCCTGAACATGCGCAGCCCATACCTTTGAAATTCAGAGCCGCTGGTACTCGGGACGATCTCGCCATCTGCTTACTGGACATCAAGGACTTACCTACTGACATTCCTCTCCTCCCTCTCGAAACAGATCAAGATGCCGTCGCGGTCGGCAAGACCGTGGTGATGATGGGCTATCCCTCGGGACCTGATCGTTTGCTCGCTTTGCTTGACGATGCGGAATCCCGCGGTATACAGCAGCGCTACGGTTCGCTTGACTCACTTCTAGGCTACCTTGCCGGAGCGCGGCGCATTCAGCCGCTGACGACGCAGGGAAACATTACCGACTTTGACGTGAGGCGCATCGCCTACGATGCGCGGACGGCTGAAGGCGGTTCCGGCGCTCCCCTGTTTGGACCCACGGGCCGCGTCATTGGCGTAAATTTTGCCGTGTTTACTGAGAATCAGGCTTCAAACTTTGCGGTTCCAATTCAGTATGGGATCACAATGCTGGAAAAGGTTGGTTGGAAACCTCCTCCTGAAAAAGATAGTAAAGACTCTGAAAGTCCTGCCACTGCCCCAAAATAACTGCCCGCAGCTGTAAGGAGTGGAGTGCGCCGCCTTCCGTTAATCGGCAACTCATCTCCATTCTTAGGGCATCGTAAGCCCCACATTCCCTTTTTTTCGGGATGGACCAACATGAAGACCCACTCAAGAGGGAGTGATGATATATTGTTTGGTGCTCGTCGATTGACGCGGCCCAAGCTCGGCACGAGGTTTGCCAGAAAACTTCGCCCCAGATTTGCCGGTCAGGTAGTTTGAGTTGAATTGCAAGCCAGAAGAACCCGGAGCAGTAGAATCGCGCCATGAGAAGGAAATCAAAAAGGTTTTGAAAACCATCAAGCGTCACATGAAGATGCGTCTTTGCCCCGACACGATCTCACGACTGAATAGCCGTGTCGTAGTTGCTCTCCTCTTTCTTTCCTTATTAACACCAACGTCTTTTTTGACACAAACAGCCCGCGCCCAGACGGAGGCTACAAGGACTCCGGCGAGCGCCGCCGATATCTTTCGTCTCGAACGAGTACCGGTTGAAGGTGGGGCCGAACTAATAACTATTCATGCTCGCTTAAATGGTATTGGATCTTCGGAAGACCGCAAGTGGATACCGCTGGTAACGGTGCTTCGTGACACCCTTGGTGATCTGAGCCCGGAGAATGACCGTCTTCGTTACGTCTGGCCATTAACCTATACGCGGCCGACACTCCGCCAGCGCCTTTCCGGCGCCATTCCTTTTCTGTATACGAGGGTTGGCAACAAGAGACATGCTTCTGATAAGTTTCCTCCTCCGGTCATGGATCTTGCCGCTCCCGACCGCGAGGTCTGGAATAAAATATTTTGGACTGTGCTACAAAACGTACTTCTTGATCCTTACGGAACGCCGGTGAAGGTCTCCACTCGCTCTTATGACCAAAACATAACGGATTACCGTAAGTCGCATATTATTCGAGCTCTGTCAGTGCTTTCTCTTTATCAAGCGATCGGTGGTCCTCCAGCCTTTTCAGACTTGGAACTCTCCGATATTCAAGCGCGTTTGCGACTCACCGACAAAACTTTCGGCGGAATTGTCGGAGATTTGAATCTTGAGCGCTATAACGACAAGCAAATAGCCCAAGTGCGCGATGAGCGCGGCCACAACTGGGAGTTGTTACGCCAGCGTGTGGAGACCGAATCGTTAATCTTCGAGCCGCTGCAGATGCCTGATGGAAGCGCGACGCACGCTTTAGTATGGGTGAGAAAGTCCGATCTTGCGGCAAACCAAAACAGACTATACGACAGCCGATTTCTGAACATCTCCAACCCGTGGTCTGACAAACGTCTTCTATCCTGGCCGGGATACAGCGAAACGCGCTTTCTGGACTCGGAAAACCGTACCGTACCGGCTGATTCGCCCGGCGCACGCGAGACCGAGATGATTCCGCTCGCACTTTACGGGTTAGACAATCCGAAGATTCCGATGTTGCTGGTCGATTTTCGCGCCAGCCTCAATCCCAAGAAGCGCGAGATGTCACGACGCGCGTTGCAGGATGTTACGCGAACCATCTTATCGGTTTCACGGTTTGGCGACCTGCCCTTTTTCCTGGGCCGAACAGTTTTCGATTTTGTCACCGGCAGACGCGGCATGGATGTGAACCAGCCTTCACGGCTGCGTACCTACTCGCAACTTAAACTTCTCCTGTCTCTCAACCAGTCCCTCGATCCGGAGTTGCGAGACCAAATAGGAAGTCGGCTGGAGAAAGTGTCGTTGAACCCACTGGAAAACGATCTCGCGGCCGAGTCAAAGCTGGCTACAGCGCAATATGAAGCACTAATGGCCTATGCGAAGCGACCTGATGGACTGGTAAAGAAGCTCAATCGAGATCGTCGCGCTGAGCTGGTTCGGTTGGAGCATGGGCGCACGGAGCAAATCCTTTTCCGCCTGGCAAACATTTTGAGTTTTGGAAAATACACTCATCGCGAGCCGGCGACGCCTCAAAACGAGGAAAGGCTTGATATCGCGCGCAGGCTTTCACACCACTCGCGCTTCCTCCAGGAGGTGGCTAAATCGAGTCCCCAGATCGACGTCACTTGGAATTTGGATGAGGTAAAACGTTCGCTCGAGTTTATCGTAGACCATGGGAAAGATGCAGACGCGAGAACTGCAAGCTCGGCGGCGAACATTTTTGTGCGCACGCAAGATGAAGAAACTCGACGCTTTTGCCTGGAGAGTCTATCGCGGATGACAAATCCGAAGGCAAAGAGTCAATTGCTCCGCGTTTCGCAGCTTAAAGATCTCGACCAGGGTGGAAAAGATTTGATCACGGCGTACCTGAAGACGCCGCGTCAATCCAGTGAGCCGATGGCTGCCTCAAGCAAAACAGCTGCGACCGGCAGAGTCGATCAGTAACCATGTTGTGGCGCTACCTGAGCAATTTTCTTCTCTCCAATAGTTCACTCCCTAAAAAGCTTCGTCCATGCCTTCGTCGGGCCATTGTCCTTTTCGCCGGGCTTTTGCTTTTGTTCCTGCCGGCGCTTGGGTTTGGCCAAACAAAGCGCGTGGTGGCTATTCAATTCGATGGCTTGCCCTTCGATGTTGTGGATCGCTTCGTTCATGAACGTGACCGGAGGACAGGTAAAAGCCAGCTGCCCTGGATCGATTACATCTTTTATCAACGTGGTACGCGTCTGGCGAATTTTTATGTTCGCGGCATGAGTCTGTCAGCGCCTTCATGGTCTCTCATCGATACCGGGCAACATCTGCAGATAAAGGGTAACGTGGAATTCGATCGGTACACGCTGCAGACCTACGACTATCTGAATTTCATTCCCTACTACGTTCAGGCCACTGCAGGAAGACGAATCGACATGCAGGGAGTCGAAGTGTTGGATTCCATAGGCATTCCACTGTTGGCGGATGCTTACCCACACAACCAACGCCATGCGACATTCTCTCTTTTCCAACGCGGTCCCAGATATGTGACTTTTCCAATGGCCCTGAAGAATAAGTTTAAGAAAGCCCCCAAAGAGTTGTTTGACGAGTGGACCACAGGATTTGACTTGATCAGTTCCGTTCCGGATCAGTTGGTGCGCGAGCTCATTGAGGCTTTAGGTGACCCGCGCCGGCGTTATCTTGAACTCGCGCTAACGGATTTTGATCACATCGCTCATCACAATAACGATAGGGAATCTCACCTGTTCGTCTTGAAGCACCTTGACGCGATACTGGGAGAGATCTGGACAGCCATTCAGAAAAGCCCTCTTGCGTCAGAGACCGCCCTGCTGGTCGTATCAGATCACGGTATAAATTCAGACGAACGTGTTTACAGCCAGGGGTACAATCTCGTCAGGCTGCTCGGCAGCGCCGCGGGTGGTGGCCATCACGTTGTCACAAAACGCCGTCTGTTGATCGATTACGCCATCAAGGGCCTCAACCCTTTTTTCCAGGTGATCACTACGCCAACGCGTGACTCCTATTACCTGAAGGGCCAGGATATTAACTATCCCACCGCCATGCTTGATTTTGACGGCAACGAAAGAGCGTCGCTTCATTTCAGAGACTCTACTCTCAATTTACTCCAGATTATCCTGCAGCAACTTCAACGCCCTGAGGTTTCCGACCAAATGCGTAACGCGCTGACTAATGAATTGTTCAAAGCGCTCGATAGACGCCGCACCGAATGGCAAGGAAATCTTGATCAAATTAACGAAGAACTCGGAGCGCTCCGTCGTGGCATTGAGAAGCAGCGGGAGCTCTGTGCGGCACAGCCGAAAACGTTCACTAAGGAGGAGGCCAATGCAGGCCTCAACGATCAATCAAAGCGCGTTTGCGTGTGGCTCGATATATGGATGGGCCAGGAAAGCAGTTACACTGAGTACGCACGGACTCTCACTAACCTGCTGGCTCTCCGAAAGGAGCACCTCGACCCCTACAAACTTAGTATTCACGATCTGATTGCCCGTGGGGCGATGGGCGAAAGCAACAATCTCCATCATCTGCAAAACTACGTGGCCGGCATCGCCCCGGGCGGCCTGGCTCTGAAATCCGACGGCTCGCTCGATATGCAGAAGAGTTTCGTTCACCTCGATTACTTCTCCATGCTGAGTAGTCTCACGGTTAACAACAATGTTCAGGTGGGAGTTGTCAATCACCCGGTTGATTTAATTGCTACTCGCATACCATCTGAGTTGGTGAAGCCGCTATTAAATGAGCATGGAATCGGGGCGGACGTCGTTTGGGTCTATGGCGGACCTGATAAACAAGCCCTCATTCTTTCCCGCGAAGACCAGCGCGGGCAGCTCAGCTTCCGTTATGTACCCGTTAAGAATCTACGCCAGAACCAGGATAGTAGTCTACAGTTTGAATTTCCGCCGTGGCGTGCCGGACTTCCACTGCAGATGCTGGAAGACGAACATCTCCGTGTGCCGGAAAAAAGCCCCGAAACGTGGCTTAGCCAATGGCATACCGACGTGGAATGGCTTCGTGCTTTGCACAAGACGCGCTACTCAAACGCTCTGATCGGTTTGCATGAGGAACTGGCTCGACACCTGATCGGAAGGTTATCACTTGACGAAACAGGAATTTCTCCCGACGAACGCCTGAGGCGCAGGCTGCTTCGCAGACAACGTGAAAACATCGAAGCTGACATCCTGGTTGTAGCCAGCGATCACTGGAATTTCGATGTGCGCGGCTTCAATCCCGGAGGCAATCACGGTTCATTTTTCCGCATCTCTACTCACTCCGCATTTATGTTGGCCGGCGGAGACCAGACAGGAATTCCGCGCGGCGCGATCGTCGAAGAGCCCTACGACAGCCTGAGCTTTGTTCCCACCGTGCTAGCGTTAACAGGCAATTTACGCGATGATAACAATCCGATTCAGGTTCTGTGGGATAAAGGTTTTCGGCGCTTTCCGGGTCGCCCGGTGAAAGAAGTGTTGACCAAACCTGACAATAGAAAAATCGCGGTTACGGGAGCAACTCCATCTCCTTGACGACTTCCGAAAACGATCTGGCTGAAGGATGGCCAGAAGATATTAGCGAGGACGAACTCGCCGATCAGAGCGAGCCCGCCGGTGCCGACCATTCACGCCGTTCCTTTATCTGGGTACAAGCAATTGCATTTTTGCTCGGACTGGGCCTCCTGGTTTACGTAATAAACCGCGTGGGGCTCCAGCCCATCTTCGACGCTCTCGTCCGTATCGGTTTCGGTTTCTTCATACTGCTTGCCATCAGCGGCTCGCGCCACATATTGCGCACCATCGCCATGCGCGCTGCTGTTCCCGCAGAACATCGTCGCTTTAATTTCTTTCAGGCTTTTGCAGCGCGTCTCGGCGGCGAGGCAATCAGTTTCCTTACCTTCACTGGACCACTGCTCGGCGAGGCCACAAAAGTTGCTTTACTGCGCCGGCGCGTTCCTCTCACGTACGGTGTGCCGGCACTCGTCGTCGATAACCTTCTCTACAATCTTTCTGTTGTGTTTTTTATTCTCAGCGGCGCGTGCGTGATGTTGTTTACGTACAGCCTGCCTTCCCTGGTTTATTATTCCCTGGTGGCAATTGCCGGCATTGCCGCACTAGGTATCGCGGCAGCTGTGTTCGCGGCAAAGCGGCGCATCATGCTTGGGACCTGGCTTATAGATCAGATGGCAAGAATCGGCCTCAGCCCAAAAGTGATCCTGAAGCGGCGCCATCACATTTATCATATTGAGTCGAAGGTCTACGACTTCTACAAACATCATCCTGGGGTTTTCTTCGGAATGATAGCCTGCGATTTGCTCGCCCACGCGGCCAGCGTAACTGAAGTTTATGTAACCCTGCATATGCTCGGCTTTGCCTCACATGTCGCAGAGGCGTACATCATCGAGTCGCTTACCAAAGTAATTAATTTTATGTTTGCGTTTGTCCCCGGCACGATTGGTGTCTATGAAGGCGGTACTGAAGTGGTGCTGCGGACGCTTGGTTTCGCGGCGGCCACAGGCGTCACCCTGGCGTTGGTCCGCAAGGCCGGGACTATATTCTGGACATCTATTGGACTATCAATCTTGACCTGGCGCACCCTCCCCAACGCGTGGGGTCGTGTCCTGGAGCGCAGTCCTCACTTGCGAAGACTTATGGATAGCCTCGTACTTTCGAACATCGCTCATAGACCCGCTCGCACGGCAGTCAGTGTTATGGGAACGGCGGTAGGTGTATTGCTGATCGTGTTTACCGTGGGTTTGGCACACGGCGTTTTGCGGGAACGAGGACGCCGCGAATCCAACATCGGCGCGGAGATCATGATCCGTTCATCGGGCACACTGGGTTTTGGCGGCTCGTCGCCTTTTATGATACCGGTCACGCGCGCAGCGGAAATTGCCGGAATCGAAGGTGTTCGCGCCGCGACGTCAATCGGTCAGGCACTCGATCGTAGCGATGCCGGATTCGGCTCGCGGCTAATAGACGGGATTGAGTTTGACGAGTACGCAAAGCTAACCGGGATTTCAATCAGGGAGGGCTCGAAACTAGGCGTCGGCGATCAGGCCATCATCGATCCCGTGTGGCAACAGCAACGACAAGCCCCGGTCGGTTCGACGGTACAAGTTTTTGAGCGTCCCTTCAAAATCGTCGGCGTTTATGAGCCTCCCGGCGGCGGCCGCATTAAGATTCCGCTTACTACGCTGCAGGACCAGGAAGGTGCTGATGGCCGCGCTTCCGCCATTCTGGTTGCCTGCATGGATCCAGCGAAACAAGACGATGTCGCTGCGCGTATCAGGGAACGCTTCCCGGATGATCAAATTATCTTCACTCGCGACCTGCCCGAGATCTATGCGTCCGGCGTCCCCGCACTTAACGTGTTCATTAAAGTCGTCGTGGGAGTAGCCGCCTCGATCAGCATGTTGGTCATTCTGCTGGCGATGTACACAACCGTCACCGAACGCACGCGTCAGATCGGAATTCTCAAAGCGTTGGGTATGTCGAAAACGGGGATCGCCTGGGTGATTGAACAGGAGGCAATTCTGGTTAGCTTGTTGGGAGTTACAGTGGGCGTGGGTCTCACGCTGGCAGCGCGCTTCGCTGTCATGCGCATGACGAGCCTGACTGTAGAAATTGAGCCTCGCTGGATCACGATCGCATTTCTGGTAGGTATTGTCGGCGGTAGTATCGGCGCTCTCTATCCCGCGCTGCGCGCCGCTCGCCAGGACGCAGTCGAAGCCCTGAGCTATGAGTAGCCGGAAAGCCGCTCGCTATCGCTAGCGGTTCTGATTTGTTGCTAATCGCGTGGGGCGTGTTAAGGGGTCGCGTCATGAATAAGGGTAAGTACGACCACTCGACATCAGAACCGGGAGCAGTAGCGACCGGCCATTGGGACTACTAGCGGTAAACGCTGCGCTACCGCTCGCGATTATGATTGTTGCTTAATCGCATGGAGAGTGTTAACGCGGGCGCGTCATAAATAAGGGAAGTACGACCACCGTCGTGAATAAAGTTCAGAAATGAAACTGAACTAGTACCGTCGAGATAGATTTGCTAAAGAGGTGGCCTATTAGAATAAAAGATAAGGAGCGACAATCACTGGCATCCAGCATCAGGAATAAACACTATGTGTCGAAACATTAAAACTTTGCACAACTTCAAACCGCCTGCGACGGAGGAAGAAATTCGCGCGTCTTCGCTGCAATTCGTCCGTAAACTCAGCGGTTTCACAAAGCCCTCGCAGGCCAACGAACCAGCGTTCAGCCGCGCCATAGACCAGGTGACGCAAGCGGCACACGAACTCCTTCAATCTCTCGTCACGAACGCTCCTCCTCGCGATCGTGAAGTTGAAGCTTCAAAAGCTCGTGCCAGAACGGCGAACCGCTTTGGCTCCTCCGATGTGACACCTATCACTAATTAGTGGGTGAATCGCTGCGTCGCTTCGCAGGCATCGGGTTGGGCCAGGATGAGGCGCGGCCACCCCGGGCCGTGTGCCTTAACCGCTTCGCAGTACTGAGCCCCAGAATCTGACTTGATCGGAGCTTTCTGAAGTCTGTGTAACCCGTTCAAGCGTCCGCCTTCGGCAGAGGAGGCGGCGCTTTCTTATAGATCAGGATATAGAGTTGGTTGGCCAGCCCGAGATTCAAAGGCCGCAGAAGGTTGTACTGCTCGATGGCCGCTTTCTTGTCGCCCTTCCTCAGATACGCATAACCTAGATTGAAATAGGCTCCAGCGTAATCAGGTTTGATTTGGATTGCCTGCTTGTGCGCCTCGATGGCTTCCTTCCACTGTCCCAGGCTGCCAAACGCATAACCCAGATTGTTGTGTGCCTGGGCCCAGTCCGGCTTCAATTGAATAGCTTGCTTGAAAGATGCCAGCGCCTCCTGCTTCTCACCGAGTCTGCTGTCTGTGATGCCGAGGTTGAAATGAGCCTCAGGCAGATCCGGCCGCAGCTGTACGGCGCGTTTGAGGGGCTCGGCGGCTTCCTTGAAACGGCCCGTGTTGTTGTAGGCCCAACCGAGATTGCTGTAAGGCTCGGCATAATCAGCTTTGATTTGGATCGCGCGCTTGAAAGCTTCTATTGCTTCCGCCCAACGCTTGATTTTGCCGAGCGCATAGCCCCGGTTGTTATGCGCCTCGGCGTCATCCGGCTTTAGACGAATGACTTCCTCGTAAGTGTTTACGGCATCGGGGTAACGGCCCAGCTTGTCATAGATCCAGCTAAGGTTGGTGTATGGTTCGGCCCAGTGTGGTTTGAAGCGGATAGCCAGCTTGTACGCCTCGGTCGCTTCCGGGAGTTTATCGAGACGGCGATACGCATCGCCCAGGTTGTTATGGGCTTCGGCGTAATCGGATGTGATATTGACCGCCTGCTGATACTCAGCTACCGCTTCCGCATACTTGCCCGCGTTGTACGCTGTCACGCCCTGATCGTAATACGCCAGGCTCAGTGAGCTGGGCACCTCGGAGTGCTTCGGGTCGAGACGGATAGCCTGTTTCAGAGCCTCCACGGCCTCCGGCTTTCGATCCTGCTTGAGGTAGGTATCACCCAGTTTGTGATAAGGCTCCGCCCAGTCCGGTTTCAAGCCGGCCGTTTTTTTGTAAGAGTTTATAGCTTCGTCGTACCTGCCCAGGTTGAAATAGGAGTTGCCCAGATTGAGGAGAGCCTCCGAGTATTTTGGTTGCAGGCGCAGGGCCTGCTGGTAAGCCGCGACAGCTTTATCGTACTGCCCCGCGTCGAAAAAATCATCACCCTGATCGTTCAGAGCCTCGGCATTCAGCGTAGGCTTTGCAGGTTCGCCGGGGCGTGTTCTTGGCTCACCCGGGCGGGCCGGTTCTCGACTGCCGCGGGCGGTAGCTGGTCTCCTGGGCCGGGTTCGGCTGACCGGGCGCGAGACCCTCCTTTTCTCAAGGCGCCTGTTGGCATGCCTGGAATTCTGAGGATTGCTAAAGACGCCTATGCCTAATCTGCTCTCCACATCTCCACCGCTCGCGAGGTCCCTACTAGCGCCCCCGGTAATGTCCTGGGCCAATAAAGAGGCTCCACTGGCGAAGCAGAACAGGACGAGTGCCAGGGCTAAAGCGGTAACACGCAAAAAAAGAGAAGGTTTGGTCATCTTTCTACTCCTGAGCCTCAACCGTGATGAGTCAACCGCGCATCAGTTGCGCCGTAGGTCAGGCGAAGTCTACTGTGAGCCGTTGCTTGACCACAAACAGTAAGTCACGTACGTTTACTATTGCAACGAAGACAAGTGACCCAGCATCTTTGCCCGGCGCGGTAAACGCTAAACCGACTTATCAAATTAGATTCTTGGAATGGGTAAGCGGCAGGAATCATCAAACGTAACCGTAGGTAAGCGATCCATCGTGAAGGTGTTATCTCGGTCGTTGAAGTTACGATGTCCGGCTTGCGGCAAATCGTCCATCCTTGCCGGACCTTTTCAAGTGAAACACCACTGCCCCAATTGCTTTTCGATCTTTAAACGCGAGGAGGGGTTCTTTGTTGGGGCGATCCTGGCAAACGTAATGGCCACCGAATTCATAATTTTAGCTCTTTGCATGTTTTGGCTGGTTGTAATTGGATCGAGTTATGAGACGGTTTTAGCAGGACTCTTTATCGCGGCACTACTTTTTCCGGTCGCTTTCTATCACCACAGCTGGAGCCTCTGGCTCGGTTTCGATTATCTGATTGAGGGATTGCCGAAGTATGAAAAAAAGACTTCAAGCAACAGACGATAGGGCCCTCGCAGGTGGAGAAGCTGCAGCCTCCTTCCTCATTTCAGAAACTATATTTTGATCCCCTGACTTGCTTAGCCACACCAAATTTAATTTTGTGCACCGGGCGTAGGCATCCGGCTCCAACATGTTCTTCTTGAAAAACAATAAGGCCTTCTTCTCGGTCGGCCAGAGGCTAAGATGCCAGCAGAGCGACTTGGCACAGTAATAGAGTAACTCCGAGCATGAGAAGGTGTCGAAGCTTTTGAAGTTGAACCGGAAGTCGTAATCCCTGCCTAATTGCGAAAGAGCCAGCTTATACATAATGGGGAAGACCTCCTCAAAGCGGACCACCTCGCCTCGTTTGAGACGCCCTTCGATTTCGTTTTCTTCGCTATTGTAAAGATCCGCGTCAAAGACCTGAGGAGGCGGCGCGTTATCGCCTTTGAGCTGCTCCGGAAATCTCAAGATAGCCATGTAGTCACAACGACAAAAGTTCAGGAGGTCCTCCATGAAGACGCCCTCCGCCATCGAATGGATCACCATCTGTTCGCCGCTCCTGCAGAAGGTCTTCACGTGGTCCAACGGCGTATATTCATTCGACCAGATAGAATCCAGAGAGTCCTTGTCAACTTTTCCAAGGAAGAGTCCCACATGGCTGAAATAGCCCGGGATGAAATAACCGTCAAGGTAGTTGGTATAACCGCGCAACAGGATGTCGCCCGGCTTAACAGCTCTTAACACTTCCCTCATGTCCTCGCCCTTGACCAGATAGCTCCCCGGGTCATAGAGGAAAAAGAGAGGCCATTTGAAAACCTTGAAGTCTCCAAAGACCGTCAGGAAGCGGGCAATCAGATCTTTCTTTCCCCTGGTGGTTGTATTCATGAGGTCTCCTTTGAGCAGGTGAGAAATCGAACCGCTACCAATAAGGCCAGGCAAAATTAAGGTATGTGAGTGCTCATTGAGGTGCAGAACAGTCGCAGATGCTACTTCTTTTCAGCGGCTGGCTACCTCATTCGACGGGAACATATCCCATGTCTTTCAGCGCGTCAATGCGTTTTGGACGGCGGTTATTACACCCCCGTGGTGCTGTTTTTTCTGTAGTTGGCGATACGGGGCGGCAGCCCGACCATGACGGAGGGGACATCAAGCAGGTCCATTCCACCACCCCAAGCGGGGCTTACGTGACGCTTCGTTTAGAAAGTGGACTTGTCCGCCTGCCACCCCCGGGGCACAAGTGCCCTCTCTAAACGACGGGCCGGTCGGGGTTTGCCCAGGGCTCAGCTGATTGATCATGACATGCGTGATGGGTTAGTTGCTGACGCCCTCCCTCACGGTCGGGCTACTGCCCCGTAGCGGTTTGAAGAAGGCTGGTGATTGTAACGATTAGCTAAACCGGAGCTGAGAAAGAAGTGGAAAATGATCTGAGGCCTTGCGGGCCTTGTCAGATTCGTCGATTACTTCGCAATGCAGCAGGCGATCGGCAAATCCGTTTGGCACGAATACGTAATCGAGCCGAAGGTGCGGATCCCAGACAGGAAAACTGTAGCCCTTTTCTAAAGGATGGAGGAGGCGATATCCGTCAACGTAACCGGAGTCGCGCATGAGTTGAATGGTTTCGCGCTGGATGTCGCGACCGCTAAGCCAGACAAGTGCCCGAATCCATGCGGGCATGCGACGCACGTCGAGGATTTCCCCAGCCGCGAGCGTGTTGAAATCTCCGACAAGAACGTGAAACCCCTCCTGATGTCGTTCAATGCTCTTCAGCAGAGCGCGAATCTCTCGAACCCTTCGTCGTTCGCCCCATTTTGAAAACATGGAACTTAAATGAAGACCAAAAATTCGCGCCTCATTACCGGCGAGAATAATTTCCAGGAAGGAATGTTTAGCGCCGGCCGGATAATGCCATTCGTGATGCGCGATCTCCAAACGACTAATGTAACCAATGGAGTGCTCACGCCGGGCCGACCAGAACGGTAACTCTGTAGCAACTGCAAGGCGGCTAATAACACCCGGGTCTATGGCTTCCTGGAAAACGACCAGGTCAGGATCTACATCGCGAATCACTTCCGCCAGTTCCCTCTCGCGTTTCCGCCCCCCGAAGCGAATGTTATAGCTGAGCAGCTTAACAATCACGAGGGTTTTTGCGCCTCTATCACGGTGCAGTAGGGCTCATCAAACAACACGTCGCGCGTATAAAGTATGAAGTTTGAGGTTGCTTGAAAGTTCACCGGTCTCGCCGCCAGCTTTTGCAACTCCTCCCGCAAGGGATTGAGGGCGGGCGCGCTTAAAGGGTCTTCGTCAGATAGTGGCTTGGTGTGGACGCCCGGAATATAGAATGCATCTTCATTCCAGAACTCCATTACTTTATCTCCGATGAGCGTCACGTCGAGGTCACTGGTGCCGCGCCCTTCGGCGTCGAAAGGCTTGCCGTCTTCCCAACGCTTATTGGTAACCACGCTTCCTCGCAGGGCCACTCCAGTGCCCTCAGGCAAACCCGCCTTCAATTTGGCGCAAAACTCGCGATACTTGAGCGCGTCTCCGTCAAACGCGAGCCGCGCGATTCGTTCCTCAATTTGCTCGTCGCTCAGGTCTTTTGCGTCGTCGCTTTTAGCCATTTGTTATCCCACCCCTCGATCAAGTGAATCGATGATTGTTGCCTTGACTTGGACTTCCGACTTATTTTATACCGCCTTCGTAACTTCCGAGTCGAGCGCGGTGGGATGACCGGGGTCTCGATGCGACGGTGCAGTCGCCCGCGCAGCGCAAGGGCGTAGTCTGCTACCAACGAGCCGGTGCTGATCCAGTTTGCCCAGCTGAATTGCGATAGGTACGGTCCCATGAGGTCAGTACCACCACGCGGTAGAGACTGTGTGAAAGCCAAAAAGGGCGCAGAGTAATTTGCAGGTTAGGAAGGGTGGCTTGCCCCCGCTCGAGCGCCAACGGCGCGACTAGTTGGATAATATCTAAACGGGATATCACTAAGAAGGGAAAATGGCTTCTAAGTGGAAACACTCTGAGGCTTGATCGGAGCGGCTGTAACTTCAACGGTGAAGTAACCAGTGGCGCCGTTGGCGCTCGAGCGGGGGCAAGCCGCCCTTCCTAACCTGCAAATTGAGCCGTCCTTTGGGATCGGACTTCGCTATGATCGCTAACATTCGTCTCGCGACAATGGAAGATATTCCGGCGCTCCAGGAATTGATCCACGAATCGGTTAGAGTTTTAGGTACTCGGTATTATACTTCGAAGCAAATTGCGAGTGCTCTATCACATGTTTTCGGAGTCGATACCCAACTCATCGTCGATAAAACATACTTTGTGGCGGAGCTTGAAAGGGAAATTGCAGGCAGCGGCGGATGGAGCAAAAGGAAAACGCTGTTCGGGGGCGACCAGTCGAAAGCAGAAAGTGTAGATTCCCTCATGAATCCAGCAACAGAATCCGCCCGGATTCGCGCCTTTTATGTTCGTCCGGGCTGGTCGCGCAAAGGAATCGCCAGCCGCATATTGCAGTCCTGCGAGGATGCGGCCCGCAAAGCCGGCTTCAATCGCGTCGAACTGGTGGCGACCCTACCCGGGTTACCTTTCTATATGGCCAGGGATTATGAGACGGCGGGGGCCCTGTCCATAGACACGCCTGACGGTGAATCGTTGCCGGCCTTTCGTATGGAGAAGTCTTTGAAGCTGGCGGCAACTTATCCAGCTTAAGGCGAATCGCTGCGCATAAACTCGAGCAGGAGAGGAAATGAAAGTAGTAACAAACGAAGGTTCACTGCCAACTGGTTGGAAAGAATTTCTCGAATACTTTCGCCAGACGCTGGAAACGGCTTCGGGGCGACTCTTACTGATCTCGGAAGCGCAGAGTCTGGTTCCCAGGGCGGAAGGTAAATGGTCACCTAAAGAGATCACCGGCCACCTGATTGATTCTGCCGCGAACAATCACCTGCGTTTTGTGCGTGCGCAGTTTAGTGACGACTTAATCTTTGCCGGTTATGAACAGGTTGAGTGGGTTCGAGCGCAGAACTACAAAGATGAGCCATGGCCTGCGCTTGTCCAGCTTTGGCATCTTTATAATCGGCATATTCTGCATGTAATGACTTTCGCGCCGGAAGAGGCGCGCATGAAGTTGCGCGCCCGTCACAACCTTCACAAGATTGCCTCGGATACAATTAGTGAGGATGAGCCGGTGACGCTGGATTACTTTATGCGCGACTACGTAGACCACCTGAAGAAACATCTGGGACAAATACTTGATTCGCCTACACTTTCGGCGAATGCGCAGACTCGTTAAACGCAAACGACGTTGAGCGTCTTTAAAGTTCGCGAGTTCTTTGTCATTATCCCATCGACAAACCTATAAGGAGAGCTGGCAACATGGATTACACGTTCGAACAGTTAAAGCACAAAACCGTGGCCGAGCTGCGGGAGATTGCCAAGGGTAACGAGCACGAAGCCTTGCAAGGTTACACACAATTGAACAAAGAGCATTTGATCATTGCCCTTTCCAAAGCCCTTGGCATCAAGCATGAGCATCATGAGGTGGTTGGTGTCGATAAGGCCTCGATAAAGGCACGCATTCGTGAGATGAAGAAAAAACGCGACGAAGCCTTGTCAGCTCATGACGCGAAGCAGCTTAAAGTTGTACGCCGGACGATTCACCGTCTGAAAAGACAGATACACAAGGCGACTGTCTGATGAGTCATCTTGCAACAGGTGACAGTTCGCGTTATCGGGTAGTAGGGTTATGTTGAGCGATAACAGTGATAGCAGTTGACATCAGAACCGGGAGCGATAGCGACCGGCCGAATGCTCACTTCGAACGGTCAGGCAATAGTGGGAGAGGAACCCGCAGCGTTGCTGTCACAACGGCCGGTCGCTACCCGCTCCCGGTTCTGATGTCGAGAGGCTACCCAACTTGCCATTTCACCCAGGAGACTCATTAGTAGGTGGTCATGACATTGACTTTAGCTACGAACTGACATAAAAACTGCTCGGCATTTTCCGCCTTCCACTTAAAACTCTAACGAAATGAGGTAGCTAATGAGAAGAGCTATCAGCATGAGTGTCAACGGTGTCACCTACCAGCATGAAGTAGAACCGCGGCTGCTCCTGGTCCATTATTTGAGAGACGTGCTTGCATTAACGGGAACTCATATTGGCTGCGAGACGTCGTTGTGTGGCGCCTGCACGATTGTGATCGACGGCCAAGCCGTTAAATCGTGCACCTTGTTTGCCGTGCAAGCAGACGGGGCCGAGATTACAACGATTGAAGGCCTTGCAAAGAATGGTGATCTGCACCCGGTGCAGGAAGGATTCTGGGAACGACACGGGTTGCAATGCGGTTACTGCACGCCGGGAATGATTATGACAGCCACCCAAATCATTGAACGCAATGCCAGCCCTTCCCGAGAAGAGATACGCCACGGGCTTGAAGGGAATCTATGCCGCTGCACGGGCTATCAACACATCGTCGAAGCCGTCGAATTCGCCGCGAAGAAGTCTGCCGGAGGATGAGAGCCGTTTAGAACGCGGACTTGTCCGCCCACGGCCGGGGGACAAGTCCCCTTTCTAAACGAACGCCACTAGAGGAGAGGGTATGGGCAACAAATATGTTGGGCAACGCGTAAAGCGAACGGAAGATCCGCGACTGATCAAGGGCCTGGCACATTACGTCGATGACATTCGCCTGCCTGACACGCTTCATGTCGCGTTCGTACGTTCCGTCTACGCACATGCTCGAATTAACGGAATCGATACCAGTGCGGCGCTCAGGGCACCCGGCGTGGTGGCCATATATGTTGGGAAAGATGTAGCCAAAGTTGGAGCCGTTCCCTGTGCCAGTGCGTTGCCGGGGTTGAAAGTGCCTGACTATCGCGTGCTGGCGCAGGATAAAGCTTACTTTGTGGGCCACCCAATCGCTGCCCTCGTTGCCATCGATGCCTACGCAGCGCGCGACGCCGTGGATCTGGTCATGGTCGATTATGAAGGGCTGCCGGCGGTTGTAGATGTTGAAGACGCCGCAAAAGGCGGAACTGTTATTCATGAGAGCTTTGGCGACAACATCGCTTACAAACTAACTGCCGGCGAGGGCGACATCGAAAAGGCGCTCGGTTCGGCAGATCACGTAATCAAGCAACGCATTGTCCATCAGCGGCTCGCTCCGATTGCCATGGAGGGTCGCGGCGTGCTGGCTCGATACTTTCCAGGTGAAGAAGAGCTGACTGTCTGGTCCTCTACTCAAATTCCGCACCTGCTCAGAACTCAGCTCGCGATAATGATTGGTATTCCGGAAAACAAGTTGCGCGTCATAACACCCGAGGTGGGAGGTGGTTTTGGCTCGAAGCTTAACGTGTATGCCGAAGAGGCCCTCCTTGGCTGGATCTCAATGCAGTTAGGGAAACCAGTGAAGTGGATTGAAGGCCGGCGGGAAAATATTCAAGCGACGATTCACGGCCGTGGCCAGGTCGGATATGTTGAGATTGGTTGCAAAAAGGATGGAACACTCACTGGCCTTCGCTACAACGTATTCGCGGATCTTGGCGCTTACCACCAACTGCTGACTCCTGCTATACCAACCTTGACCGGGTTAATGCTTTCCGGTGCATACAAAATTCCGGCGATCCAAATCAACGTTACGGCCTGCTTCACGAACAAGATGGCCACCGATGCTTATCGTGGCGCCGGCCGGCCGGAAGCAACCTACGTTGTGGAACGGGCGTTGGATCTCGTGGCTGCTGAACTGGGAATGGATGCAGCGGAAGTTAGGCGCAAGAACTTTCCTGCCCCATCTGAGTTTCCGTTTCACACGGCAACCGGGCTGGACTACGACAGTGGCGACTACGAAACAGCATTGAAGAAAGCCCAGGACGCCATCGGGTACGCAAAGCTACGAGAAGAACAGAAAAAAGCTCGCGAAGAAGGAAGGCTGATGGGTATCGGCATCTCGACCTACGTAGAAATTTGCGCCCTCGGTCCATCTCAGGCTATGCCTGCCGGAGGCTGGGAGAGCGCGACTGTACGAATTGAACCGACAGGCAAAGTCACTGTACTTACAGGCGCTTCGCCCCATGGTCAGGGCCAGGAAACTTCGTTTGCTCAAATTGCTGCGGACGAACTCGGAGTCGACCTCAATGACGTCACTGTAATTCATGGCGACACTGCAATCGTGCAATACGGCATCGGCACCTTTGGCAGCCGCGCCACGGCGGTTGGTGGCACTGCAGTGCTGATCGCTATTCAGAAACTAAAAGAGAAGGCAAACAAAATTGCCGCTCACATGCTTAAGGTTGAGGGCTCGAGCATTGCTTTCGAAGGCGGGCGATATTCAGTGGCCGCTGCCCAGGCCGCCATGGTCGGTCACTCAGAGCCCGTGGTGCCTGTTGGTGAGGCACCGGCTGGAGCCCTTCCTGAACCTCACACTGAGGGAAAGTCGACTTTGACTATTCAGGACATCGCTCTAGCTGCCCACCTTGCCAGAGAACTTCCACCGGATACTGAGCCTGGCCTTTCGGCCACATACTTTTTTGAGCCGAAGAATTTTACTTTTCCTTTTGGCACCCACATTGTCGTTGTGGAAATCGAACGCGAGACTGGTGACATAAAGTTTCTGCGCTACGTAGCGGTCGATGATTGTGGAAAAGTAATTAATCCAATGCTCGTTGATGGACAGCTACACGGCGGAATCGTGCAATCGATTGGTCAGGCCCTCTTTGAAGAAATCGTTTACGACGAACAAGGGCAGCTGGTGACGGGAACCTTGATGGACTACGCCATCCCGCGAGCTACTCAAATTCCGTGGCTTGAGTTGGACCGTACCGAGACACCCTCTCCGGTTAACCCCCTGGGAGTAAAAGGCGTCGGTGAAGCCGGAACGATTGGCGCGACGCCCGCGATCGTCGGGGCAATTGTTGACGCCTTGTCACCGTTTGGTGTGCGCCACTTGGACATGCCAGTCAAACCCGAAGCAGTTTGGAGAATAATTAATCAGTAGGACAGGTACTCCCGCTTGGGCAAGAGCCGCCATTTATAGTTTGGTAGTGTCCTGAATTCAGTTTTCTCTGTGAAACGCACAGAGATATTCAAACCAGGACACTAGCTATAGTTTTACCGCGATGACGAAGAGCAATTTTCCATATATCATTTCTCATTTGACATTCATTCGAATTCTCTGGTAGCCACCAAATTGATGGTGGGTTGAAATCAATGACAAATGAGAATGTTAAATGAGATATGGAAAATCGATTGAGGATGGAAAGAAGCCTTACCCTAAGGAGATGAGCAATGATTCCCGCACAGTTTGAGTACCGGGCGCCAACTACCATCGACGAAGCTCTCACGCTCCTCGCGGCAAACCCAGACGATGCGAAAATACTTGCCGGTGGACACAGTCTGATACCGGCGATGAAATTACGGCTCGCGCAGCCGGCGATGCTCGTGGATATTGGTCGTATCAAAGACCTTTCGTACATTCGTGAGGACGGTAACCAGATTCTCATCGGGGCCATGACTACACATTATCAGCTCGAGTCTTCCACGCTGCTGAAAAAGATCTGTCCCCTTCTCCCCGAATGCGCTTCGCATATTGGAGATGTGCAGGTAAGGAATAAGGGAACCCTCGGCGGGAGTGTTGCGCATTCGGATCCTGCCGGCGATTGGCCCGCCGCAATCCTGGCTCTCGGCGCTGAAATGGTTGCGGTCGGCAAAAAAGGCGAGCGAGCAATCAAAGCCGTCGACTTCTTCGTCGATCTTCTGACTACCGCGCTCGAGGGGGGCGAGATTCTGCGGGAGATTCGCGTCACGAAGCCCGCCGGACGTTTCGGTCACGCATATCAGAAAATACGACATCCTGCTTCTGGTTTCGCCGTTGTCGGAGTCGCTGTCGCTCTACGTCTGGGATCGGATGTTACTTGTGAATCCGCAACCATTGGCATCACGGGCGTGGCGTCGAAGGCTTATCGTGCAGCGTCTGTCGAGCAGGCGCTGCAAGGAAAAGAGCTCAATGACGAAAACATTGCGGAGGCAGCATTGCACGCGGCCGATGGGGTCGATTCGAACTCGGATCTTTACGCGTCGGAGGAGTATCGACGGCATCTGGCCGGAGTTTACACGCGCCGCGCGATCCATGAGGCGGCAGATCGCGCCAGATAAGGAGATTGGCATTGCACGTGTAGATTGGCATTGCACGTTTAGATAGGGCACTTGTGCCCCGCCCGCGAGGCGGACAAGTCCGCTTTCTAAACGATGCAAATTTCTTCGCGGGTCCTAATAACGAGATTAGTACTGCACGTTTAGATAGGGCGCTTGTGCCCCGCCCCGCGAGGCGGACAAGTCCGCTTTCTAAACGATGCAAATTCCGACTTCAACCGCTTTCATGAGAATTCAAGGTACGCATCATCTGAACGCGCCCGTCGAGCGCGTCTATCAGTCGTTAATCGACCCCGAAGTTCTGCAACGTTGCATTCCTGGTTGCGAGCGTCTCGAAAAAACCGGAAAGAACGAGTATTCCGCGACCATTGGCGCCGGAGTTGGATCGATCAAGGGCGTGTTCACGGGAATTGTTCGCCTTGAAGATATGCGGCCGCCTGAATACTACCGTATCGTGGTGGAAGCCAAAGGCACGCCTGGATTTGTAAAAGGCTCCGGCGATTTCGATCTTGAGCCGGATGGTGAAGGAATGCTAATCAAATATACGGGCGATCTTCAGGTAGGTGGCATGATTGCCAGCGTTGGCCAGCGCCTAATCCAGGGAACAGCTAAGATGCTGGCTTCCCGGTTTTTCACTAGCCTGGAAGAAGAAGTAAAATCGGCTCAAGGCAACGCCGCGGGATTTGCCCCTTAATGTGCGACATACAAGAAGTTTAAAGTTCAAGCTTTAGCTTGCTGTTGGGGACACCACAAACTGAAGGTTGAACCTGAACTTCTGAATGCCGCTCAAGGGAAGAAGTACTACAGAACCGCGGCCCCGGAAAACTAACACAAACCTTCCCACCCTACGTCACCGCGCTTCGCGGCGTGCTCTGGCGATGAAGGTTTCGATATCAGAAATCTTTCGCGGCAAAGCTTCGGTCATCCACTTCACACCTGCCGACGTGACGAGCATGTCATCTTCTATTCGCACGCCAGTGCCTTTGTATTTCTCGAACGCCGGTCTAACTGCCGCAATAAACTTTTCGTTTTCAGCATTCTGCGGCAAATTATCAAGCGCGTCCGGCCTAATGTAGATGCCGGGTTCGTTGGTGAAGACCATGCCAGGTTCCAGCGGCGTACCGTAGTTTCCCACGTCATGTACGTTCATTCCCAGCCAGTGGGATGTCCCGTGCATAAACCAGATGCGATACTGGTTCGAGTTTCGATCTGTAATTAACCCCAGCTTCAATAAGCCGTCCTTGATAACTTCCGTTGCCGCGCGATGAACGTCTGAAATCAGCGCGCCTGGGCGAGTAGCCTTAGCCCCGGCCTCCTGCGCGTCATAAACAATCTGGTAGATCTCAGCTTGCGCAGGCGTAAACTTTCCGGTTACGGGAAAAGTCCTGGTTACATCGGCTGTGTAGTGCTCATACTCGGCGCCCACATCCATCAGAAGCAATTTGCCTGGCTTTACCGGACCCTGCGATTCTATATAATGGAGTGTCGTGGCGTTTGGCCCACAACCAACAATTGAGGGGTAGCCCCAGTGATCGGCATTGCGAAGCTTGAAGATGTAGGCGACCTGCGCCTCAACCTCGTACTCCCACTTTGCTAGTGCCGCAGCAACCCACGAGCGTTCCAGAGCTTCAATTGTAATGTCGATTGCATGCTGCATCAGCGCAATTTCCAGCGGCGACTTTCTTAATCGCAGCTCAGCAAAGATTGGCGTTGCATTTTTAATACTATAGCTCGACGCTGACTTGGCCCATTCAGACGCGAAGCTTTGCTCTTGCCTGTATTCCCTGCTTTTGGCGTCACTCGGAATCAACAGATAAAGTTCGCCCTCATTCTTAGCGGCGGCCTCAAACAACTTCTCAAAACCCGAAGGCGCACTACTGTCCCCGGGTGCCGAACTTGATGACAGCAAAATCTTTTCAGGTTTAGGGCGATATGGCTGGCGGTTACGGAGGGCCTGCATGAACGGCTCAAACTCACTCGACTCCCAGACCTCTTTGATGCCGGAAACCTGACTTGCTTCCGCCGGACTATACATGTGGCCGGTCCAGGTTTCAGCCGCGGGATTGCGGCGTGGCAGGAAAAGAATTTCCGGCATTACATTATTGCTGGGAGTAAGGACTAACGTAGCGCCCTTTTGCTTGAGATTCGTAAGATAATAGAGATTATTCTCCTGGCGGTAGTGATAGTCGACGTCGTTTGTATAAACG
This sequence comes from Pyrinomonadaceae bacterium, assembly GCA_046262375.1. GTDB lineage: Bacteria > Acidobacteriota > Blastocatellia > Pyrinomonadales > Pyrinomonadaceae > PSRF01. The sequence continues at coordinate 24,295 of JBHEMV010000009.1, forward strand.
CGAGGCTCGGTGCTGAAAAGGATTAGAATTGCTTTTGATCCGATCGACTGGGCCACCCGGGCACGCCTGAGTGCAAGCTCAGCAAGCCGCGTCTTATCGTCAAAAACCGGCGACGGGGGCGCCATCCGTATTACCGAGCTTTTGCTACGTTCACTTAAGTGGCCTGCCGCGGAAAGCGGGATTGCCATGTTCAGCAACAGAGCGACAAGTCCACACACCATCGGAAACTTAACCTTGATCAATTCCATATTTTTTTCCTCGCGCTTTAAGTGAATGAATAATGCTGGAAATTCAGGTGGGGAGACATTGAACCGCTAACAATTCCGAAGCTTAAGGCAAACGCCTCCTCCGATCGATTCTTTCACCGGGCCGAAAAACTCGTCTGGTTCCATTGTCCATCGCTTCATAAACGGCACCCATACCGCCTTGGCCCAGCAGGCGAACGATGCGGTAGCGATTCTGTAATAGTGTTTCTGGCGCGAGCATTCAGAGTCTATCTTCGGCGTTTCGGTGTCGAGCTATATTCAACGTAATGTTGGACGATAGAACAGTCTTTAAGGTCGAACAAGTTCTCATAAATAAAAAGCTACTGTCTTGACTAGAAAAACGCCGCGCCTATTATACAGAAAATTCTTACCAGCATCGCACCCCGTTTACAGCCCTCCACTTGTTGAGTGGTCTAGCAGATCAGCGTATGCTACCCGGACGTGAGTGAATCCTTCCCGTTAAGAGATAACGAAGTTATCGACGTTGAACCACCGCGCCGGCGGCGATGGAGACGCTGGGTGATTGCTGCGGTCATACTGCTTTTCATCATCCTGTCTCGCGGGCTCGCAGTCTATCTTTCAGCGGCCTGGTTTTCTTCACTCGGCTTTTCGGCGGTCTATTGGTACGTTTTCAAGCTGAAGGTTGGCTTGTTTTTGACGTTTGCCATCGTTACCGTACTGCTCCTCCGGACAGCGTTCTGGCTGTTGGAAAAAGCCTTCGCTTCTCACACGATAGAAAAAAGAACGATCATCCTCAACAATCAGCCTGTCCAGTTTTCACCGGAGCGCTTTGTTCGACCCCTGGGCTGGATTCTCGCGATCCTCTTTGGACTTTTTTATGGACTTGCGATGAAAAGCGCCTGGCAGTCGTTCGCTCTTTATTTTAACCAGGTTTCAACCCCGGCGCCCGATCCCATTTTTCAAAAGCCGCTCAGTTTCTACCTCTTCTCGCTTCCCTTTTATGACTTGATCAGTTCGTGGCTAATCATTCTGGCATTCATAGTTCTTTGCGGCGCCATCGTCTACTCATTGTTGACGGTGCCTCAAAAAGTTTTGAAAACCGCCGGGAGGGGTTCTGCCCAAAGATCTTTTTCCACAATTTCGCTTGCGCTCGCAGCTTTTCTGGTTCTGCTCGCCTGGCGCACTTATCTTTCGCGATTCCCTTATCTCTGGGACGATCACCAGACTTTTTCCGGGGTCACATTTTCAGAAGCGAAATATTTGCTCCCGGCGCTCTATCTGGTAAGCCTTGCTCTGATTGTCGCGGCTGTAATTTCACTAATAAATGCTTTAACAAAACGCGGATTACGCCTGCTGTTGCTGGCGCTTGCCATTCCTATCGGGATCTATATCGTTGGGGTTCTTCTGGTGCCAGCCTACGTAACGAGCTTTATCGTCAAACCGAATGAACTGGAACGGGAGACGCCCTACATTGAACAGAACATTGTCTCAACGCGGCGCGCCTTTGGACTTGAGCAGGTGGAGTTGCGAGATTTTCAGGCGGACAACTCGGTGGAAGGTCTGGATCTAACAGCTAATCGTGCGACCCTTGACAATATACGCCTTTGGGACTGGCGTGCCCTGCAGGACACGCTCAAACAGATTCAGGCCATCAGGACCTACTACGAATTTCCCGACGTAGATGTCGATCGCTATCGCATCGACGGAAGTATGCGCCAGATGATGGTCGCCACGCGCGAGATGGACGTCAAGAAGCTTCCTGAATCGTCGCGCAACTGGATCAACGAAAAACTGATCTACACGCATGGCTACGGCGTAACGATGAACACAGCAAACGGTTTCACGCCGGAGGGCATGCCACGCTTCGTCGTCTCAAACATGCCGGTTGAATCCACCTCAAAGGACATAAAGGTCACGCGGCCCGAGGTTTATTACGGGCAGGAAACAAACACTGACGTTTACGTGAAGACGAGACAAAAAGAGTTTGATTTCCCGCAGGGGGAAACAAATACCTACACAAGCTACCAGGGCTCAGGCGGCATCAGAATCGGCGGCCGCGCCCGCCGCATGCTTCTGGCATGGGCCTTGGGCGATCTTTCAAAGCTTCCTTTTTCCGACGACGTCAACTCGGAGAGTCGCGTTCTGATCCGTCGGAACATTCGCGATATCGTCAACGGGGTCGCGCCGTTTCTCGTTTACGACAACGATCCCTACATCGTTGTAAGTAACGAGGGCCGACTTTTTTGGATCATGGATGCTTACACTGAGTCGTCCAACTATCCATATTCGCGTCATCACGACGTTGGTGGCAAGAGCATCAACTACATCCGAAACAGCGTGAAAGTGGTAATTGATGCCTATAACGGAACCGCGTACTTTTACGTTTTTGATAACCAGGACCCGTTGATCGCGACCTATCGCGCAACATTTCCCACCTTGTTTCTTGACGCCAGCCAAATGCCGGCCGACCTGCGCGCGCATGTGCGCTACCCGGAAACATTTATTAAAGCTCAAGGCGAGGTCTATGGCCTCTATCACACCCAAAGCGCCAAAGTATTTTTCCAGCGTGAGGATGTCTGGAACGTCGCGCAGCAGATCGGTCTCGATGGTCAGAACAGAAAACAGGTAACAGCAATAGAACCTTATTTTGTGCTGATGCAGCTGCCGGGTGAGAGTGCCGCTAACGAGTTTGTGCTAATTCTGCCTTTCACGCCGGCGGGCCGTAACAACATGATCGGTTGGATGGCCGGTCGCAGTGATGGTGAAAATTACGGAAAGCTTCTCATCTACAATTTCCCCAAGTCGCGTCTCGTTGATGGACCATTGCAGATCGAAGCGCGCATCGACCAAAACTCGCAACTCTCGTCTCAATTCACTCTCTGGAACCAACAGGGATCTCGTGTTCTGCGCGGCCACTTGCTGGTGATTCCAATCGGTCGGTCGCTCATGTACGTCGAGCCTGTCTACCTGAAGGCGGAAAGTAGTCCCATGCCCGAGTTGCGACTCGTGGTACTTGCGATCCAGGATCGCCTGGGTTATGGACAAACTTTCGATGAGGCGATGACAAATCTTTTTGGAGATCTGGCGCGTTCGCCGTCGGAGCAAAAGCCTGAACAGCCTAAAGAGAAACCCGCGGAGGGCACATCGAAACCAGCCGCCTCAACTGCTCCCGGCGAAAGCGTGCAACAGCTCATAAATCGAGCGGTACAGGAATTCGACGAGTATCAGCGTCTAACTTCTCAGGGGAAACTGGGAGAGGCCGGGCAAAAACTAGAGCAGCACAAACGCACACTTGAAGAATTGAAACGGGTGGGCGCTAAGCAGCAGTAGTATACCGATGCGAACCGCTCGCCAGCTTGAAACGCCAAAGGCGCGAATGTAGGCGTTAGGGCAACGAGACGCTGTGAAAATCAAAGAGGGCGTACGGTAATTTGCAGGTTAGGAAGGGTGGCTTGCCCCCGCCCGAGCGCCGGCGGCGCGAATAATTACCTCAGCTTTCAACTTACAGCACCACCAATCAACCCCAAGCGTGGTTCCACTTAAAACCCATTTCCCCTCCTTAGTCAACCCGTTGAGATATACCCAATCAGTCGCGCCCTCGGCGCTCGGGCGGGGGCAAGCCACCCTTCCTAACCTGCAAATTGGCAGGGCTTGAGCGGTCCTTTTGCGATGCCGAGTTTTCCCGCAGGCTCAACTCTGCAGCTTTCGAATCGGAGAATAGGCTTCATCGTTCCTCTCTTTTTGCTAAGGATTCACGCAGACGTCCATTCAATTGTATGGTCGCGCTATACAGTATAGTTTAACGTTATTGAGAAATGGTCTCGGTGGGTTATATTGGCAGCCTCTAAATTAATCAAGCATAGAACAGCTCGGCGGACACTCGAACCCGGGTGTCGAGAGCTTGGGAGGAAGGCTTGGCAGCGGCGGCATTCTACGACCTTGAAGGTACGTTGGTCAGCACGAACCTGGTCCACACGCTTGGTTTTTACGCCAGGAACGAGCCCGGCCTGTATCGCAGTTTTAAAAAGAGCGCTGCGACGCTACTCAGTCTTCCTGTTTTCGCTATCACCGACCAGTATAGTCGGAAAGTTTTTAACGATCTCTACTTCAAGCGTTACAAGGGCGTTTCGGAAGACCGGCTCCGCTTTCTTGCGACCGACCTCTACTTATCAGTTCTTAAGCCGGCTGTTTTTCCTGGCGCTTACGAGTTGATAGAAAAGTCGCGCAGCCTGGGCCTGCGGCAGGTGGTGGTCACCGGCGCTTTGGACGTTTCGGTGAAACCCCTAATGCAGCATCTGGGAATTCAGGACTTCGTTGCTAACCGGCTGGAGTTTGTTAATGGAGTGGCGACTGGGCGGCTGTTACCACCGGTGATGGCAGCTGCCACCAAGGCATCGTGGATAAGAGTATTCGCCGAGCGCGAGGGCATCAGTCTTAGCGATTCTTACGCTTACACAGACAGCATGAGTGATTTGCCAATGCTTTCAATCGTGGGCCACCCGGCTGTTATTAATCCTGACATGCGGCTGCGGCAAACAGCATTGCATCATGATTGGCCGATTCTTAATTTGAAATGAAGGGCAAAGAATGGTTGGTAAATGGTGAATAGTAAATGGCAAATGGTCAGAACTCAGCAACAAAGGAGCTTGAGACCATCGTCCACACCAAAAGCTTGAAGCTTGGAGTAAGGCCATAGAACTCGTTACAGACGTTTATAGGAGCAGCGATAACTGGATTGACGCGCCATCTTAGTGGCAAACCCGCGGTTAACTAGCGCGAGCTAAAACCTAAAGAATCACCCAGCGGCCGCTTGCGACGACTATTTCCATTTACTATTCACCATTTACCGGTCTTAAATTATGGCACTTCAACTACGACGCAAAACCCACGAATCAGTTGTCTACATCGACCGCGATAGCGCGCCTCGCATCCTGGCTTCAGGCATGGATTTCATTCTCGAAGATTTGCCGGTGGGTACGCGCGTAATCTATCCCAACCCACCCATTAAAGGTCTGGTCAACCGCGAGGCTGCAATCCGGTACGCGCTGAATCATCCGCACGATTGCGATCCCCTGTTTGCGCAACTCGAGCCGGGAATGAAAGTAACCATCGCCGTCGACGACATCAGCATGCCGATCCCTCCAATGAAAACTCCCGACATTCGCCAGACCGGGCTCGAAATTCTCCTTGAAATGCTCCACGGCCATGGGGTAGACGACGTGCACATTATCATCGCCATCTCTCTACACCGGAGGATGACGCCTGCGGAGATGAAGCGCATGGTCGGGCAAAAAATCTGGGCCGACTTTTACCCTGACCGTTATTACAACCATGACGCTGAAGACCCGAGCAATCTCGTCCTCATCGGGGAGACGAAGCACAAAGAACCCCTGCGCCTTAACCGTCGCGCCGCCGAAAGCGATCTGCTGATCTATTTGAATTTCAACTTCGTCCCCATGAACGGCGGTCACAAGTCAGTCGGTGTCGGTCTCTGCGACTATGAGTCACTGCGAGCGCATCACAACCCGGAGGTAATCCGCGCGTCTGATAGTTACATGGACCCAGCCGGCTCAGAACTTGGCCGTGTCATCGACCGCGTCGGTCAAATCGCGGACGACCATCTGAACATCTTTCACATCGAGACCACCATTAACAACTATATTTTCGGGCCGGAGATGGGGTTTCTAACGAAGAACGAGGACGATTTTTCCGCGTTCGATCGCATGAAGTATGAAGCGATGCGCTTCACAATGAACAAGATGCCGCGGCCGGCCAAGCGCTCAATGTACAACTCGCTCAAGGGCAGCTACGAAATGATCGCATGTCACGCCGGACGCACAAATCCAGTCCACGAACGCATCATCGCGAAAAGCATGCAGCAGTATGTGGTGCCTATAGAAGGCCAGTGTGACATCCTTATTTGTCCTGTTCCAGCTATGTCGCCTTACAGCATCAATTCAATTCTGAACCCGCTGCTCGTGCAAGTGATGGCGCTTGGGTATCACTTCAACATGTATCGCGGCAAGCCTCTGCTCAAGAAGGGCGGCACACTCATCCTGCACCATCCGTGTACGGACGAGTTTGACCATAACTTCCATCCAAGTTATCTCGAATTCTTCAATCGCCTGTTGCCTGAGACGCGCGACGCTAACGTCCTGCGGGATAAGTACGAGCAGGAGTTTGCCAATAATCCGAGCTATGTCGAAATGTACCGGCGCGGCCACGCATATCACGGCTCGCACCCGTTTTTCATGTGGTACTGGGGCGAAAACGGGCGCCAGCACGTCGGTCACGTCATCGCCGCCGGAGCCGAGAACGCGCATGTCCCCGCCATGATGGGCTGGGAACGTGCCGACAATCTGACTGAGGCTATATCAATGGCACGGAGCTACATGGGAAGTTCTGCACAGATTACGATGTTGCATCAACCGATCATCGCAATCGCCGACATCGAGTAAAGAATGGGAAGTTAACGTCTTAATAGGAGGTTCGCAGAACAATCCATCGAATGGCACAGAAGGCCCCGGGTAAATCCTCTTCTGCGCTTGTAGCTGCAGACGTGGAGCAGCAAATTTTCACCGTACGAGGACAGCGAGTCATTTTAGATGTGTGAGTTACTTACAACCACATCTCCGCCTCGCAGGCAAATAGGATTCAGGAGCCCCACAAAGAAGAGGTGAACCTTAGATAGAGGTTGTAACTTTATGGGTAAACTTTCGCCAACCGAAATCTATAACGGCCGCAACGTTTTCTTGATCGGCAGCACGGGCTTTTTGGGAAAAGTCACGCTCAGCATGCTGTTGCATAGCTTTCCGAACATTGGCCGGATTTACGTGACCGTACGCGCTCGTTCGCAGGAAGAATCGGAAACCCGCTTCTGGAACAGTGTAATTACCGCGCCCCCTTTTAATCCTCTGCGAGAGCGTTACGGAAATGCTCTGGACGGCTTCATTCGCGACAAGGTGGTTGTGTTGGGCGGGGACATCGGAGATGTGGATCTCGGCTACACCGAAGCTGATGCTCAACGCGTAGCGAAAGATCTTGACGTTATCATTAACAGCGCCGGCAATGTGACGTTCAATCCGACTCTCGAGAGCGCTCTACGCACAAACGTAGTCGGCACGCAAAATGTGATTGCCTTTGCCAAACGAATGAAGCGGCCGGCCCTGATTCACGTATCAACCTGCTTTGTGGCGGGTAGCCGTTCCGGCCCTGTGTGGGAAAACGATCCTGTGGTCGGCTATTTCCCGCGCAAGCACGAACTCAAGGGTGTTGAGTTTTCAGTTGAACAAGAGATTAAGGATTGTGCGAAGCTCGCCGAGCGTGTCAGGGAGGAAGCTCGCGATGCAATGATGATCGCGAAATTTCGAGAGTTGGCACGGAAAAGGTTGAATGACGAAAACCGCGATGCTGATGATCCGGACGCGATGGGATTGGCCGTAGCACGAGAACGTAAAGTCTGGACGCGCACGCGACTGACCGAGCTCGGCGTTGAGCGCTCGGCTTTCTGGGGCTGGCCCAATATTTACACTTACACCAAGGCGCTGGGCGAACAGCTCGTCGCCCAGGAAACAGGAATAGTTCGCAGCATCGTTCGGCCCAGTATTGTCGAATCTGCACTCGCATATCCCTTTCCCGGTTGGAATGAAGGCTTCACGACCACAGCCCCTATTATTTTTCTTGTACTTAAGGGACAAACGCAGATTCCGGCAAATGGGAAGTTGATTCTCGACATTACCCCAGTCGACCAGGTCGCATCAGTGATGCTGGCCGTGGCAGCCCAGGCTTGTATAGAAGAACCTCAACTCGTCCATCAGGCGGCGACCGCCGATTCAAATCCCAACAACATGGACCGGATTATCGGTCTTGTTGGTCTCTACAAGCGAAAACATTTTCAGGAGAAAGACTCGGGATTCAAACTCCTTAACCAAGTTGTAGCGCGAATGGAGCCGCGCCGGGTTTCGACATCGAGTTTTGAACAATTTTCTGTCCCCATGTTCAACTCGGCGGCGCGGAAGGCATCTTCATTGTTGGATCGCGCGCGGCCCCGCTGGGGTGGCGGCCGGGTTGTTGAGGTGATCGACCGTGTCAAGACAGGCGTGGATCGGGTTGAAGAGATCACGCACGAAACGACGGAAGCGTTTGAGATGTTTCGGCCGTTCACAGTAGAGAATGCCTACATCTTTCGCTCAGATAATGTGCGCTCATTATTCGATCGGATCAGAGAAGAAGAACAGGGACTGCTGAGCTGGCATCCAGAGAAATTTGACTGGTATGACTACTGGTTGAATATCCACTTGCCGGGCCTGAAGAAGTGGGTGTTTCCCACGCTCGAAGAAGACATGCGGGCACAGCCTAAGCGCATTTATACCTATCGAGATTTGCTCGAGCTTTTTGAAACTTCGACAAAGCGCCACGCCACCCGCGTTGCCGTGCGTATCGAACGCGATGGCCGAAAAGAGCAATACACTTATGCCAATCTTCGTGAGCTAGCCACTCGCGCTGCGGGTTTTCTCGCGAGCGAAGGCATCCAGCCGGGTCACCGCGTAATGCTGGTTAGCCATAACGCTCCTGAGTGGGGGATGACTTACTTCGGCGTTTTGAAGACCGGCGCCAGTTGCATCCCTGTCGATCCTGAAAGCTCCACTGACGAGATCATAAACTTCGCGCGTGCCGGTGATGCGGCCGGAATAATTCTCAGCGAGAAACTCGAGCAGGAACATTCGCAGCTTCGCGAGCGGCTATCTGAGGAAGGAGTGTCGGCGCAGATTTGGACCTTCGAGCAGGTGTTTGCTTTGCCGGAGGAACAGACAGAAGACGCGCGAATTGCCCTCCTGCCGGCCCGCGTCACCGCGCAATCTTTGGCTTCGTTAATTTTCACTTCCGGGACTACGGGTCGCCCCAAGGGAGTGATGCTGTCGCACCGTAATCTCACCAGCATGGTTTCGATGCTTTCTTCCGTGTTCGACATGAGCACGAAAGACGGCGTGCTCTCTGTGTTGCCACTTCATCACACATTTGAGTTCTCCACTGGCTTCCTAACCCCACTAAGCCGCGGAGCTCAGATAACTTATCTGCCTGAGCTGACCGGGGACGCTCTAGCTCGTGCGATTAAGAATGGCCACGTAACCGGAATGGTAGGAGTGCCGGCGTTGTGGGAACTGCTCCATCGTCGAATCAAAAACAAACTTTACGAGCGCAGCGATTGGATTGGTAAAACTGCCGACGTGATGATCCAGGCGAACGCCTGGCTAAGAGACCGTACTCCCTTCAATCTTGGACCCATTGCTTTCTATCCCATTCACGAGGGTCTTGGAGGGCGCATACGGTATTTCATCAGTGGCGGGTCGGCTTTGAGCGAGAAGATACAGAAGGATTTCCAGGGTCTCGGCTTCACCATCCTCGAAGGCTACGGACTCACCGAGGCTTCGCCAGTGCTCACGGTCACCCGTCCCGAAAATCGGATGTTGACGGGAAGTGTCGGTAGACCCTTGCCGGGTATTGAGGTGAAGATTGCCGATCCTGATTCAGCCGGTGTAGGCGAAGTCATCGCGCGCGGTCCCAACGTAATGCTCGGATACTATTCGGACGAGAATGCAACTCGCCGGGCGCTGGTGGAGCGCTGGCTCTATACCGGCGATCTGGGCAAGCTCGACGATGACGGGAACCTTTTCCTGGTAGGTCGTTCTAAAGAAATTATCGTAGACACAAACGGCAAAAACGTTTACCCCGACGAGCTTGAAGAGGTCTATTTGAATTCTCCCTACGTGAAAGAATTGAGCATCGTCGGCCTTGCCGACGGCATTGGCGAAAAGGTGGCTTGCCTGGTCGTGGCGGATGACGAACATGACATCGCGCTCTCGCGCACCGAGTTGCGACGGCGAGTGGAAGAACATTTCCGGGAAACCTCGGCTTCTCTTCCCTACTACAAGCGCGTAAAGGTTTTGCACTTCACGGATATTGAGCTGCCAAGAACAGCAACGCGCAAAGTGAAGCGAGGCGAAGTTATAACGATCTTGCAAGCTTTTGAGGCCAGCGAGAAAACTGAGGCGACGACGATAGCGGATCGCGGGGCTGATTCGGAGAGCCGGTGGCTAATCAGTATTGTCGCCAACGTAAGCAACCGCCCGGGCGACGAGATCTCCCTGAATTCGCGCCTTTCCGATCTGGGCTTTGACAGCCTGATGTTTGTTGAGTTGGCGACTGCAATCGAGAACGCGGGTGGATCAATTTCCGCACCCGAACGCCTCAATGAAGCGCAGGACTTGAGAGAACTTGGCAGCGTAGTTAGTCGCCGGCCGGGTGTGTCATCAGTCGAGAGTGAGCGCCCCGCAAGTCGTCGAGGCGAGGACGAAGAAATCTCTGTACCTTCCTTCGTGAGCGTTGCCGGCAACAAAGCCGGAGACTTTTTGCAGCGAGTTTTTTACGACAGATTTCTTGAGACGCATTACGACGGCCGTTCAAACATTCCAGTGCACACGAATTTTATTGTAGCCGCCAATCACTCTTCTCATCTGGATATGGGATTGACAAAGATGGCGCTCGGCGAATCCGGGAAAGATATGGTTGTGCTGGCTGCGGCGGATTACTTTTTTGATACCAAATACAAGCGCGCCGTGATGGAAAACTTTACTAACCTCGTGCCAATGGAACGAACTGGATCGCTGCGGCAATCGCTTCGGCATGCGCGCTCATTTCTCGATCGCGGTTACAACGCGCTTATTTTTCCGGAAGGAACCCGTTCGCTGACAGGTGAGATAGCAGACTTCAAGCCCGTGGTTGGTTATCTCGCGCTGCACGCGGGCGTTGGCATCCTTCCCGTCTACCTGCACGGCACTCACGAGGCAATGCCTAAAGGTTCGAACATTCTTAAGAGTCGAAAAGTGGGCGCCCGCATTGGACGCTATCTTTCTGTTGAAGAACTGGAGGAAATGACAAAAGGAATGCCACGAGCTGAGGCCTACCGGTTGATTGCCGCACTTGTGAAACATCAAGTCGAAAACCTGCGCGATCACACACGCCGAGCCTTTGACGCAAAGGAATTACGCAAACGCTGGAAGGCAGACCGACGCGCGCAAGTGTCGGAAAAAGGCGGTGCCGAAGAACTCGTCGGCTGACAATATCCGTTTAATTTCAGCGCGAAGGGCCGCGAACTGTAACGCCTGGCTCAACGAGCTATGTGAATGCCCAAGAGGTCGTTCAATAATTTGAAAAATTATCTGGGCTTGAGCCATCCTTTTGGATCTGAGTGTTGAGCACCCTGGTAGCCCCAAGCTTTTACATTTCGCGCCGTTTGCGCTTTAGGAATAGAACAAGTCCCCATTTCTCAATGGCCACCAATTCGACAAAACGAACGGCCCGGATGACGCCGGTTACCAGGGGCACGAAGCGGCGCGCGGCAATCGAGAAGCGACCGCGACCGGCAACCCTAGTTACCGGAGGCACCGGCTTTCTTGGTTCACATTTAGTGAGGCATCTGGTGGCCGAGGGCGCGAAGGACATCCGCGTGATGGCGACCTCCATTCCTGATTGGCTTGTTGGCCTGGGTGTAGAGACTTTCGAAGGTTCAATCACAAAAGAGAGTGACGCAAAGCGCGCCGTTGAAGGAATCAAGGAAATCTACCACCTGGCAGGCAAGGTTTCTCGCGAGCGCGAAGATGCGCGCGAGATGTACAAAGTTCACGTCGAAGGCACCCGGTTGTTGTGCGATGCGGCTAAAGCTGCAGACGTGAAGAGCATCGTGCTTGCATCTACCAGCGGCACGATAGCGGTTACCGAAGACGGCGATTTAGTTCCGGATGAATCCTATCCACCGTCGCTTGAGATCATATCCCGCTGGCCTTACTACGCCAGCAAACTCTACCAGGAGATGGCGGCCCTGGAACGTTTCAATGGCAAGGGCTTGCGTCTGGTAATAATGAATCCCAGTCTTCTGCTTGGTCCCGGTGATGAGCGATTAAGCTCAACCAAAGTTGTGCTCGACTTTATGGCGCGGAAGATTCGCGCAGTGCCGACCGGAGGTCTGAGTTTTGTTGATGCGCGGGATGCGGCAAAAGCTTTTCGCGTGGCGATGAAAAAAGGCCGTCACGGTGAGCGTTATTTGATGGGGGCGGCAAACTGGACCTTCGACCGATTCTTCGGCCGGCTCGAAAGACTCACAAAGATTGCAGGTCCGAGGATTGCCTTGCCTTCGAAGTTTATGGTGGCCGGGTCACAGATTGTCGATTCTCTTTTCAAACAATGGAACTTCGCCTCCCCTGTTGAACCAGGCGCGATAGAAATGGCGCAGTACTTCTGGTACCTCAACTGCGGAAAAGCCGCGCGTGAATTGGCCTTTAAACCGCGCGACCCGGGAGAAACTCTGCACGATACCGTTACCTACTTGCGGGAAAATTTCCTTGGAGGCGACGCCTTCGCCAGGATGTAACATCGATTGGAACTCAATCTTGTTTAGCCACTCAAGCCGAGAGAATTTGCAGGTTGGGAAGGGGGCAAAGCGCAGCGCGCCCCCGCTCAAAATCCTCACAGGCTGTCCAGAAACTTAACCAACCCCCCAATATTTTGGAGTGTTCTTTGACAGGAACAAGAGGTGCATTTTTGGTTCGAGTGAGAGTGGGCCCCAACTTGAGCGGGGGCGCGCTGCGCTTTGCCCCCTTCCCTACCTGCAAATTGTTTTACCTTGAATTCCCTTTTACCCAGTTCCTTTTCCTCCTTTATTCCAATTCCCCAAATACTCATTCGCCCAGGGCCGCATACTTTAACAAGCGGAACCGATACTTTTGCTGGTCGCGGATCCGTTTCGCTATCAATCCGTGAAGGTTCTCGTCCCAGGTGCTGTATTGATCGATAAACCGATCCGCCGCGGCCTTGTCTCCCTGGTGCTGGACCTCTAAAGTTTTCGCGAGCATCTTGCCTACCACCTCGTGATACTTGTCGTAGTCAATGCGAAGTTTCTTGCTCGAAGGATCAAACGCCAGCAGTCCATTTTCTAAAAAGAAATTCCACTGCATCAATTGCATTGTGTTGTACGGCTGATCTCGCCGAGGTTTGTTGTTTTGCAGCACGCGCAGGATCCCGCTTGCATAAACGCTTCTAAGCTGCCCATCGTTGTAATAGCCCTGCTTGTGGAGCGCTTCCGCCACAAACAACGAGACCAGGTCAGCTTTCATTTCTTCCATGACGCTCGAGTCTTCCTGCAATGCCTCGTCAAGATCGCGGTCATCCTTTGTGCGATCAACTCCTAAATAGTGTCCAACCTCGTGCCACAGGGTGCGGTAAAAGTTTCCATCGGAGGTTAAAGCCTTTGCCTGCTCGGGCCCCAGGGCTGCCCCAAGTGTGCCCGATCCTGTTTGAAAAATGTTTTGGTCGCGCATGATGTTCGTGCGAAGCAGGATCGTGCGTCCATACCGCCGGGCGAGATAGCTTTCATTAGGCAGAATTGTAGCCGTATTGGCCCCCCGCGACTGGCCGAAGTCCGCAATTACGTCGTAGACACCAACGGGTATGTCTTCGCGGATTTTCTTGTGATGATCGTAAGGAAGCGAATCCTCGAGCGCCTGCAAACCCTTCATTGCCTTGCGCAGTGCCGTGGTCTCCTCTTGTCGCGTGCTGAGTAAACTGAAGGCAAAAAAGGTTTTCACGCCGTAAAGCTCATCGTCGTAGGTCTCGTAAGAACCAATCTGCGCGTTAAGATTCTTGAAGTGACCTGTCACCCATGCCGCATCCCCTGATTCGTAATCGTCTGACAACAGATCACGAGCGCGATTGCGCAGAAATCTGGCGAACTCTTCATCGTCCTTCTGCAACGCATCAGCGGCTTGATTCAATAATCGATACGCTTTCATCAACTGATCAGCGTAGGCCACCGAATAAGGAACGGCATAAAAACCTGGGTGCGATTGCGGCGTCGCGGTCCGGGCCCGCGAGCGTGATTTAGCGCCTGGAAAGGTTTCCAGTTCGGCTTTCAGCCCCGGATGCAATGTATCTAACACTGGATATTTTCGGAGTGTGGATATGTCGTGAGCTACGTTCAGGGAGTTTGCTAGTTTGACAACCTTTCGCAACCCTATGATCTCATCCCGCTTTTCCGGATGTGTCGCCAGATAGCTTTCTATCTCCTCTTTCTTTACGCCCCAGGGATACATGTTCTTCCCGGGCTGTACGCCGTCGACGGGCAGGAAAGGCTCCCGCTTGTTTTCCAATGTGGTCGCGATTGGTCCCTGGTTCAAACGATAAAGTGTTAACAGGTTTTGTGTTGACGTTGGAGATCCCAGTCGTTTATCGATCTGCACGAGATTAACAAAAGACGAAAGTGCGTCGGGGTGTCTTTGTTGCTCGTAGAGGCTTTGGAAAATCTTACCGACCTCGAGCAACTTCTCGACTGCTTTTCGCTCGCCCTGGCTTAAGTGATCTAAGCTGGGCGACAGACGTATTGTTTGCGTCTTATCAAGAATCGGCTGGCTCTTTTCGGACGGCCAGTAACCCGGAGGCAAGATACCTGGAGATTTCATATGCGATCGAGTTTGGGCAACTGCCGGCAGCGAGAGACCCAAAAACAGCGAAACAGTCAACAGTCTAATCATAAATACCTCGGCGATTTGGGATCGGAACTTGTTTCAAGACATCTTACCTAATAAATTACATGTCCATCCACCGACCTTGCCCTGGGTTTGAAAACGGCCACCTCCGCCGCCTATTTACTGCCCACTGCTCACTGCTCACTGCTCACTGTCATGTATTGCAGACATTCGTCGCCAAAATCTCGCAGACGCAGTGAATCGACTGCTGCCTTTTTAGGAATTGTTATCCTGAAGATTCGGCATCACGTTTGCAATCCTCATGAACATGTTTCAACCAACAGTCTCAATCCCTCATCCGTCTGCGACTCGTCGGCC
Organism: Pyrinomonadaceae bacterium; assembly: GCA_046262375.1. Lineage (GTDB taxonomy): Bacteria > Acidobacteriota > Blastocatellia > Pyrinomonadales > Pyrinomonadaceae > PSRF01. The sequence continues at coordinate 39,416 of JBHEMV010000009.1, forward strand.
TTATAGCAGTGAAGTCGTAGGACAAGCGAACCCGTTTCCGAATTCTCGTATCGAATCTACGACTGGTGTATTAACAGGCTTGTGGCGGCGGCTGCGTCGCGAACGACGGCGTCGCAAAGTTGGTCGGGCCTACGACATGGCCCTCGAGGTAGCGCGCGTGATTCCGCTCCATTCGAGCGTAATTGATGTTGGATGCGGCAGTGGCTTCATTGCCCACCACCTCTCGGCAATGCTCGGCAGTAACGTGATCGGGATTGATCTTAAGGAGGCCACTGAGGCGCCCATCGACTATCGACAATTCGATGGTGCGCATTTTCCGGTGGGCGATCAGTCTGCGGACGCGGTACTGCTCTGCTACGTACTGCATCATACGCAGGATCTCAGCGTGGTTCTGAGTGAACTGAGACGCGTCTTGCGAGATGGAGGACTCGCCGTTGTCTATGAAGATATTCCCGAAATCTGGTGGGATCGGTTTGTGTGCTGGACTCACAATCTCAAGTGGGAAGGTCGCACCGGGCGGTGTACTTTTCGACCCGAAAGCGAATGGCGCCAGTTTTTTAGTTCGGAAGGTTTTGACATCGTTAGCGCGCGGAGACTTTCACGGTGGCGTAACCTAGTTCATCCGGTTAGCCGCACATTTTACTTGCTGAAGGTCGAGAAGTTTGATTGAGGCATCGGGCAAAAGGCGAATAGTAATCTGAAGGACAGAGCGCGAATTGATTCAATGTAATAACTCACTCCGCATGATAGAGCTGGATTATCGCAATTAAAATCGCCTCTTCTTCCAACGCTGCGAAAGTTGCTGCTCTTAGCTCGTCTACATAAGCAGAGATGATCTTGAAATGCTCTTCGAATGCGTAAGGCGTGTCTGTATATTTATAAGATTGATTTGATCCTGGATATTCAAACCGGCTGTTGAAAGATAACTCCCCTCCAAGCCGCCAATAATGGTGCAACCGCCGAAGGTATAAGTGAATTCTCGCGTGAGGGCGCGTAATAGATCTTGGTAAATACGCTCTGGGAGTTGAGGAAGATAAACTTCAACCCTTGCCTTTTCGCACAGTGGCAATAAACTGCTCCTTCCGCTTTTCGAAGGACTGGGTCCGTTTCAACGACTCTCTTGCCGACAACCTGATGCGCGCCGGTCGCTCAGTTTTCACATCTTTCAAATCCTTCAATCTCTTTGCCATCGATAGGCCTCCTAGAGCTGGAGTATTTAGCCAAATGCTAGCACATCAGCGTATCGAAACATCCCGGTCATGTAGGAGTCAATCAGTGGCCGCCAAGCAAAACTTCTTGCAACGAAAAAAGTAGCCTGCAGCAGACCGACGGCGTTCCCATCAGATCACGCTAATCTGTTGATTCATTTTCATGAAGTCCAGGTTGTTTCCACGCTTCGACGATCTTGCCGTTTTCCACTCGAACAATGGCCGTGCCTGTAAATTCCACCGTCCCTTGAGTCGCCGCGATTTCTAAGCTATCTCCTCTTCTGACATATCTTCCTCTCTACTTTATTTAAGGCGGCGGCATTGAACCGAGCTTCCGAAAACTTACTCTTCAACCAAGTCCGCCGAAATCGGCGGGTCATCAGGTCCAGCTTCTTGCGCAATTCTCAAGAGCCACTGAAGATTTGTTGTTTGCTCCTCATTCAACTCTACAAACTTCACGCCGAATCCTGAGCCGCCTCCATGGTGTCGGACTTCACCTTCCAGGTATACCCATTCACCGTTCGGCAACAACACTCGGAAGCCCACAATTTCGCCCGATCTTACTTCGCCCACGGAGTCCAAATAACAACCGCCTTCCGAGAGATTTGTTACCCGCGCATGGTGGACTTTTGTTTCAGTGTCCAACCTTGCATCCAGGCTGACACTCAGCCTTGGTTTAGTCCTGCGATCGTCCATATATTGTTAGTCTGTGGGAAACTGAGTTATCTCGCCAGGCTTGCGCAGCATCTTATTCACTTCACCAAGATGTCGCTCCTCTTCCGCGATCATTTTCCGTGCGTAATCTTCAAGTAGCACTGAACGGTCGCGCACCATTTCGAGCAACTTCTTGTAAAGTTCCAGTCCTGCCTTTTCAGCTTCGAGGGACTCGAGCAGAATGTCGTTGATGCCGTGCTTGTGAGTTTCGAGTAATGCGCCAATCTTTAAGGACGGGTGTTCGCCAAAATGTGTGACCAGCTCGCCGGCCTCGTTGGCATGCATCAGACAAGTAGTTGCCTCGCTTCGAAGCCAGCTAACAATAGGGATGCGGCTGTGGCCAAACACCATCAGGGCATAATGTGTATATCTAACCACGCCGGCAAGCTCTGTCTCGAGGATTTCGTTCAACAGTGAGACCGCCGCTCCCTTTTCCACACTCTTGTCTGCCATGCTAGCCTCCGCAGTTTTTCACGGCTACCTATTGAGTTCGTTTAGAGCGCAAGCCTTAGCCTGTGTTCTAATAAACGGCCACCTGCAAACTGAATCTGAAACTCCTTGCGATACGTGAAAGTTACTTCATCAAAAGCTCTAGTCACCATCTACACGCGACCGAACTGTCATCTTTGCGAGGAAGCTAAGCAATCGATCCAGGAGGCCGAGTGTGCTGACGAATATACCCTTAATGAGATAAATATTGAAGGTGACTCGAATTTATTAAAGCGCTACCGATATGATATCCCGGTAATCACCATCAATGGGGTAGAAGCATTCAGGCATCGCTTGTCTCCGGAAGATTTCAGGACGGCTATACTTCATCACTCTTGAAAGGCACGAAGCTGATCGTTCACACGCTCAACTGGGAAGTTTAATTCTCGACTACACTCATCGATCGATGTGAATAGATGTTCTCGCTCTTCGTCGCTGTCGGCCTGCCGATAGGACATAATCAGGTCTTTTAACGTGGAAAGATCTCTGTAGAGTCCGGCGTTCTCGATGGGGGGCGTGAGATACGAAATCAATTCTGCATAGGAACGACGTTTTGCAATCGCACCTTCTGAAGGGTTGTTCACGCTGTAGATGTAGATATTTGGCATCTCTCCAATTAGTCTATCTGGCCAGCACTCCCCTGACAGACCAATCTGCTTGCCGGGCATGAATTCCATCGCTCCATGTGTGCCGACGTGAATAGCTGCGTCGATGTTCAGCACCTTCGAGAGATAGGTATAGAAGGCCATAAAGCCATGATGCGGTGCCCCGCTGCGCGCCATCATTAACCTCATTGGATCGCCTTCGTAACCAAATGTCGGCTGCACTCCGACGAAGACTTTGCCCAGATGAACACCCTGAATGAGCAAATCGGATCCGAAAGAATTTACCCTGCCGGGCGCCGCTCCCCACTCATTCTCAATTTCATTCACGTAGGGACAGAGATGTCGATATTCATCCACGCTCATGCGATAGGCAACATTGGCGGTGGACGCGAACCTTTCGGCGTTGCCGTTGATGAGTTCTTCCCGCAACACGTCGGGCGAGCTGGGCAGGTCGACCTCGTAGCCTTCGGCTTTAAGGTTTTGTAATGTGTCCCAAACACTGGGAAACACATCCAGGTCGGCGGCTGTTCCGATGTTTCCTTTGTTGGGTGGAAAACAGAACAGGATCAACCCCAACTTCACTTCGCTGCGTGGTGCGGTACGCAATCGATTCCAACGCTTCAAGCGACGCGCAAACCTGGCGCAACGATCGTCCAGGGCCACTGGTTCAACGCCGCTCGCGGGGCTTCCTCCGTATATGAAGGGTTCAGTTGCGCCGTCGATTTCCGGAATCGCGATCTGCATTCCCGCTTGCACGGGGTTGAGACCGGTTGGCGATTCGCGCCAGGCGTCGACTGTCTGTGTGTCTAAACTAACAGCGGATCGATAAGGCCGATTCAAATTGCGCAAAAATTCTGACGCTGCTTCGCTGTCATTCATCGCGGGTCCACCCACGAAACTGAATCCTGTTAGCGAGACGATTTGGCTTACGCGGGATTGTCGTTTGTTGTCCCCCGTCGGTTGTCCGTTGTCAGCAACTTGGTCTTTGGACCCCGATTGGCCTTTGGCCTTGGGTCTTTGGTCCTGGTACTTTTTTGGGACTTGAGACTTGAAACTTGAAACTTGAGACTTGTCCTCGATAAAGAACTTCTCGCACGCCTCGCGATTATCCATCAAAGTCGACAGAGCTGGGATAACGCTTAAACCTTCAGCTTCGATAGCCCGAATAAGTGCATCGTAATGCCTGGTTGTTTTGCTCACTACCTGCGGCCGCATCAGCAATAAACCCACGGTCGATTCAGGATCCAGAAGCAAGTGTGAAGAATTTGGACTCTGGACCTTGGACTTTGGACTTTGGACTTTGGACTTTGGACTACGGGTCGCGTACCACCTCTGATAGTCAGCAAACGTCTCGAATAGCCTTGTCGCGTCCGGGTGGTAAATGGCCAGCGACGGCATTTGCTCAGGGGGCGGAATTCTGATTTTGGTCTTCTTCAATCGTTCATCCGGCACATACTCCTTTAGCGCGTAGAGGATCATTGAGCGGATATTCGCCGGCGTAGGCTGCAGAAAGTAACAAAAGATGTTGAGGTAGTTTTTGATGTCACGCAGTCCGCCGGCCGTAGGGACAAATTTCAGGAGGCCCGGCAGCCGATCTATTAGTTTTAAATACTGCCCGTGCCCATGTTTCGCTGGTTTGTCTGGCGACCCATTTGTTCTGCGAAGGCGAGCCTGGCCACCTATCCAGGAGCCCACCGTTCCTAACAGTCTGACTACCTGACCGCTGCGCCTGTTCTCAACCTCGGCTTTGCTCGCTTTGGACTTGTCGCCACCTGCATCGCCAACCCTTCCAATTAACCGACTAATATCCAGCTTGCCCATGCGTGTTCGCCGCATTAGATCGGGCAGGCAGTTGATGACGATTACCGCGCAATTTCGCTTTCTGTAATTATCGAGAGCCGGAATCAGACGGGCTGCGTTTTCGCCGTCCATTATGTGAATGACGAAAACCACATCTGCTTGATCGAGACTTCGATCAACTTCGTCCCATTCGCTTTCATCCAACGGCGATCCAAAGTTGAAAGCTGCCAGACACAGATCAAGCTTGTATTCGCGATTAAGCTCCCGCTCAGCGTTTTTTAGCGGTGCCAGCAAACTAGAGCCAACGTAGCAAACAACTATTCTCATTGATGCTGTTTTCACAGTCGGTTTCACTGCCAGGCAGCGGGGGCATGCCCCCTTCCTAACCTGAGAGCCTTTTTCATTTGATCAGTTTCTTTACGTTTCTTCAGTTTCTTTACGTTTCAGAGCTTATGAGACGAAGCCGCCATCCAACTCAGTAACCATCGGTCAACGAAGAACAGCTCAGGGTCAGGAAGGGGGCATGCCCCCGCTCTTTTGCGTGGTGGGTCAGTTTGATGTCCGATAAGCTTTTAGCTTGTCGTGGCGCCGCGACAAACTAAAGTTTATCGGACACTCGCAGCCAAACTGACCCACTACTCTCTTTTGCAGTGTCTCGACACCCACTGTTTCATTGCCCTCAATAACTCTTCGGAATGATCAGTTCGCCATCGATTTACGATCGCAAGAACGGGTTGCCGCCTCCCGACAGAAGGCCTGAAATTACTACGCCACGCCTTCTAGTTGATCTTCCAAACTAGCGATAATTTCGCGTAGTTGATGAAGGGCGCCGGGCTCGACTTCCCAATAGCCCCGCCCCTGTGCCTCAAGAAGACGGCCGACTAATGCATGTGCCGAATGAGGGTTCAGGTTTCGCAGGCGTTCCAACATCGCTTGATCGAGCACGAACGTCTTTGCCACTTCCGCGTATATCCAATCATCAACTGCATCCGCAGTGGCGCTCCAACCGAAAGTGTTTGACACATGCCCTTCAATTTCAGCCACGCCGCGAAAGCCATGGCGCAACATTCCTTCATACCATTTTGGATTGAGCGTCTTCGCACGCGTTTCAAGCTGGACGGTTTCCTCGAGTGATCTTATTTTTGCATTGTTCGAAAGAGAGTCCGACAAATAAATCGCAGGGCGAGTTCCCGCTTGCGTTTCTACCGCTTTGGAGATCCCACCGAGATATTCGAAGTAGTGATCGACGTCCGTTATACCTATCTCAAATGTATCGATGTTCTGGTAAGTGGCTTCCACGCGCCCAAGGGCGCAATCCATAGCTTTGCGCGCTTCAACTCCTGCTATCGCTTTTCCTTTCGAATCGCGGCCGTAGGCAAAACACTTACGCGTTGTGAACAAATCGCCAAGGGTGTCTTCGCGCTCCCATTGCGAATCCATCACCATGAAGTTGACGTTTGTGCCGTAGTTACCGGGCGCATTAGAAAACACACGGAGCATTGCCTCGTCAGGCTCGCACTTTTCTTTCCGAACTTGCTCATTCACATGACGCCGCAGGTAATTCATTTCCTCGGGCTCATCCAGTCCCGCAACAAGGCGGACAGCTTTGTCGAGTAACTGAACCGTGGGACTAAATAAATCGCGAAAGATCCCCGAGACTGTCATCACTACGTCGATGCGCGGCCGGCCCAACTCGGCCAGCGGGATTGGTTCAACCACAGTCACGCGGTTGAGTGCGTCGCGAATAGGCCGCACGCCGAGAAGCCACAGTGCCTGAGCGACTCCTTCCCCCTGGGTCTTAATATTATCCAGCCCCCACAAAACCAGGGCCATCGATCGGGGAAATCGACCATGCTCCGCCTGGTATCTCGCCAATAATTTATCGGCCACGGTTTCTGCCTTCACGAATGCCACGGCGGAAGGTACTGAATACGGATTGATTGCGTGGGTGTTTCGTCCGGTCGGTAGGATAGCTGGATTCTGAACTATATCGGCGCCCGGACCCGGTTCAACGTAATTGCCGCGAAGCGCGCCCATCAATGCATCGATTTCAGTATTTGTCTTAAGTTCGTTTGAAATCTTTTCCAGCAGTGTGAAGACAGGGTGGGACTGGTTAACTGTTACATTCGCACGCCTCTCCAACCAGGGTACTGCGGTTTCAATTCCCTCGTCTTCAAATCGTTTAATCGCCTCCGAAACAATTGCGTCGACTTGTTCGCGCTCCTTTATTTCGTCCTCACTTACAGATGCCAAACGACCGCGTGTCTGACGAACCGATAACCCCAAACCGTTCGCAACCAGGTCCGGCAAAGCTCGAAAACCAGATTCGGGACGGTTAAACGAGGCAACCATCTTGAGCATGTCTGCTCGCTCGCCTGTTTGCGAGGCCCGTCCAAAGACGTGCAACCCTGTGGGAATCAATCGCTGCTCAATTTCCACGAGTTGATCGTAGAGCTGCATCACGCGACGATCGCGTTGGAGACTCTCGCAGGTCTCGGCAGTCCGGTTTGCTTGATTATCTTCGATTACTTTCTCCAGTGTTTCTAACGAGCTGCACGCTTTCCTTCGCCCGGTAGCGACCCTCTGTTTGCCATGGCAGCGAAATCCGCTTTCATTTTAAGCCAGTCGTGTGGAACACGGTCGACGCCTAACTTGTTCCTGTTGTTCTGACCACGCGCTCCAGTATGTGCCTGGCACCACACTCTTATTGCGTCAATATCGAAAGGGCTCTCAATCGCCAATTCGAAAGGTTGGGCTTTACCTAGACCACACACTTGTCGAAGAGCATTGAATGTCGCGAGTCCAAGGCAGATTACTAACTTTGGATTCACGATACGAATTCGTTTGGTCGGAATGATCGTCCGCAGTGAAGAGCAGCAGCGCCTTCACGCCGCTATTCTGGGTCGCGGCGCATCTGGCGTTTTGCGATGAGTTCGCGAACTGCGGGAACCAGCTCCCTGGGAACCTCCATGACGGCTTGCGTCATGTCCTCAAACGAGGCTTCATCCTCCGCGACCGCCTCTTCTTCTGTCTGCTGCTCGTAATGGGCCAGCACGCGGCGAACTCTTTCCTCATCCCAGCCTCGCGGGAATTTGCTTTGCTTCATCTCTTGCCTTTCCGACGGCGTCGCCGTCGATACGCGATCAGCGGTTTACCTCGTAGGTCATATGCCGTAACCACAAGACACTGTCAGGCTCTGGGTCCGGAACATAAATCACCCGCAGGTAACGCCCTGCTCGTGTCTTGCCAATGGCGACTCGCGATCCTTCTCGGCCCTGTCGATCTTCTCCGGGACTTTCCAGCACATCGGCTACCTCATCCTCGATGACGCTGTGGCCGTGAATGTGCGGCTCGTCCGTCTCAGGATTACGATAGAAGCGGATGTTCATGCGAGCGGCATCATACCGCAGTTGCATCGCTGTCCCGAACCCGTGACTCTACGGCTCCCGTATGAACCGCTGCCGTACTTCCTTACCGTCGTTACGCCCTGCTATTCCTGAAGAGTTCATGTGTACATATCGCGCGCCGAGATTTTCAGCAAGCGCCAGAGCGTCGCCGTTTGAAGTGAAAGCATTTTCGGTGTCAACGACTACTGGGTCTATTCCGGCTTTGCGCATTTCACTTCCCAGACACTTCACTTCATCTTCAATGAACTGGCGCCGTGCAGCGCGGTCTTTCATTCCACGCGTGCGAAGCGCGACATTCGCGTGGCCATCGGTGAAGAGCAGCAGCGCGGTGTCGCCGTTACTCTGAGCCGCGGCACGCCGGGCCAACTCAATCGCGCACATCAGACCGGCGGAAAGCGGAGTTCCACCACCGATGCTTAGCGCGTCCAGAACCCGGCGAGCCCGAAGGGCACTTCTCGATGGTGGCAAGAGAATCTCTGCCGACGTGCCGCGGAATCCTACAATCGCCACGCTATCGCGCTCGATGTATGACTGGCGCAGCAAACCAAGCATGACACTTTTCGCCTGCGCTATTCGATTTTGCGCCATGCTTCCGGAGAGATCGATGGCAAAGATAAACAGCCTGCCTTGCTTCCGCTTGAACAGTTTGAAACGAAGATCGCCTGGGGCAACGGGTATCAGAAGTTGACGCAGCGATGCCGACGAAAAGGAAGACCTGTCACTGGAACCTGCGAAACGAGAAGTTATCAGCGCACGCAGCGTCGCATCCATAGCCACGGCGCCAGCCGCCTTTGTGGGACCAACTGATCTCGTGTAACGTCCGCGCCGGCCATCGTAAATATGCTTCTTAAAGCCCTTATGACTACCACTCTCAAGTCGTGAAGTTGCGGGGGTCGATCCACGCTTGAAATCGTTTGTGACTAAAAGTTTGGGCAAGGCAGCTTTAATCGGCGGTACCGACATAAGATCTGAATCAACCTCCGCGCCAATATTACCCTTCGGATTGTTGTCGCGGTTGCCGTTCAAGTCTACGGACGATTTTCCTCCGCTAGCAGCGCCGGCAGACATGCGCTTCCCTTTGCTCGGCAGCTCACGTGATGATGAACCGTCCGTCCCCCCCCCCCGCCTCGGACTCTGCCTCCTTTGGCCAGGACTTTCTCTAAAGCCTCTTCGATCCTTGCTGAATTCGCTGTTTCTTCCGTCGCATCGCGACGCAAGCGGTGGCGCAGCGACATGACTGCTACTCGCTTAACGTCGCTATCAGTCGCTTTCTTGCGTCCTTCAAACGCTGCCAGTGCTCGCGCTGCACGCGTTATGGTTAGCTCTCCACGGTGACCATCTATTTTCAATTCGGAGCAAAGCCGCACTATATCCTTTAGAAGGGTTCGCTCAACTCTTACATTGGCAAGGTTTGTACGTGCACGTTCGATCTTTTTGCGTAGTTGTCCCTGCTCATCCGCAAACGCCAGGCGAAAACTGTCTGGATCGTGATTAAACGCCTGGCGACGCTCAACAATCTCCATTCGCTGGTCCAAAGCCTCTTCGGTTTTTACTTCAACACAAAGGCCGAAACGATCCAGAAGCTGAGGTCGCAGCTCGCCTTCTTCAGGATTGCCGGACCCTATCAAAACGAAACGCGCGGGATGTTCTTTGGAGATACTTTCGCGCTCGACCTTATTAACGCCAGTAGCCGCGACGTCGAGCAAGAGATCAACCAGATGGTCCTCGAGAAGATTGACTTCATCTATATAAAGAAAGCCACGGTTCGCGCGAGCCAGCAGTCCAGGTTCGAAACGCTTAACTCCACTTCGGAGGGCCCGCTCAACGTCGATCGTTCCGCAAACGCGGTCCTCAGTAGCGCCCAGGGGAAGTTCAACGACCGGAACAGATGATTGTCGTGATGCCAGCTTCGTTTTTGATCTTTTTGTCTCGCTGCATTGCACGCAGAAATGTTTCTCGTCGCTTGGATCACAACCGTACTCACAACCGGCAACCACGGGAATCGCGGGTAATAAATCGGCGAGCGCTCTCACGACGGTCGATTTTCCCGTGCCACGATGACCCATTAAAAGCGCGCCGCCCACCGAAGAATCAATTACGTTCAGAGTCAAGGCAAGCTTCATCTCCTCCTGACCTACTATTGCGGAGAAGGGATACACAGGCGGGCTGGACAATTCTGTCCGAGCGTTCTTCCTCGATTTGGACATGTTATTCCTGTGCAGAGCTGAAGTGCGCTTCATTTCTGGATGAATCTTTTTAGCTGAAAAGACCCATTGGGGCAAGGCCGCCCGATCGAATCTTTAGCAATATCCGCTATTGGACAGTTTTCCTTTGCGACTCTTTGCTCCTACTCTGCGCGCTTGCGGTTCCCCTGTTGGTTTACCGCAAAGGGACGCGAAGAAGCCGCAAAGAAACGCAAAGAGATGAAGGTTCACTCTAATAGCCTAAACCAGTTCCTGATATCCCTGCGCCATGACAAGCGCGGCAAATGTCAGCTATCATGCGAAGTTCCAGTCCAATACTTTCTTAGTCACATATCCGTGAAGATTTCATTCACTGCGAGCCGGCAATGTTAGAAGTTACCAATCTGGAATGTGTGCGGGGAGACCGCAAGCTTTTTAGTAACATAAGCTTCTCGATGACCCCCGGAACGCTACTGCAGCTTACGGGTCCCAACGGAAGTGGTAAGACAAGTTTATTGTGCATCGTGTGCGGATTGATGGCGCCTGAGAACGGCGAAGTACGTTGGCAAAGTGCAAATATACGTTCACTCGGTGAAGAATATTCCCAGAGATTTACTTACGTGGGCCATCGAAACGGAGTGAAGGAGGAGTTGTCTTCGCTGGAAAATCTTCGTGTCTCGAGTGGACTAACCGGGATTAACCTAACTCGGGAAGAGGCCAGGCAGGCGCTAGAACAAGTCGGTCTCGCGGGTCGCGAAAATTTGCCTGCGCGGTTTTTATCTGAAGGTCAAAGGCGGAGATCGGCGCTGGCGCGGCTCCTCACCGGCAACACTCCTCTTTGGGTGCTTGATGAGGTGCTCGCTTCGCTGGACTCTGCTGCTGTGAGACTCGTGAAGTCGCTAATTGAGGAGCATTTAAGTAAGGGGGGCATGGCAATCGTGGCGACCCACCAGGAACTTATGCTTTCCGCAGGTTCGTTTCAACGACTCGAACTTGCATCGTGAGCGCTCCCTCTACCCTCTCAATGTTTCGTTGGATGGTCGTGCGCGAGCTGACGCTTGCCTGGAGACGGCGCGCGGACGTTTTATCAACACTTTTTTTCTTTGTAATCGTGGTTAGCCTTTTCCCGTTAGGGATTGGGCCGGAAACACAGTTGCTCCGGTCCATCGCTCCGGGTGTTGTTTGGGTTTCAGCCTTGTTGGCTTCGATGCTTTCCCTGGGGCGTGTTTTTGCTAACGATTATCAGGATGGAACGCTTGAACAAATGCTGCTGACTCCTCAGCCGCTTTATCTCGTTGTACTGGGAAAGGTTTTGGCGCAATGGCTGGTGGCGGAAGTTCCCCTGGTGCTGATTGCGCCGCTTGTCGGAGTGCAATTTGATTTGCCGCCTAAAACGCTCTTCATACTTTTCGTGTCGCTGCTCATCGGAACCCCAGTCTTAAGTCTTATTGGATCGATAGGAGCAGCACTAACGCTGGGCCTGCGCGGAGGCGGCGTACTTATCGCACTCTTGATATTGCCGCTGTACATCCCGGTGTTGATTTTTGGAGCAGGCGCGGTGGACGCAAGTATCACTGGTGGTAACCCGCAAGCTAACATCTACCTGCTCGGCGCGTTGCTGGCGGTATCAGTTGTTTTTGCTCCGTGGGCAACCTCGGCCGCGCTGCGCATATCTTTAGAATAAAATGGTCTTTGGTTTTTGGTCTTTGGTTTTTGAGGTTGACAATTTTGTACTTGGTACTTGGTACTTGGTACTTGGTACTTTGTACTTGGTCCTTTGTGCTTTGGGCCTGGTGCGCGGGATGCTTGCTTGATGGTTGAAAACCTGAGGGCATCGATTGCGCCAGCCTCGCACACACTTCCAAAGAGCAAAGCACGAAGAGCAAAGCACAAAGAGCAAAGTACAAAGAGCAAATAACGTAGTATCGATAAACAGCAAAATGAATCTATACAAATATTCATCCCCCGCGGCCTTTTATCCATTAGCGGGAAAGATGATTCCCTGGTTTGCAATCCCAGCGGCAATTCTTTTTGCGGTGGCTTTATATATAGGCTTCTTCGTGGCGCCGGCGATGGCTGGCGACCAGAATGAGGTTTATCACATAATATTTATTCATGTAGCTGCCGCCTGGATGGGAATGTTCCTTTATGTGTTAATGGCTATTTACGCCGCCATTGGCTGGGCTTTTAACGCGCGTCTGGCCTCGATGATGGCCTCCTCCCTATCAATTACGGGAGCACTCTTCACGC
>JBHEMV010000010.1:0-44195 GCA_046262375.1 Pyrinomonadaceae bacterium
CAACGGCATGCACCCGACGCCCCTCCACGAAGTCTCTCATGGAAGTTGAATGCGGGCGCGGGTGATGCCCGGCGTTAGGCGGCGCGTACACAGCTCGATCATGCCGCGCATAACAATCAACCTGAAGTCGACAAGTCAATAACATGAAAAGGAGCAAAAAACTCATGCTGAAAAAACTCTCTCTCTTTATCTTCGTAGTTTTCCTGACCATCGTGCCGTGCATGCCCTTGGCGAATGCGGGAGGCAAAGAGCCGGTCGAACCGCTGTTGCCGCGTGCGGCGTTCGCCCCAGCAGCAGCGGACCAGGGCAGCAAATTTGGGATCATCGCAAAGAAATTTGTGTCCTTAGAGCCTGAAGGAATTTCACTCGTGCCGGCCAACCCTCTCGTAGCCGAGACGCTGGAAACACCTGTCCTGCTCTCGCTGACGATTCCGGAGGACAACAAGCGCACGCACTTCCTGATCGCCACCAGCTCCTTGTACTCCTGGGATCAAATCTCTTCGACGGCGCCGTACCGTCTAAATGGCTCGCTTCGTTATCGACTAACGAGTTCCGCCCTGCCTGCGCCGGGAGAAATGAGATTTGGCATCGGCCTCCTCGAAGGTCAGTTTGACTCCCAACCGTCAACGATTGACACCTCTCGCACGCGCGATCAGACGTCGAGCTTCGGCCTCGACCATGAGGTGATGGTATTTCTACTGAAATTCCAGTTCCCGACCTTGACTGACGAGCAGGCGCTTCAGACGGCACGCGCCGTTATCAAATCAGAAATCGGAGTGGAGATGAGGGTGCGCGTGCGTGTGCGTAGCGTGTTGGAATTCAACGTCGCGCAAGCGTCCTTATTTGTGTGGGGCGACTGAGAGCGCGCGAATCGCGGCGCTCAACTTTTCGCATTTTCGTTTTTCCTTCCGGCATTCGCCGTTTTATTGAAAGTCCGCCGCCTAACAAGGGGGGATGAACCGGACTCGCAATATAGCGGCGCTTTGTCCCTCGGGGTGATTGCTCGCCGGTTATCCCCGGAGTTATGCCGCTTCACTATGGGGTTGGAGACACACGTTACTGCTTGGTATCGCGGTGGGGGTTGTGTATCAGTTTTTCATTCTCTACGTGTTAGAACCGCTGATCGTTCTGCTTACAGGCGAGTCCATAGACTTGAGCCAATTTGCGCCCGTCAAACGTAATGTTTTCTTGCTCTCCTTGTTTCTGGATAGTGTGGACGCTTGCCGCCTTCGGGGAAGAACTCGTCTATCGCGGCTACCTAATGAATCGTGTGGCGGAGTTGGCGTGTGGAAGTAGCAGGGCATGGGCGGTGAGCTTGGTAGTTGTGCGTTCAACCCGACGCCTCGATAGCATCTCTTCATGGTCGTCTTTACAATGCGGGTTGGTTCCCGCTCGGCGCGGGCTAATTCGGTCGTTGGGCGGCAATCCAGACTGCGCAACAGTGTCAACCAAAAGGAGAAATCACTTATGTGTCACCAGACGTTGATTGGCCGCTCATTGCAGGCGGCATTGCGTTGCTCGTTGTTGTTCTTGTTGGGCCTGGTCGGCTCGTTCGCCCACGCACAAGCGCCTGCTCAAGAGCAGGCACTGACGCGGACTGTCCGTGATGCGCAGCTTAAGTGGGGGCCCTGCCCGCCGTTCTTGCCCAAAGGATGCGGCATCGCCGTTCTACACGGCGACCCTGCAAAAGACAACGTCGACGTGTTCCTTAGAGTGCCCGGCAAGTCGACCATCCCGCTTCATTGGCACACTTCGGCAGAGCGCATGGTGCTGGTAGCAGGCAAGCTTCATGTCACCTATGACGGTCAGAAGACGGCGGTTCTCAGGTCGGGGACTTATGCGTACGGTCCCGCCAAACGACCGCACACGGGCTTCTGCGCAAGCGCCGTCCCATGTGTCCTCTTCATTGCCTTTGAATCGCCGTTGGACGCAGTGCCGATCAACAGCAAAGAAAAATAGCGGTAGTGCCGGCCAACCCTGCGTTCAAAAGGCCGAGGTGATGACCGGTAAAGTCTGGCCGGAGTTTTCCAATACGTCGAGCGCACTTAGATCCTCTCGACCACTAAGGCGCTATTCTTTGATCCAAAGCCAATGCAATTGCAAAGTGCTATACGTACATCTGCTTTCCTGGGCTGATTAGGAACATAATCGAGGTCGCAGCGGGGATCCGGCTCATCGAGATTTATCGTCGCCGGAATAGTGCCTGTGTGCATTGCGCATAGGGCTGCTCCTAATCCAGCTGCGCCACTCGCGCCTTGCGGGTGTCCAATCTGCGACTTCGTTGCCGACATCGGAGTCGTAATGGCCTGCCCATTCAACGCAAGCTTGAGTGCACTGGTTTCAATGCGATCGTTGAGTAAAGTGGACGTACCGTGCAGATTCACATAATCGACCTCTTCTGGCGCTCGACCTGCGTCTTCAAGAGCTAATTTCATCGCTCGAGCGGGCTCGTCGCCCGTTTCTTCCAGGCGCACACGGTGATATGCGTCACAGGTCGCCCCGTATCCAGCAATCTCGGCGTAGATTTTTGCGCCCCGCTCCTTTGCCTGCTCCAACTCTTCAAGAACATAAATCCATGCACCTTCGCCCAACACAATCCCGGAACGATTCAAAGAAAAGGGACGGGATGCCCTATGCGGCTCATCGGTGAAATCGTTAGTCAGCACCGTCATGAGGTTGAATCCGGCAAGAATGCCGGGGGCAATGGGCGCATCCACACCGCCCGTCAACATCACGTCCTGACGACCAAGTGCGATGTGTTCAGCGGCATATGCAATGGCGTCTGTCGAACTCGTACAACCGGTAGAGACGATATGGGAAAGTCCGCGAAAGCCAAACGCCATAGACAACTCGCTCGACAAGCCGCCGTGTGTAGACGACGGAATAGTATAGACGCTTGCCTTATTTGCCGGACCAATGTACCAGTAGGAATACTGTTGCTCGGTAAAAGCTAGTCCCCCACCGCCGGTTCCTAACACCACGCCGATCGCGCGCCTCTGCTCCAGGCTAAGCTCGTTTGCGTTAATCCTCGCGTCTTCAAGAGCTTCTCTAGCTGCTGCCAAGGCAAGTGGCACTGTTCTGGGAACATGCTTTCGATCTTTTGGATTGAGTTGTGCTTCCCAATCGAAATTGCGAACCTCCGCGGCGATTTTTACGGGAGAGTCGGTAACGTCAAAAGATTCGATCCTGCGCACGCCGCTTTCACCTTTGATCAGGCCATTCCAGAATGCGTCTCGCCCGATCCCGAGCGGCGTTACGCACCCTATGCCGGTGATCACCACTCGACGCGGTCGCTTGAATTGACTAAACATTGATCTTACTCATTGAGATTAAAGGTTGGGTTCGAAAGCCCAGAATAACACCGCCTTTGGGGAAATCTCTAAGACCGATGGATTGCCAACGCCAGAGCCTGCGCCGCCTGATATGCGGTTTCTCCCAAACAGCAGGATATCCATGAAATCGTGGAGAGTAACGACGCCGTCCGCTTCGCCAGGTTTCAAACGAAAAGACCCGGCGTTATTCAACGCCGGGACCCTCGAGAAGCTATGGTTAAGTCGTGCTTTGCCCTAAAAGTCTCCGTCGGTGCGTTCGGCTTTGCCGCCTGATGTGCGGCGGTGGCTATGCCCCGCCGTAGAGGGGCCTTTTGCTTCTTTGGGCTATGCCCTTGGTGCGGCCTTTGGCCTAATAAATCCGAAGGGCCAACCCCGGATCAAGGGCGTAGCCCCGAAACTAATCTGGCTGCTGTCGGCGCGGCATAGCCACCGCCGCACATCAGGCGGCAAAGCCGAACCTGACATGGTCCACGACTTTTGAGGCAAAGCTGTTAAGTCGTGAGCTTTAGCCATCCTGTTCGACTTTAGTCCCACACTCGTTGCAGAACTTTGTCCCGGTCTCCAGTTGCGCTCCGCATTTCGCGCACGGGATAGTTTGTCCGGCAGTTACCATTTGAGCGCCACAATCCGCACAGAATTTGGAGCTGGACAGATTTGCAGCACCACATTTAGGGCAGCTGATTTTCCCCACGCCTCCGGATTCACTGCCGGTTTTACCTTTGGACTGATTCATGGCATCGGTCATTGCACCGGCCATGGCGTTGCCAATTGCGAAGCCGGCGCCCAGGCCGGCGCCGGTACCCGCACCGCCGCCGCCTGTATTCTGCGCCGCGTCGCGCATCGCGTCCGCGGCTTGAAACTGCGCGTAACGTCCGACGTCTCCGATCACTCCCATAGAAGTTTTCTTGTCCATCGCAGACTCAACTTCAGCCGGCAACGAAATATTTTCAATCACAAACTTCGTCAAATCCAGCCCGAACGAATCGAAATCATTGGCAAGTTTGCTGCGGGTGAACTTCCCCAGTTCATCATAGTTTGAAGCCAGGTCGAGCGCCGCGATCCTGGATTCTGCCAGGGCATCGCTAAACCCGCTAACCAATGTTCTCTTAAGTCGGCCTTCAATGTCCTCTGTTACGAAATGGGCGTTCGTGCCGGCAATCTCCTTAATCAAGGCTCGCGGATCGGTAACCCGAATAGAATAGATTCCAAAAGCACGCATTCGGACCATGCCGAAATCTGCGTCGCGCATCATGACTGGATTCGACGTTCCCCACTTCAGATCCGTAAACTGCTTTGAGTTTACAAAATAAACTTCGGCTTTGAATGGCGAATTGAATCCGTATTTCCACGCCCCGAGTTTCGTAAGAATCGGTGTGTTTCCGCCATCAATCGTGAAGAGTCCCGGCCCAAACACATCTGCTATCTGTCCCTGGTAGACAAACACAGCTGTTTGCGACTCCCTAACCGTCAACTGTGCGCCGTTCTTAATCTCCTGGCCCTGAACAGGAAAACGATAAAGTAGTGTGTTTCCCGAGTCATCGAGCCACTCAATCACTTCAATGAACTGCGAGCGGATGGCGTCAAAAATTCCCATATCTTCTCTCCTTTGCCAGGCAGCTCTGCCTCCAGTGGGCTAATACGGCGCCTGTGTTGGTTATGTTCGCGCGGACACCCTAACCTTGAAGAAATATTGCATAAAGTGAGCGCCGAGGAAAGAAGAATTGAACAACATTCTCAAGCTATACGACATCGTCCCGGGGTAGTGGGTCAGTTTGGAATTTCCGAGCGACTTGTTACTGGGAGCGCGTCTCGCCCGCAGGGTAGGGTACAGATCTCTTTACGAAAAGCTTGCCCGTTATGTGGCGTTGCGGGCGAGGGCGCCCTCCCTCCCAGTGTAATGTCGAGTGATTGTGCGGTTCTCAAACTGACCCACTACTCGCCCCGGCTACCGCTTGACGCTTTGCCATAGAGTTTGAAGATCAGCAAGACAGTTAATCCGCCCGCGATATCGATTGCGCTATCGTAGAGAGAGGGAGTGCGTGACCGCACGAAGCTCTGATGAAATTCATCGAGCAACGCAATGATCACAACCAGCAGGAGCCCTAACTGAAACCATCGACGCTGAAAGAATGTAAAAGACGAAGTAATGAAAGCTCGTCTGGCGAGGAAAGCCAGAATGGCATACTCGGTGAAATGAGCGACCTTACGAATCAGGAAATGTATCTCAGCTATTCGAACGTCGCTCAGATCTGGAAAAACTAAAAGGACTAACGGACGAATAATCCTCGACGTATTTATCGACGAAAACCCGCTCGTTGAAGCAAACGCGATGAAGACCATCCAAAAGACAAGCGGTCCATAGCGCCACAGTCGTCGGCCTGTGGGCGAGTACTGCTTTTTTTCATTGCGGTTCTGAGTTCGTTTACTCATTGGCGCTAAAAAGAATTAAGGGAAGCCGCGTCTGCTGCTTCCCTTATAGATGTGTATTAACAGTTCGCAGACTATTGCGCGGCAGCTCCAGACACTACCTCGATAATTTCATTCGTGATAGCTGCCTGACGAACGCGGTTCATGTTGAGCGTCAGCGAATCAATCAGTTCGCGCGCGTTCTTGGAGGCAGAATCCATTGCGGTCATCCGAGCCCCCTGTTCAGACGCTATCGACTCCAGCAAAGCACGAAAGATCTGAGTTTCAACTAAGCGAGGAAGTAGTCGAGCGAAGATCTCACCGGGAGGTTGTTCATAAATATAATCGACGCGAGATGCACCTGATTCTTCAGAGTCGGCAGCCGCTTGGTTAGAAACCGGCAACAGCTGTTCGACCACGACGCGCTGCTGAAGGACCGACTTAAATTCATTGTAAATAATGAAGGCCTTATCAATCTCTTCGTCTTCGGTAAATCGCTGAATGACATCGTGAGCGACATCAAGCGCTTCCGCGAATTCAACGCGTCCCTTGCCGGTGAGCCCGATATACTCGCCAGCCAGTTTTGCGCTTCTCCGGCGAAAGAAATCTCTTCCCTTTCGCCCGACCGCCAAAGTCTCAATCTGTTTGGTTGGGTTATCGGCGATAAAAGTTTGGGCTGCTTTAATCAGATTAGTGTTGAAGGCGCCGCATAAGCCTTTGTCAGCGGTGATAAGCACCAACAGGTAACGTTCGTCGCCACGCGCATCAAGCAATGGATGATGGAAATCTTCGTCAATCCGGTCGGAAAGGCCGCTCAGGACCTCCATCATTTTATTTGCGAACGGGCGCGCTCTAACCACGCGATCCTGTGCACGCTTGAGCTTCGCAGCAGAAACCATTTTCATGGCCTTAGTTATCTGCTGCGTGTTCTTAACCGACTTGATGCGCCGGCGAATGTCTAAAAGATTGGGCATTGGCGGCGAAAATTAAGCCCCGGCGGCAGCGGGCTGCGGCGAAGTTTCGACTCCCTTGACGCCGGATTTTGCATCAGCCAGCTCGGTAGCTGTTCTTTCCGTCCACATGTTTTTGAAATCGCTCAACGCTTGTTTTAGATCCGAGGTAATCTCGTCGGTCAGACTTTTCTTTTCGCGAATGCTTTGCAACAGCCCGGGATGTGAGTTTTCCACAAACTTGAGCAATTCGGCTTCAAAGCGCCGGACATCCTCGACTGCGATGTCATCTGCATATCCGTTGCTGGCTGCCCAAATGACAAAGACCTGGTTCTCGACATTCATCGGTTGATACTGAGGCTGCTTCAGTATCTCGACCAGACGTTCGCCACGGGCCAGTTGCGCTTGAGTGGCTTTATCCAGATCAGACCCGAATTGTGCGAAGGCCTGTAATTCTCGGAACTGCGCAAGATCAATTCGAAGTGTTCCCGCAACCTGTTTCATCGCTTTTATCTGAGCTGAGCCGCCAACGCGAGACACGCTGTTTCCCACGTTTATTGCCGGCCGAATACCACTGTTGAAGAGATCAGCTTCGAGAAATATTTGACCGTCGGTAATCGAGATGACATTGGTAGGAATATAGGCAGAAATATCGCCCGCTTGTGTCTCAATGATGGGAAGACTCGTCAGAGACCCACCACCCTTCAGGTCAGACATTTTGGCTGCGCGCTCGAGCAGGCGAGAGTGCAGGTAAAAAACGTCTCCGGGATAAGCCTCTCGACCCGGCGGGCGACGAAGCAGCAGTGATATCTCGCGGTAAGCGGCAGCCTGCTTTGAAAGGTCATCATAGATCGTCAAAGCATGCCGGCCGTTATCTCGGAAAAACTCGCCCATGGCGGCACCGGAATATGGAGCTAGAAATTGCATCGCTGCAGGATCTGACGCAGTCGCCTTGACGACAATCGTGTACTCCAGCGCGCCAAAGTCCTCAAGGGTTTTTACCACCTGCGCAACCGTGGAAGCTTTCTGCCCGATTGCTACGTAAATGCAGACGACGTCTTTGCCCTTCTGGTTAATGATCGTGTCAACGGCAACAGCCGTTTTCCCTGTCTGTCTATCACCGATAATCAGCTCGCGCTGGCCGCGGCCAATAGGTACCATCGCATCAATGGCCTTAAGTCCCGTTTGCAAAGGCTCCTTAACTGGCTGTCGATCGACAACACCAGGAGCAATACGTTCAATCGGAAAATAAGTGTCGGTAACGATGGGACCCCGCTCGTCAATCGCATTTCCAAGAGCATCAACCACGCGACCAACCATTGCATCGCCCACCGGCACCTGCATGATGCGGCCCGTTCGCTTAACCAGATCGCCTTCTTTGATTGCCTGGTACTCGCCAAACAGCACCGCACCAACCTTGTCTTCCTCTAAATTAAGCGCCAGCCCGCGAACGTCGTGAGGAAATTCCAACAACTCGCCAGCCATCACCTTTTCAAGTCCGTGGATCTCCGCGATACCGTCGCCCACCTTGATGACCGTGCCGACCTCCATCACTGTCACGCCTGACTCAAAATTCTCGATCTGCTTCCGAATAATTTCGTTGATTTCGTCCGCTCTAATTGGTTCCATCATTTTCCTCTGGTATTAACCCGCGAGTTCCTCACCAAGTCGCCTCAGTTGATTTCGCACCGAACCGTCATAGATAGTTGAGCCTATTCGGGTGACAATTCCGCCAAGAAGGGATTCGTCAGTTCCAAAACTCAAACGTATTCTTTTGCTGGTGATTTCCCCCAGCTTCTTTTCCAGTGCTTCTTTAGTGGCATCAGGCACTGGCCGAGCCGAAGTCACCTGCGCACTGATCACACCGGAGCGCTCATCCAGTATCTGGGCCAACTTTGCGTTGGCTTGAGGCAGTTCGGCTATTCTTTGGTTCTTTAACAGTATACGAAGAAAGTTTGCGGTGGTAGGCCGCACTTTTGTGCGAGTGATCAACTCATTAAGAACTTTTGCCTTCTGTTCGTATGCAACCGTCGGATTGCTGAATGCTTCAAGCAATGCGGCGTTCGCCGAAATCATTTTTTCCCAGCCGGCTAATTCTTCTTGCACATCAGCCTGCTCAGCGCGCGCGCTAATGACGTCGGCGAGTGCTGAAGCATAGCGCCTGGCGACAGTCTGCGAACTCAACGATGCGCCCTCCCAAGTTCTTTCACATTGAGGCTCGTCAACCTCGCGTCGTCCTCAGGTCCGATTTCTCTTTCAAGAATTTCTTCCGCCAACCGCACGCTTTCCTGAGCCGCGAACTTACGCAGCTCCATCCTGGCTGCCTTGCCGGCACTTTCAATTTCTCGTTTCGACTGCTCTCGCATTTTGGCGATCTCTGCCACGGTAGCCGCCCTGATGCGTTCCTTTTCGGCGTCGGCCTCTGCCCGGGCCTTCTTCTTTACTTCCAAGACTTCCGCGTCCAGCCTCTCAAAGCGTGCTTCCACCTCAGCAAGCTTAGCCAACGCGCGGTCCTTCTCTTCGCGGGCTATCAGCAAGTCCCTTTTAATTCCTTCACTCCGCGACCGCAGCTTTCTCCGAATGCGCCCTCTGACGAAGTAAAGCGCGCCGGCAATAAACGCGATTAGATTGACGAACTTCCACAACTCCAAACCGGGGTAGTTCCACCACGGAGGACCTTCTGCGAAAATGGATAAAAACCCGATTAGAATAAAAATGGCAAGAAACACAATAAGTCCTAAGCCGGGGCGTTACGTCGTGAACCATCGTCGCGGACTTGCCGATGAAGAATTTGTTGGCTGATCTCCACGGCCCGTGTGCGCGCGTCTACCTTCAAGTTGGCCTTTGCCTTGTCCGCTTCATTCCTCAGGTTCTCCTTTTGAGCATACAACCAACTAGTTATCTCGCTCTTGACCTCGGCTACTTTCCCTTCCCTCTCTCGTGAAAGGAGCATCCTCTCTTGCTCCATCAGCGCGTAACCTTCGGACCTTGCCTCTCGCAATCGAAGCTGATACTCGCGGAGTTTCTGATCGACCGTTGCCAATGCCTGCTGAGCCTCGGTAAGGCGCCCCCGCGTGCGGCGCTCCCGCTCCTCCAGAATGCGATTGATAGGCTTGAGCAGGGTAGCGTTAAGAAGCGCTACCATTAGTACGATGACAGCCAAATGAAAGAGAAGCGTTCCATCCGGCACTAGTTGAATCTGGCTTTCTGCAAACGCTAATACCAATTGACACTACTCCTTGTCTCATCGGCCTCACTGAAACAATATGGCACCCGCAAAAGCGTCGGAGTCTAACATCGGCTTGAAAAACCGGTCAAGTCTAGGTGCTGACGAGGAGCCAGTCTGAAGAATGCCCGCCGAGAACGCGGAATTTGCTGTTGTACTTTGTACCACCAGTAGCTTGGGGATACCGCTGTAACAAGTACAGCTATCTACGACGAGGCTTTAACTAGTAAAGCGTACAGCCGATCCAGGTCGGGTTTTGTATAAAACTCCAATTCTATCTTTCCAGCGTCAGTTCCCCGATTCTGAACAATACGCACCCGGGTGCCGAATTGTCGTCTCAGCTTGTTCTCAGCGGCACGTACATTAGCATCGCTGTCCTGCCGCTTGGTCGACGGCTCCGAGCGTGAGGGGCGAGGTTCGATCAACTGCCTGACTAGTTGTTCTGTCGCTCGGACCGAGAGATCCTGGTCAATGATTTTTCTCGCTATCCGTCGCTGCACATCCACTTCCTCCGCGCCAAGCAGTGCTCGAGCATGACCAGTTGTCAACCGCCCTGATTGAAGTAATTCCTGGAGATCTTCAGGCAGTCGAAGCAGACGCAAATAATTAGTAACGTATGACCGGTCCCGGCCCACACGTTCTGCGACGGTCTCCTGCGTAAGCCCTACTGTGTCGATCAGTTTCTTGTAAGCGCGCGCTTCCTCGATTGGATTCAAATCTTCGCGTTGGATGTTTTCTATTAGCGCGAGTTCAAGGACTTTCTCGTCCGTTACGTTCCTCAGCACCGCAGGTACCGTGGTTAGACCAGCTTGCTGTGCAGCGCGCCAACGGCGCTCCCCGGCGATGAGTTCAAACCTGGCTCCCTTTCGTCTTAGTAAGAGTGGCTGGACGACACCATTAGCAGTTATCGATCGAGCAAGCTCATTCAACTTGGCTTCATCGAAAAGGCTTCGAGGCTGCAAGTCGCTGGGGTCTATGAGATCTATCGGAAACTCATTGGTTTCTTCTGTGGCAGTCGCCGTGCCTTCAGCTGAAAGCAGCGCTCCCAACCCCCGACCCAATACCTTTCGTGTCATGCGCGATTATCTCCTTACCTAACTGAAAATACGCTTCCGCCCCTTTGGAATGAACGTCATAGAGAGTGATGGGTTTTCCGTAACTCGGCGCCTCAGCCAGGCGGATGTTTCGCGGGATCACCGTTTCAAAAACCTGTTGACCGTAAAAGTCGCGCAGGTCAGAGGCTACGGCTGCTGACAGATTGGTGCGCTCGTCGTACATGGTCAACAGGAGCCCTTCAATCGTTAGGCCGGGGTTATGCAATCGACGAATACGAGCGAGGGTATCAAATAATTCTGTTACACCTTCGAGGGCATAGTATTCACACTGTATGGGCACGAGCAGAGACCTGGCAGCCGTAAGTGCGTTCAGCGTCAAGAGTCCCAGCGATGGCGGACAGTCAATTATGATGTATCGGTAAGTGTTGTCGATTGGTGCCAACGCTTCGCGAAGTTTAAATTCCCGTCTTTCGAGGTCCACGAGCTCCACTTCAGCGCCCGTGAGATCCTTATTGGCCGGTAAGACACTAAGGTGAGGCGTTTCGGTTGGCAGAATCGTCTCCTCCACGGAGTTTTCCAAAACCAGGCAGTGATAGATGCTTTTTCGAAAGCTACCCCGCGGAATACCTACGCCGGAGGTGGCATTTCCTTGAGGATCGGCGTCAACGAGCAGTACCGGGATTTGTTTGCTGGCCAATACGGCAGCTAAATTCACTGCAGTTGTGGTTTTGCCCACACCGCCCTTCTGGTTTGCGATCGCTATTGTCCTGGCCATGGATGCACCGTTTAAACTAAGAAGAGGAAGCGTAACTTACCACAATAGGCGACGACTTTTTAAAGGAATTTAAGGGCGGAGGCGGGTTTTAAGCCGAATTATGTTTCACGTGGCCCGAGTTTCCTCGGGCACGTGGGACACGTGAAACATATTAGGCGAGGGAATTTACGCTTATAAACAGCGTTGAAAGCGCCGCGGGGGTTAGGCCCGGTATGTTTCTCGCTTCTGCAATGGTCAAGGGGCGAACCCGCTCTAAACGCTCAACCATCTCATGCGACAATCCAATAAGAGTGCGGAAATCAAGGTTTTCCGGTATGGGAGTGGTGTCGTGATAATGTAGCCGCTGGCGCGCGGCATCGTGCATCTTGATATACCCCGCGTACAAATCGTCTGCCAGTGCCGCTTCTAAATCTTCTAAACCTGGCAACGACTGGAGTTCAGATGGCAGAAGTCGCAACAGCATTTCCGCAGGAATTCCGGGTCTTCTGGCCAGATCCGCGAGGGTTACCGAGTCGCCCAAGTCCGTTGCGACCGTCGCTCTAACCGCGGAATAGGCGGAATCGCTCCTTCTTAGTCGCGTCAACTGCAAAGCCGTCTTAACTTTAGCGATCCTGTCTCTCCGTTGATTGAACCGGTCCCAATCGCTGTCCCCGACCAGCCCCACTTCACGCCCGTATCCCCGGAGCCGCTCATCAGCATTATCGTGTCTGAGAGAAAGTCTACATTCCGCTCGAGACGTGAAGATGCGGTAAGGCTCATCAACGCCCTGTTTTATCAAATCGTCCACTAGAACACCAATGTACGACTCCTCTCGCCTCAGACGAAATCGCCGGCGACTTTGAACGAGCATTGCAGCGTTGATTCCCGCAAGTAACCCCTGGCAAGCCGCCTCCTCGTAACCGGTCGTTCCATTGACCTGGCCGGCATGGAATAGGCCAGAGATTCTGCGACACTGAAGGTCAGGGCCCAACTCGCGCGGATCTACGTAGTCGTATTCAATTGCATAGCCTGGTCGGATGATTTTCGTCTCTTCCAAACCGGGAATCATTCTCACAAGATCTTGTTGCCTACCCGCAGGCAACGAGGTCGAAAAGCCATTGAGGTACACCTCGTTTGTATCGTGACCCTCGGGCTCCAAAAAAAGCTGATGCCGATCCTTATCCGCGAATTTGACGACCTTGTCCTCTATCGAAGGACAATAGCGCGGGCCGATTCCTCTAATCTGGCCTGAATAAAGTGGAGACTCGTGAAGGTTTTTTCTTATGGCTTCGTGGAGATTCTTCGTCGTGTAGCCGATATAACACTTAATCTGCGGTTGTTCTATTCGTTCGGTGGAAAACGAAAAAGCCACGGGTCGTTCGTCCGCCTCCTGGCTCTTAAACGCATCCCAATCGATGGTCCTGCCGTCCAATCTGGGCGGTGTTCCGGTCTTCAACCTACCCACAGGAAAACCCAGTCGCTTTAAAGCTTCCGCCAATTCAATAGACGCAGGTTCTCCTGCCCTTCCTGCCGTATATGTGCGTCGACCGGTGTGAACCAAGCCGTTCAAGAAGGTGCCGGCGGCAACAACGACGGCCCTGCCTCCAATTCGACGACCATCCTGCATCGCCACGCCGCAAACCGTTTCCTTCTTTACTAACAGATCAATCACCATGCCTTGTCGCAGGTGCAGATTCGAAGTGCTCTCCAAAGTCTTCCGCATTTCCACACGGTAAAGCGCTCGATCCGCTTGGGCTCGTGGCGATTGCACTGCCGGGCCTCTTGATCGATTTAGTAATCGAAACTGGATCCCGGTGCGGTCGATGACGCGACCCATGATCCCACCCAGCGCGTCAATCTCACGCACCAGGTGTCCTTTGGCTATTCCCCCGATCGCGGGATTACAAGACATCTGCCCGATCAGATCGAGGTTCATTGTCACCAATGCGGTGGTCGCGCCCAGCCGCGCCGCGGCTGACGCGGCTTCACAGCCGGCATGACCACCACCAATCACGATTACATCAAAACCTTCGTCGAAGACCATGGTCATTTCCCAATACAGAAAGTGCTAAATATCTCGGATAGAATTTCCTCGGTTGTCGTCTCACCTGTGATCTCTCCCAGGAATTGAAGAGCATTGTGAAGGTCCACGAGCACGAGCTCTTCACCAGATCCCTCTGTGAACAGTTCTAATGCGGATTCCAGGGAGCTTTGCGTGCGACGTAATAGATCGTAATGCCGACTATCCGTAACCAGTAGCCCTACTTCTTCCGCATTGACTGCGCCAAAGGGCTCCAGTATAGCAGCAGTCAGGTCTTCAAATCCTTCACCCGTTAACGCTGAGAGATGGACCATTCTCACCTCATCGCCTAATTTTTTCTGAACCGAAGACACCGCGGGCAGATCGCATTTGTTGACCGCAATGAGATGCATCGCCTCAGTTGCATGCGATAACACGTCCCGGTCCTCCGGCAAAAGCTCATTCGAACCATCGATCACAACGACAAGAAGATCAGCCTCGGCTATGGCTCTATGCGTACGCTCAACGCCAATCGCCTCAATCGTGTCGCCCGCGGCGCGAATGCCAGCCGTATCTGTTAAGGAAACGGGAACGCCACGGAGACTTATCGACTCGGTAATACTGTCCCTTGTCGTGCCCGCCACATCTGTGACTATGGCGCGGTCCGAACGCAGTAACGTGTTGAATACACTAGACTTACCTACGTTTGGGCGGCCGATAATGGCTACCTTCAACCCGTCCCGCAAGAGATGTCCGCTCGCATAAGTACAGGCTAGATGGTTCACCCCCAAAAGCGCCGCTGCAATTTGCCGCCTTATCTCCCCTACTTGAATGTCCGGCAGATCATCTTCGACAAATTCCAGCGCCGACTCCAGTTTTACTATCACTCGAATTAGTTCCTCTTTGCACGGTTGCAAAGCCGTCGATAGTTCCCCTCCCAATTGTCGAGTAGCCTGGATAGCTGCCGCTCTTGTCTGCGCGTTAATCAAATCCCGAACTGCTTCGGCTTGACTGAGATTCATTTTCCCGTTTCTGCAGGCTCGCAGCGTGAACTCACCTGGACCAGCCAGACGCGCATCAAGGCTTTGAATTAGATCCAGCAGCTGCCTCAGAATTACCGGCGATCCATGGCAGCTGATCTCAACCAGATCTTCGCCTGTGAATGAATGTGGGCCTTCGAAATAACTAACCAGCGCGTAGTCAAGAACCTCGCCCGATTCGCCGGCTATTAATTTCTTTAGAACAACGCGATTCGGCTCGGGTGAGAATTGTTCGTCCCGAGTTATCGTCCGGAGGATCGCAACTGACTGTGGGCCACTGAGCCTAATCACACCGATCGCACTGCGTCCAGGCGGTGTTGCTACTGCGACTATGGTATCCATCGCGGTTGGCCGGTTGGGTTTGAAAGGACCGGGTAATGCCTGGTCTATGCAGTGGGTTTGAGCGCAACTCGTAGTTTACGAGCGGAGCCTTCTCCTATTGACTCTGTAGCGAGGTCCTCACACTCAGCGAGCGTAAGGTGAATTATTCGTCGTTCGTCAGATTTCATTTCACCAAAAACGAAAGGCGCGCGAGTGGTCCGCACACGATCGGCCGCAAGCTTGGCCATCGCGCGCAACTCGGCCTCACGAGTAGCGCGGAATCCTTGAACGTCGCATACGAGCCGCTGTCCTTCGGGGAGTGAACGTCCAAAAGCCTGGGTTACAAGGTGCTGCAGGGCCTGCAAGAGTTCTCCGCCTTCTAGTTGCAATAACTCCGCATCTGGACCACTCAAATCCAGCAAGCACTCCGAAGAGCTTTCTTTAACACTGACCTCTAAATTCAGTCCCGTGCCCTGGAATAGAGACTGGAGGAAATTCCCTGCGTTGGTACAAACGTCTTCCATAGCTCGTTAATGCTTCTTAAAGCGACGGCTCTATCAGGCTTGCGATGGCCGCGGTGTTCCCATCCCTTTCTTTGGAGCGCGCTTGACACTGCGTTCCGCTGGCGGCTGCTCATCATCTTTGGGTTCTGTCCATCGGTTAATCAAAAACTGTTGACTGAATCCCACAATATTGCCGACCAACCAATAGAGTAGTAACCCTGAGGGAGCGTTCCAAAGAACGTATAGCATGAACAAGGGCATTCCTATTGCCATCATCTTTCGCTGAAGTGGATCGGCCGACGGCGCCGGTGTAATCAGCTGTAAGACGATCATGGTTCCGGCCATTAGGATTTCCAAAATGTGGTAAGGGTCGCCTGCAGAAAGATCCGGCAGCCACAAAAACGTGGCTTGTCGAAAATCAAGCGAGATGGTAATGGCCCTGTAGAGTGCAAAGAGAAAAGGCATCTGAATGAGAAGGGGCAGGCAGCCACCAAGAGGGTTTCCTTCCTTCATCAAGCGCAGTTGCTCAACCTGCAATTCTTTGAGACGGGGATCGGTTTGTTTCAGCCCCTTGATCTTTTCCTGAAGCTCTTTCATTTTGGGCGCTAGCTTTTGCGCCTTCTTCATTGA
This sequence comes from Pyrinomonadaceae bacterium, assembly GCA_046262375.1. Classification (GTDB taxonomy): domain Bacteria; phylum Acidobacteriota; class Blastocatellia; order Pyrinomonadales; family Pyrinomonadaceae; genus PSRF01. The sequence goes on from JBHEMV010000010.1 coordinate 16,238, forward strand.
TTTCGAAGATCGCCACTTCAGAGGGAAAAACAGCGAATAGATGACTATGGTGAATAAGATAATCGCGACGCCATAGCTACCGGTCAACTGTTTCAACCATTTAATCGACTTGAGGATGGGTACGGCGAGGGGCCTCGACATCCAGCTAAACCACCCATAGTCGATAAGGCCTTCAAGATCGATTGGACGTCCGACAATCTGGCTCAGATTTCCGCTCGCGGCGGTCAGTAGAAAATGATCCTTCGGACCAGCGTACACAACGGTGCGTGAACCGTCAGTAGGAATAGGCACCCATGCCGTGGTTAGAAATCTCTTTTCAGGATTGCCGTTACCGTTGTAGTCGTACTGTGTCGTTTGAAGCTCTAGTCCTTGCAGTTTTTTCGACGGCACTGCCACCATCGCGAAATAAGTGTCAGCAACACCCGACCAATCAACCGGTCCGCCAAGCGCCAAGTGATCGGGCGAGTTCTTGTTTTCATTAATCGCCTGGGCCAGATGACGCTCGATCTGGTCGCCAACGGAGGCCACAACCTCCGGGGCCACCGAGTAAAACGAATAATGTTTGACGCCCTGGTCGCCAATGCTTGGACCTATCCTCAGTTTGGCCTGGGGAACAATCTGGTCGCCGCGTTTAATTGTGATCTCTAATTCAACGCTGTAACTATCCCCATCCAGGACCATCGTTTTGACAACATCCAAACCCGTACCTTTGTCATTGAGACGAAATGTGATTCGTTTCTTCTCCCCAGCTGCCAGACTCAAATCTGAGTCACCCGCGCTAGACTCAACCCCCTCTATCGAATAATTTGTCGAAAGCAACAGTCCATCTACGGCGGGGTCACCAATAGTCAGCTGAAACGGGGCCTCGCGAGGAAGCCTTTCCAGCCCTTTTGGTGAGATCAACTCGAGAGGAACATGATTATTCCGGTTACCTGCAACTGAGTAGATTTCACTTTCACTGTCCTTATTCTTTTTGATTATCCAGCTCGTTGCGTCTGCGCCCTGGCTATCAAGTTTCGCCTCGTAAAGTGGGGTCTTGATCGAGAGCGTGCGGTGTGGCGCGGCATTAGCAGACTCAACTGGAGAAGGAGCTGGAGTCGGCAACTGCCGAACGATGGGTGCGGGGGGAGGCGTAACGCTCTGTAGCGGAGACGGCTGAATCGAAGGAGAAGGGGAAGGCTGGTTGGGCTGCTGCGGTGGCGTTACCGGAACAAGGTAACTCCACAAAAAAAGTATGGCAGTGGAGATCAGTAGTGCGATTATTAATCGTTTTTGTTGCATTTAGCTTGGCGCCCAGACCTCACTTTGTGCCGCATCTCATCCGCTCTCTACTTCACGGGATCGTAACCGCCCTGGCTGAACGGATGACATCGCAGCAATCTTCGGAGCGCGAGCGCGGATCCGCGAAGGGCGCCGTATCGACCAATCGCCTCAGTGGCATATTCCGAACACGTGGGAAAGAATCTGCAAGAAGGTGGAAGAAAAGGCGAAATGACGAGTTTATAGAACCTAAGAAATGCGATTAGTACCGACTTCACGTACGTGTTACCCAAACTTGCGGGCCTTATTCTCTTCCTTCGCTACTCTCAACACTAGTTTCTCGAATTCCTCGATCGCTGCGGTCACTTTCAAGCTGGGCAGCGCGCGTTTGGCATTAACTACCCAGTCGTATTTTTCTTGCAATGCGAACAACTGGGAGCGCTTTAAACGAAAAGTCTCTCTTAGCAGTCGTTTCGCCCGATTTCTTTGAACCGCGTTGCCCAGGGCCTTCCGCGAAGCTGTGATACCAAATCTGTTATGAGACAACTTGTTGGGCAAGACAAATGCGGTCATTAATACGCCGTCATAACGGTTGCCATTCCTATAAACCTTTTGAAAGTCGTGGCTGGCTCGCAGATATACCGTCATGAGCTGCGACGCATTAGTAGTGGGAAGGGGTCAACCGCCGTCGGCCCTTTGCACGCCGTCGTTTAAGAACAAGTCTGCCGGCTTTTGTTGCCATTCTCGCCCTAAACCCATGCGTTTTAGCTCGACGCCTGTTGTTAGGCTGAAAAGTTCGCTTAGACATAGCTGGAATTCTCCCGTAAAAAGAAAACCGTAAGACTAGCTGTCACCAACCCTTCTGTCAAGAAAGGGGCCCCTATCAAATAGTGGGTCAGTATAAAGTACCGCACCATTACTCAACGTTACACTGGGAGCGCGGGCGCCCTCGCCCGCCACGGCACATAACGAGCAAGCTTTCCGTAAAGAGATATGTATCCCACCTTGCGGGCGAGGGCGCCCGCGCTCCCAGTCGGAAGTCGCTCGGAAAATTCCAAACTGACCGATTGCGAGGCTTTTCGAGAGGCCGCTAGTTTTCCGCTCCCAAGCAACTTAAAGCAAGCCAGGCATGTTTTATAATTTCGAGTTTCTTGCCTCCACGGTAGCTGTGTGCTAGTCTCCGCGTCGTTCAACTCACTCCTTGTAAGTGATTGATAAATATAAGCTTAAAGCTTTACTTTAAGGCCGGGGACGTTTTCCACAAGGCTGAGGAAAAGCCTGTGAATAACTCCTTCTCCCCGATTCTCGTTGACGTGTTCGTTGGTAGGCCGCGACCCGAGGGAGTTCGCTTCTAGCTTCTGTCGAAGATACAAATCGTAATCAAGATTTTGTCATAGAAGTTATTGAGCAGTGATGATTAGTTTGGTGGAAAGTAATCTTTGGGACGATGTTCTTCGGGCAATCAAAACTAAACTCCAGGTAGAGAGTTTTGAAACGTGGTTCGATCCAATTCGCTTCGAAGGAATCGACAACGTACGGCGCCTAATTCGCCTTCGTGCGCCAAACCAGGTGGTGCGAGATTGGGTGAAGGTCAACTACGCAAACCTAATTGACCAGTCTTTCGGTGAATTCAGCCTCGGCGGCTATTCGGTAGACTGGGTCCTCCCGGAAGAGAAGTCTAGCCCGGTGGTCACACAGGCCAAACCCCAAGCCGCCAGTAACTCGGGAGTGGATAACCAGACCCCTCTGAGCGCAGAGACAGTGTCGATCCTTCCTCAAGGAATTGCGAAGGCTTCAGTTCAGCCCTTGCGGCAGGCAGCCTTTGATCCCGCGCTTAATTCGAAATATACGTTCGACAGTTTTGTTGTAGGTTCCTGCAACCAGTTTGCACATGCCGCTTCGATTGCCGTCGCTGACGCTCCCGGCAAAACTTATAACCCGCTTTATTTGTACGGAGGTGTGGGACTGGGTAAAACCCACTTGATGCACGCCTGCGGTCACGCCATAAAGCAGCGGAATCCCCATCTGAAGCTTTCCTATTTATCGTCTGAGCGATTCATGAACGAACTGATTAACGCTATTCGTTATGACAAAACTCAGGGCTTCAGGGAAAAGTATCGCTCGGTTGACGTGCTGCTGATAGACGATATTCAATTCATGGCCGGGAAAGAACGCACGCAGGAAGAGTTTTTCCACACCTTTAATACTCTTTATGAGCAACAGAAACAGATTGTCATAAGTTCTGACTGCCCGCCCAGAGAGATTCCGACTCTTGAGGAAAGATTGCACTCCAGATTTGAATGGGGACTGATTGCCGACATCGAGCCTCCTGACCTGGAAACCAAGATAGCTATCCTTAAACGCAAGGCCGAAACCATCGGGTGTGCTATTACCGACGATGTTGCCCTTTTCATCGCGAGTAGAGTTAAGAACAATGTGCGGGAGTTGGAAGGATCTCTAATCAGGTTGGTAGCAATTTCATCGTTGCGTGGAATTCCCATCTCCAAAGAGCTCGCCAAAGATGCGATTCGAAACATCGCCAGCGACGAGGAGCCTGGGCTTATTACCATCGAACAAATCCAGAAAGCCGTATCAGCAACTTACAAGATATCAATGGATCAACTGGTGGCCAGGAATAATTCCCGGCAGTTTGCTTTTCCGCGCCAGATCGCAATGTATCTTTGCAAACGACTGACGAAACATAGTTATCCCGAGATTGGACGCGCTTTTGGTGGGAAGCATCACACGACTGTGATCCACTCTTTTGAAAAGATCCAATCGTTATCTTTGGCTGATCCGAGCTTCCAGAGGCTATTACTTGATCTCTCAGAAAACCTGCAAAAGTAAAAAGATTTTCCACAACGGTTTACAGATCTGCTTCCTAAGAATCAGGACAATGGTTGCCTGATTAGACACTGTCCACAGGTTGTTTGGAAGTAAGCCTGTGAAGGAATAGAATAATCGTTGCACCGAAAACTTTTTGACAGGTAGGGTGTAATTTTCGTTTCCAATTGCACCGTCTTATGAACAGCGTAGTCTAAGTTTCCAGTTGGCGTTTAGTAGGTTTTCCACAAATGCACAGGCCCTACTACTACTGCTGGAAATAAACAAATGGTAGTTTTAGTTAGAAGCAGAAAGTAACGAGGAGATTATTTTATGGCTGCAACTGAAGGCGCAAAACTTAAGGAGTCGGGAATGCAATTCGTCGTGAGCAAGCAGAATCTCCAGAAGGAATTAGGATTCGTTCAAGGAGTGGTGGAAAGGAAAAACACCATCCCTGTCTTGTCAAACATTCTCATCGAATCTGTTGGCGAGAGTACCGTCCGACTCATTGGAACGGACCTCGATGTAACGATTCGTTGTGATATGGATGCTGAAGACATTTCCGCAGCGGGCTCCATCTGTGTTCAAGCAAGGAAACTTTTTGAGATAGCCCGGCTACTGCCCGACGCGCCGGTAACTTTTAAGAAGGAAGACAACGACTGGGTTACGGTAACTTGCGACAAAACAAAATTTAAGATGGTCGGGATAGCGCGCGACGCGTTTCCGGAAGTCCCTTCTTACAAATCGGCTCCCACAAGGATTTCAGCCGGCGTGATCAAAGCCTTCGTTGACAGAACGATTTTCGCGATTACTCAGGAAGAATCGCGATATACGCTCTCCGGAGCCAAGTTTATTTTGGATGACACTGGCGCAAAGATGGTCACTACAGATGGCCACCGGCTGGCTTACGTCGAACGAAAAGGAGTCTCCGAAAACGGTAATACGGAATCGATCGACACCTTGATTCCGCGAAAAACCCTGGCAGAACTTACGAAACTCACGGCCGGGTTTGACGGCGAAATCAGTTTGGGAATGGACGGTAATCACATCTTTTTCGAGGTCGGAACACGTTTGTTGATTTCGCGCATGCTCTATGGCCAATTTCCCAACTATGACATGGTGATGCCGAAGAACAATGACAAGTCGATTAAGTTTGACGGTGCCTTGTTAAATTCAGCTATCAGGCGCGTGGCTTTAATGTCTGATGAACGCTCCCATGCTATTCGTTTTCACCTCGAGCCGAATCAGTTGGTAATAAGTTCGCAGAACGCTGAAGAAGGCGAAGCTCGCGAGACAATTGAAGCTGACTACAACGGCGATGAGGTGGATATCGGTTTCAACGCTCAGTATCTCCAGGATTTTCTGAATGTGATTGGAGATGGCGCCGTAGCTTTCGAGTTCAAAGATGGCAACTCTCAGGCGCAGCTCCGACCCGCAGCGGGCGGTGATTACGACTACAAGTACGTGGTAATGCCAATGCGTATCTAAGAAATTGCTTCAAAGCATTTCATCAGGAAAGCACTCTTTTCTCGTTCAAGAATAAGAGTGCTTTTTCTTTTCATGATTAAATCCGGTGACCGCCTTTGAGCCTGAGGCCTATGCTAAAATCCCCTGATGATCCTCGATTTTGTCGAAGTCAACAATTTCCGAAATCTAAGTGGCAAAATCTTTTGGGGACCCGGCCTGAACATCATCTACGGTAACAACGGCCAGGGCAAAACTAACTGGCTCGAAGCCGTCTATATTCTTTCCAGAACAAAATCGTTTCGTACACAACGCCTGCAGGAAACAATCAGATTTGGCGGAGAGACTGCGTATGTCGAGGGTCAGGTTTCAACCGGTAAGGATCTGCACCGCGACTTACGGATAACGCTAAAGGACAACACCAAATCAATATGGGTTAACGAAAAGCGGGAGCAACTCGCGAGGTATCTTGGCCATCTCCAGGTGTTTGCATTTACTGCCGATCAACTTGAAGTGGTGAGGGGAGTGCCGGAAGCACGCCGGCATTTTATCGACCGCGGAATCTCGTCGTTGCGACCGGCGTATGTTCAAACAGTCTCCGACTACAACAAGGTAATCAAACAGAAAAATCGGATTCTCCAGAATTCATCTGAGAGCGAGTTGCCCTTAGCCGAGATTAAAGATCTGTTAGCTCCATGGAATGAGCAACTGGCACGTCTGGGGACTGAGATTCATAAAGCCCGCATGGACTATACGGAGCGCATAAATAGTGTGCTCGAGCGGACCCTATTTGAGCCCACCGAGCTCCAGATTCGTTATTCTTCCTCGCTTGAAGGCAAGGGCAACATAGCTGACTACGAGGCGCTTTTAAGAGCGCGCCTGGAGCTCCGGCTTCAGTCAGAAGTCGCCGCTGCTCGAGCCTTGGTCGGGCCGCACCGAGATGACCTGGGCATTCAACTGGGGGGCCGCGAAACCCGGGTTTACGGCAGTTCCGGACAGCAGCGTAGTGCATTGTTACTATTAGACTTAGCGGCGATTTCAGTGTATAATTCCTGGCATCATGATTATCCGCTTTTTCTTGTCGATGATGTCGACGCTGAGTTGGATGAAAAAAGGATAAATCGTCTTTTGGAGTATCTTGAAGGCCGCACTCAAACATTCATTACCACGTCGAAGAGAAGCCACGTCCAGGGATTCCTTTCAAAAGCAAACGTACATGAGATTGTGGAAGGCGAGGCTCGGTTAGCCGAGGCGAAAGCTCACACTTTTTCCGCGGCAGCGGTTGCAGTTGAGAGTTCACAATAGAGTCCTCGCGGTGCGCGAGGTTGTTACCGAACGATCGACGTAAATAAGGATTACTGGTGGGCTAAGAAAGTAGAAGGAGAAAGTATTTGGCGACAGCGGATATTACAGTGACCGGCAAAAAGCCCCAGGCTTACGATTCATCGTCTATCGCGGTTCTTGAAGGCCGGGACGCCGTGCGTAAGCGCCCTGCGATGTACATTGGCTCGACCGGAGAGATGGGTCTTCATCACCTGGTTTATGAGGTGGTGGATAACTCAATCGATGAGGCCCTGGCCGGATATTGCGACACCGTGGACGTTACGATCCATCTTGACGATTCTATAACCGTGATCGACAACGGGCGTGGCATTCCGGTCGATGAAATGAAGAAGGAGAAAAAGTCGGCGGCAGAAGTGGTGATGACCAAACTTCACGCAGGGGGGAAGTTTGATTCCAATGCATACAAGGTCTCCGGCGGCCTCCATGGTGTGGGAGTTTCCTGCGTCAATTTTCTTTCAGAGAAACTGCACCTGGAAATCTGGAGAGACAGTAAGACTTACGAGCAGGAATATGTTCGTGGTATTCCGGCTGTGCCGTTGAAGCAAACCGGAAAAACCAAAAAACGTGGCACCAAGATCACGTTTAAGCCTGATGGTCAGATCTTTGATCACACCACATTCAGTTTTGACAAACTGTCAGAGCGGTTGAGAGAAAAAGCTTTTCTCAATAAAGGCATTCGCATCACAATTAAGGATGAGCGCGAAGAGCCTGAGCGCTCGCACGAGTTTTATTACAAGGGCGGTATCGCTGAATTTGTAAAGCACCTTAATAAAAACAAGAGCACGCTCCACGACAAGCCCCTCTATTTTGAGAAGGAAGGCGACGCGCTATCTATTGAGGTAGCTATTCAATACAACGACGGCTACGACGAGAAAGTCTATTCGTTCGCTAATAACATCAACACGGTTGATGGTGGATCACACCTCTCAGGTTTTCGTTCTGCCTTTACCAGAACCATCAACGCTTACGCCCAGTCGTCCGGCCTGGCAAAGAACTTCAAGGGCTCCCTAACTGGTGATGATGTTCGTGAAGGTCTCGTAGCCGTTATCTCCGTCAAGCTGCCTCAGCCTCAGTTTGAAGGCCAGACGAAGGGCAAGCTCAATTCTGACGTCAAGGGAGCCGTCGAGTCTTTCTTGAACGAGCGATTGACTGAATATCTCGAACAAAACCCGACCGTGGCCAGGAAGATTGTGGGCAAATCAGTGGACGCGGCGCGGGCCCGCGAAGCTGCGAGAAAGGCGCGGGAAATCGTTCGCAAGGGTGTGTTTGGCTCAACGATGTTGCCCGGCAAACTTGCTGATTGTCAGGAACGCGATCCGGCTTTATCTGAGATTTACATTGTTGAGGGCGACTCAGCCGGTGGTTCAGCAAAGCAGGGCCGAGATCGCAAAAATCAGGCAATACTTCCTCTCAAGGGCAAAATTCTTAACGTTGAAAAAGCTCGCTTTGACAAGATGCTTGGCCACAGTGAGATAAAGTCCCTCATCACCGCACTCGGCACTGGAATTGGCAAAGAAGATTTTGATGCCAGCAAACTGCGCTACCACAAGATTATTCTGATGACGGATGCCGATGTTGACGGGTCCCACATTAGAACCCTCCTGCTTACTTTCTTCTATCGTCAAATGGCGGAGTTGGTTGAGCGGGGTTATGTCTATATCGCCCAGCCACCTTTGTTTAAGGTGAAGCGTGGGAAGAAGGAAGAGTACATCAAAGATGAAGGTTTGATGGTGCGCTATTTGATGCGGATGGCGACGGCCGACATGACTGTGAAGTCAGTCGGAGCACAGCAGGACATCGAAGGTAAAGAGTTGGCCCGGTCCCTGGAAAAGCTGGTCGAGCTGAAACGCTATTGCGAGCGTGCCGCGCGGCGCCTCGGCGGAGATGCGCATCTGCTCGATACTTTGTTAGAAGCTTTTGCTGGAAAGAAGGGTGTGCTACGGAAAGAAGGAACTACACTTCGCAAGGTGTTTCAGAGCAGTGATCTGATGGCAAAGGTTGAAGGCGTGCTTGCCAAAGCCGGGTTCAGAACTGAACTCTCATCGGATGAGGAGCACGGCCTGTGCGAGATCGAAACAATTACCACTTCGGGTGTGAGCCTGGCTATCGATTGGAACTTTGCAAGCTTTGTCGAGTTTCAGAAAGCCGTTGAACTTTACATGACTCTTGAGGACAGCCTGGCTCCACCTTTTATCACCGGCACGAATGGAACCAGCGAAGAAATTCCGACGCGCGAGGCACTGTTGGAAAAAGTGCTCGCAGCGGCGAAGAAGGATCTTTCGATTCAGCGTTATAAAGGTCTTGGCGAAATGAATCCTGAGCAGCTTTGGGAAACAACCATGAACCCGGATAAGCGTACCTTGTTACAGGTGAGGATTGACGACGCGGTTGAAACGGACGAGATCTTTACTGTGTTGATGGGTGACGCTGTAGAACCTCGCCGCAAATTCATCGAAGATAATGCACTCGATGTCAGGAACCTCGACGTATAAGATGTGAGGAACCTCGACGTATAAGATGTAGGTCAGGAACTCCTGCCTGTCTGCCTTTCAAACCTAAAGGAACTGATCAAGTCAAAAAAGTCTCTAAGGTTAGGAAGGGGGCATGCCCCCGCTTACTGGCAACCTGACAGCTCATAAACATAATTCAAGTAGAGAGGCAAAAAGGTCAGAAAACGCGTCTGGCCACGCTGCCGCCCCCGGGCCCATCGTCTTAGCTAAAAGATTTCATTTCGAGAAAAAGAGCGGGGGCATGCCCCCTTCCTGACCCCTGAGCTGATCCCCAGTTGAGCCATACTTTCTGGGTTGACTGCTGCTTTGATTTGAGAAGTTTTGTCTTCCTTACTGCTCACTAAAACGATTAACGCGAAAGCGAGACAGTTTTAGAGGCTTCCCTTGAGCGATGCCCGCTTTGCGCGCGGCAATCTCCACCTGCTTTTCAGCCGTATCCACTCCTGCAATATCAGGCAGTAGCAATCCCCGATACAACCCGGACTCATCCTCGACGATCACTCCGTAGATCGCTGGATCAAGATCCTCAAAGTTGGTCGGTTCCGGAGCGGACAGAACATCAACCGAGTAACGCAGGTTGGCAAGTTCGACAGCCGCAACCGGTTCAAATCGAGGATCGCGCGTGGCTGCACTGATCGCGTTCACGATCAATTCCTCTGCCAGGGTCTGCTTTAGAGGTTCAATCGTACCGATACAACCTCGCAAATCTCCGTTGCGAGTTTTAATCGAAATAAAGCAAGCAGCGGGGGCAGAAAGAATGCCGGCGGTATGGTCTGGCGCCGGAACTTGTTCGCCCGTAAGAACGAAAGTCTCGATTACCAGACGTGCGAGGGCCGGCAAATCCGAACCCTCCTGAGAGTTCTCCGGAGCGACCGCGTTTAGAGGTTGATCGACTCCTCTGTTTTTGCTCACGGTCTTCGCTACTTTTGCGTTGGTCAGTTGAGCTACCAGATAGCCAACTCCAAATGGCGCCTCATAATGCAGGACCTCACACACTTCTGGTAATCCTCCGATAGCGCCAAGCGCGACAAGTATTGATCTAAATCCACATTCCCCCGCCTTCCGCCGCAGATCCTGATCGATGTCAATGATTTGAGTGGGCGAGTTCTGAAGCAGTGCGTTTACCACCTCGTCATCAAAACGGTAAGCAGTAGGATTGTAACCCGCGGGCGCCTCGGGTTTCAGACGGTGACTCAAGTCTCCACTTGCAACAAAAGCGATGGGTCTCCCCAGGCGATCGACCGCCTTCCTAATACAGGCACCAAACTGCAGGTGGTCTTCGTTCGAAAGGAAGCTATAGCCCAGGGCGACCACACGGCCGCTCCATCCATTGCGATCGAGAAAGTAGAGCGGGACGGCTGTGCCGTGGTCCAAGCCATAGTTTTCGAAACTCAGTACTTCGTATTCCTCCTGAGCTGCAGTATCAGTAATCGTCTCGAGCAATTCCTGGTCGAGTGAAAATTCAACCTTGGCTGAAGGTGCATGGAACTTTGCAAAGTCTCCGCAAAGATGGGGTGTGTGGTAAGCAATGAAAGCTTGAGGATCGAGTGGGGCGTGAGGTGAAATGAGGATCACCGTTTCAGCGCCGGCTTCGATAATCCGGCGGGTCATTTCCGCCATCGCATCGATCGAGCCACGCACCTGTGCGATGGATTCACCGCCCACTTCCGGAACCATTATCGGCGGGTGGGGAGCAATACCTGAGAAAACTATGGAACTCTGGTTTCCCATGGATCCTCCGGTAACAATGAAAAAGCGCGAGGCATCCTGAAATGGAAAGTGGATCGTCCGAGACGGTAAGCGACAAGCTCAACGCTTCGGTCAGGACAAATTGTCAGGGAACGTCCGCATTTTACCACACGAATTGCCCTTCTCAGCAAAATCCAACTATGATGATCGAAAGCTGGGAAGGAAGCTGAGAGTACAACCTCCAGGTTGCTGATTTCGTATCCAAACAAGCTAAAAAAGCTTGAACTCTCAACTAAAATTGACAAGCGGATGAAGACTGAAGAATTTGAAGTGTTAATTGTTGGGGCGGGGCCGGCGGGCTCTTTTGCTGCCGAGCGATTGGCGCGTGAAGGTGTGCGGGTCGCACTATTTGATGGAAGGCCTGAGGGCTCGCCAAAGGCCTGCGGCGGTGGTGTGACAGCCAAGGCGCTCAAAGCGTGGCCGCACCTGCTCAACGCTGTGGGTCGGACTGTCGATGAGTTGGAAATGTACTCCCCCTCCGGCAAGCGTTTGCACTTAAAGCTCGACGAGCCTTTCGCAATCTATTCGCGCATAGCTTTTGACTCTTATTTGCGAGACCTCGCGGCAGAAGCTGGCGCAAAAGTCTTTTCTGAAAAGATTACTGCTAAAGGAATAACGAAAACCGAGACGGGTTGGCGACTTCGCGCCATGAATGGCCGGGAATGGTCGGGGAAAATGCTGGTGGGAGCTGACGGAGCAAACAGCGCGATAGCGAAAAAGCTCGCAGGTCCGCTACCGGCCTCTGATATGGAAGTAGCTTTTGGTTATCGAACTCCGTTGCCAGACAAGGGAGATTCTCCCACGGTTATTGCTTTTCTTCCTCGATGGGTAGGTTACGCCTGGGCCTTTCCGCGTTTGGATCACATTTCATTTGGAATCGCCACCACCCAGGAAGCGTTTGAGCATGAAGCGCTTGACCAGCTCCTGTGGCAATTCATGATTGGCTATTACCGGCAACGACGGGATGGTCACGCAAACATCTGGCAGAATTCCCAAACGCCTGATGACGGAGCCATTAAGAAAGATTTGCAGTTGACCGCGGAACGTTACGCCGCGCGAATCCCCGGTCTTGCTGACAAGACCTGGGACAACAGACGCGCATGCGGCGAAGGGTGGGCTTTGCTCGGTGACGCGGCCGGCTTTGCGGACCCTGTTACCGGAGAAGGGATTTACTACGCGCTGCGTTCGGCTGAACTTTTTGCCGAGTCGTTTCTTGAGCGCCGCGCAGACGAATATGAAAAACGCTGGCGAGAAGATTTTGGCGGGGAACTGAGGCGCGCTTCACAAATGCGCCGGCGTTTTTACGGAAACTTCTGGGGCGCGCCTTTCACTGAGAGAATGATTGAATTCGCCCAGGGGCACCGGGGCATCAAGAAAGTCCTGGGTGATTTGGTCGCAGGCGAACAGGGTTACGTAGGTCTCAAAAAGAAACTCGCGCGTCGCGCCCTGCGCCCGATTTAGGGTTGAAAGATATAGATAATCTGTGACGAGTATTTAAGGTGCGAGGCGATTGATGGTCCAGTTTCCATCTGGTTGGCGCTCATAAAGAATTCGGTCGTGTAGCCGGCCCGAACGGTTCTGCCAGAATTCAATCCGCTCGGGTTTCAGTCTATAGCCGCCCCAATGCGTCGGACGTTGCACCGAACGGTGGCGATAAAAGTCGTCCAACTCGGCGTAGCGCTCTTCCAAAATTTCGCGACTTTCAATGACTTCGCTCTGCGGTGAAGCGAGCGCGCCAATCTGACTCTCCCGCGGCCGCGTCTCGAAGTATTCATCCGACTCGGCGGAAGAGATTCGCTCCACCTCGCCCTCAACACGCACCTGACGATCCAACTGTACCCAATATAAAACGAGCGCGGCACGCGGATTCGCATCAAGCTCCCTGGCTTTCTGGCTGGCGTAGTTCGTGTAGAAAACAAAGCCCCGCTCATCGATCTGTTTCAGCAGCACCATACGTGCGGATGGCTTGCCGTCCTTCGTTGCAGTTGCCAGGGTCATTGCATCGGGCAGGCGAGACCCTGAAGCGACTGCATCATCGAACCAGCGCCGAAAAAGATCTATCGGGTTAGCATCGACGTTCTTTTCATCGAGCTCCTGGGCGGAATTTTGAGTTCGACTGTCGTTCATGATGCTGCGCAGAGGACATCAACTAAATAAGCACGGTTCAAGTCGGATCATCTCTGGGTCGGGAAGGGGGCATGCCCCTTCCTAGTCTTTACGCCGAAGGCGTTACGTAACTTAGCCCAGGGTATCACCCTGGGCTAAGTCTATCTGTTCATCCCTACGCTGAAAGCGTTGAATAGCTCCTCAACAATGAAATTGTCAAACCCTTTCAGGGTATGGACCATCGCTGACTAATTCCCGGCGTGGTACACCGGGCTAAATTATCGAACGCCTTCGGCGTATCTAATAGGACCGGGGCATGACCCCTTCCTAACTTGAGAGACCTGCTGGCAGCTTCATTTTCGTAAAACTCCTTCGCCCTCGTAACCAGAAGCTTTTGTGTAAGGAGCAAGCTTGCTGCGAAGTTCATTAGGAATGAGCACGGTTTCAAACGTATCGCGCCGAACTGAAGCCAGGACGAAATGGGCGTGCGCTATTAGTAGATCCTCACCTTTGCGTCTCACTTCAAAATCGAGGCGCATCGACGTATTGCCGAACCTGCCTATGCAAACAGAAACTTCGAGTAGATCATCCAACTGCGCTGCGTGATGGAAGTCGCATTCGAGGTGAACGCGCGGGAGCCACACATCCAACTCGTCGAACATGACGCTATAGGGCAAACCGACCGCGCGAAACAGTTCCGTCTCGGCGAATTCAAAGAAGCGAATGTAGGCGCCGTAAAAAATTATGCGCGCGGCGTCTACGTCGCCCCAGCGTACGCGCTCTTCGATCGTATATTTTTCTGGGTCGGGCATGGGTGGTTCTCTTTGCGGCCCTTGCGTAACCTTTGCGCTCTTTGCGTTTAGATCTTATGACAAAGGCTTAACCGCAAAGGTCGCCAAGGAATCCGCCAAAGACCGCAAAGGATAGGATCAGCGGACACGGCGGGTGCGTCGTCGAAGAAAATCTATCAAAACAAACTGCGAAAGGTTTCCCGGGTTTGCGAAGTAAGCTTTGCCGTTTGTCATCGCAGTCATTTGCTTCACAAACTCCACGAGGTAGAAGTCGCTTGCCAGCATGAACGTATTAATCATGATACCGGCTTTGCGGCACGCCTGGACCTCTTTGAAAGTGGCCTCCATGACAAATGGATCGCCACCCATCGAGTTCTTGTAAAGCCTGCGAGTGGTGCCGGCATTCGTCCCGGCCCTCATTTCTTCGCTACGGTTTCGTTTCGAGCGGCTGACAGGCAGGAATGCCTGTCCTACACCTTCAACAAAGCATGCCGTTGGCTTCCCGTCCGTAACCATGACGATCTGTTTCATCTCTTTGCGCTGCGACTGCAGCACGCGCCGCGCGAGTCTAAGCCCCTCGGCGGTGTTGGTGTGATACGGACCGACCTGAGTGGTGGCGAGTCTCGCGAGGGGCAACTCCTCAGCGGAGTCATGAAAGAGCACAATTTTGAGGGAGTCGCCCGGATACTGAGTACGAATCAAATGCGACAGTGCGAGCGCAACTTTCTTTGCCGGTGTAAAACGATCTTCGCCATAGAGAATCATCGAATGCGAACAGTCGAGCATCACGACAGTTGCGCATGACGATTGATAGTCACACTGATGAACGTGTAAATCGCTGTACTCGAGATTGAGCGGGACGGTGAGGCCTTCACGTTGAATGGCCGACAAAAGAGTTGTGTTCACATCGAGATTGATGGTATCGCCAAACTCATAACGCTTGCTGGCAGCTGCTGCTTCCACCCCAGTGGAAAGATGCGATGTGTCGTGGCGTCCCATAGCACTTTTGCCCAGACTGCCGAGCAGATTTCTGAGCGTCTTGTAGCCAAGGAAGTCGAGACCTTTTTCGGTAACCTCAAATTTAACATTGCGCGGTAAAGGCTCGGAGATTTCCGGATTGCCTTCGCCTCGCGGCTGGCGATCTGTTTGCGAAAACTCCTCTTTAAGTGACAAGTAGCCCTCGTCGACCAGCCGCTCAATCAATTGATTGAGCATCTCTTCAAGCATGGACCCTTTAAACTTCCCGTCGTTATCGGCGAGCATCTCCTTAATCCGATGCTCATCAAGAAGGCCCTGGTCCACCAGTGCCTGTAGCAGCGCGCGTCGCAATGCATCGAGCGACGTGTCCAGGGGGTTTCTCTGTCGCGTCCAGTAGTAGTCCTCGTCATAACCGGAATCGAGAAGGGAATCGGACAGGCCTTCCATCAGGTCGCCAAGATTGAGTGACGAGATGTCGAGACCTTTGAATTTTGAATAGCGAGTGAACTTCATAATGAAATTTGGCCGCGGATGAACGCGGATAAACGCGGGTCAGAATTTCTTAGAACCAAAACCGGTCGTCAAGATTCCAGGTACTGATGCAATCTGCTCAACTGAATTGCAATAGGCGCGGTCCCACGAGGTCAGTACCACCTCGCGGTAGCGGCTGTGTGAAAACTCAGCGATCCCAAAAAACGGCTCAAGCTCTGCCAATTTGCAGGTTAGGAAGGGTGGCTTGCCCCCGCTCGAGCGCCCACGGCGCCACTGGTTACTTCACCCTTCAAGTTACAGCCGCTCCGATCAAGCCTCAGAGTGTTTCCACTTAGAAGCCATTTTCCCTTCTTAGTGATATCCCGTTTAGATATTACCCGACCGGTCGCGCCGTTGGCGCTCGAGCGGGGGCAAGCCACCCTTCCTAACCTGCAAATTACTCTGCGCCCTTTTTTGGGTTTTCACACAGGCTCTACCGCGGGGTGGTACTGACCTCATGGGCCCGCTCGTTGCACTAAGTGCAAGCACTCAAACTGCATCACTACCCTAACTATATTTACCTGTTTCGGTCAGATCATCGTAGATCATGCCGCGGCGGTCTTTCTTTGCTTTTGTTACTGCCGTGTAGCCGCCTTCTTCATTCCGGCTAATCTTGTTTTCGGCATACAAACCCTCGAGGACAAATTCGCACGCGGCCACCAGGTGAGCCCTGTCCGACTTTTTGAAGTCAAACGGAATTAGTGATGTGTCAATCAATTCCGGCACGGCCTCGAGCAGCGTCGCGCATTCCTTCGCTGAGGCGGTGTCCGCCAAGCGCAAATTGTTTCCCTGATCAAACCATTGCACAGTTTGCCCGAAGTCGATTCCCACAAAATAACCCTCAAACACTTCTCCAGCCGCGCGTTTTATCAAGTCCTTTGCAATACGGTTTGCCCCAATCTGTTCCCCTTCATACTCGAGTTCCATCTTTCCGGTCATTGAAGGAATCCCCGCGTAGATGTCAGATATGCGCGGCACAATTTGCTCTTCACCGGTGAGAAGCGCGCGCCTTTCGGCATTGGAGATCACAGATTCAATAACCGTGATAGGCATGCGTTGGGAAACGCCCGAGTGCTTATCGACCCGACTGTCGTCACGCGCTTCAAAGCCAATTTGTTCGATCGTCTCGCGAATAAAGTCGGGGATGTGCAGCTCCGCATCCGATCCTTCAACATCGAGGCCGCCGCGACTAACCCACGCTTCCTGGCGTGTGATTTCCACGGCAGTCTGGAGCTCGGCGGGATAATGAGTCGTTATTTCCGTGCCGATGCGATCCTTCAAGGGCGTGATGATCTTTCCGCGGGCCGTGTAATCCTCGGGGTTCGCTGAAAAAATAAGCATCACATCCAGGGGTAGACGCACGGGGTAACCCTTAATTTGCACATCGCCTTCCTGCATGATGTTGAAAAGTCCAACCTGAATCTTGCCGGCAAGATCCGGCAGTTCGTTTATTGCGAAGATGCCCCGGTTAGCGCGCGGGAGCAGCCCATAATGAATCGTTAGCTCATCGCTAAGTAGATGTCCACCCTTAGCGGCCTTGATTGGATCAACGTCGCCAATGATGTCAGCGATAGTCACATCAGGCGTAGCAAGTTTCTCAACAAACCGCGTATCGCGATCAATCCAATCGATCTGTGTTAGGTCGCCGTGAATCTCGAGCATTTGCCGGCCATAGGCCGAAATGGGACGAAGAGGATCGTCGTTTACTTCCGAGCCGGCAATAATTGGGAGCCGATTGTCCAAAAGCCCGGTGAGCTGGCGAATAATACGGCTCTTAGCCTGTCCTCTTAGCCCCAACAGAATGACGTTGTGTTTGGCAAGTATTGCATTTACCAGCTGCGGGATGACAGTTTCATCGTAGCCAACTATGCCGGGAAAAAGTTTTTCACCGCGCTTAAGCTTTGTAATGAGGTTGGAGCGCAGCTCGTCTTTAACAGAAACACTCGTGTAGCCACTGGCTTTTAAGTCACCGAAAGTTTTGGGTAATTCAGCGAAAGTTTTGGGTTGTTCAAAGGACGTTTTAGGATTGCTCATGAAAACCTATGCTTGATTCAGAATTCGAAATGGGGACGGGGAATATCTTACGCGAGTAACTGTCGAAGAGGTAGTGGGGTAAGGCAAGCTATTAGACGTGCGCGCAAACTAACAGTTCGCGTTACAAAGTTAGAATCAGGAGACGTCGTGTTAGTTTAATCGGCAGCAATGAACAGCTCGGGTCCGGTTCTCAGTATGAGGTTGTCATCAATAAGTTTCTCGAGATGTGCATGCACGGCACGTTCGGCCATCGCATGCGCTTTGGGCGAAACATCGGTGTAGACGCGAGCGACGACATCTTTGGGTGTGGCCGCGCCTTGCTGAATAGCTTGAAGAATGTTCCGTTCGCGTTCCAGCCGATGCGAAATGTATTCATCGATCTTCGCGTAGGAATTAGCGACGGCAGGCCCGTGGCCTCCCAGGATTATCGAAAGGTTAGGCAAGGCTCGCATTCTCGCGAGTGAGTTAAGGTAGTCGCGCATGTTTCCTTCCGGAGGATCAATCAAAACGGATCCCAGACCTACGATATTATCGCCAGAGATTAACGTGCCGGTTCGAGCTTCGTAAAAGCAGAGATGACCGCGCGCATGTCCCGGAGTATGCATCGCGCGCAACGTAATCCCGGGCTCGCCAGCCAGGTTGATTACGTCGCCTTCTTCGAAACAACCATCAACTCTAATGCTATCGACCAACGCTTCCGCAGTTAGCCGATGAGCAGCGACATTAACCTGATCGCCGAGGTGCCTTCGTAGAGAATTGACCCCGCCAACATGGTCCGGATGCACGTGAGTTAAGACAATCCGGCGCACCAGTCTGCCCTCATCGATCAATTCAGTAATGCACGCCGCGAGGGCTTGCTGCTCGTCCTCGTAAGGCGACCCGGGATCAATAATGAGAATCTCCCGCGACGTGTAAACCAAATAGCAGTTTGTGTGCGTGGCTGGTGGTTTCGTGAGCGTACGGACGGGAAAGCAAATGTAGTTTGGGCGAAACTCAATGCGCCGCACAGGCTCGCGGTGGGCGTGCGACACTGACAGAAATCGCTCAAACAGATCGTCCGTGAGGCCGCCCGACAAAGTCTTCAAAGCATGAAGTACTGGCGGCACGGCGATCATCTCGGAGCGTTGCCAGCGCGCCAATGCTGCACTGGCCACAATCCATTCGCCGCCGTCGAGCTCGGCATCGCCCGTTATGTGCGCTTGTTGTTTGGGGGGGCAGTTAACTAAAAAGAACCACGTGTCGAAGCGCCGTGCACTAAAGGGCGGCGTCACCCAGCGACCAGCAAAGGTGAAATCGTCAGCATCGAGGCGGAGATTGTAGTGCTGGAGTAATGCGGGCCAGGACATGCGGCCCGCCTGCAAATCATCGAGTAACGAAGCTCGTTGACCTTGCGTTAAGATCTCGCCGCCACGGACAACCAGTATCTGGGTCTCCTCGAATAACTCGCGCGCAGCACAACTAATAGCTGCACGAGTTTCCACGTCTGTGCAATTTTCGACAGTAAGCTCAGCATCCGAAGCATCAAACTGCCCACCGGGAAAGGCATGATAGCCGCCCAGGAATGAAAGTTTTTCACTGCGGCGCACCAGGAAAACTTCAGGATCGGGAGGATTAGTGTTGTGACGAAGGAGAATTACAGCGGCAGCATCTTTGGGAATTGAACCAGTTGAAATCTGCATTCAGCAAAAATTCATTATTCCTTGAGTCGGCGGGGGCATTTCCCCTTCCTTACCCAGAGCTTCTCAAATTTGGGAGCTGCTTTCCTAATAAAAGGTCTTTCAAGTATGAAAGGAAATTGCACAGCTTCGAAGTCTCGCAGGTCAGGAAGGGGGCATGCCCCCGCTCTTTCGATTTCTTAAGACGAGCGAAACCTCTCACCGTCGCCGGGCCCCCAGGGATTTCCGCGCATGTGATAGCCGCCCTCTTCCCAGTAGCCCGCCTGGTCCTGCTCAAGGAAGCG
Source organism: Pyrinomonadaceae bacterium (assembly GCA_046262375.1). Taxonomy (GTDB): domain Bacteria; phylum Acidobacteriota; class Blastocatellia; order Pyrinomonadales; family Pyrinomonadaceae; genus PSRF01. The sequence continues at coordinate 35,788 of JBHEMV010000010.1, forward strand.
CACTCCTTTGACCCACTTGGCCGACTTCCACGCATAGAGTTGGGGAATGACCAGGCGAACTGGACCACCATGTTCGGGAGGAATTGGCGCCCCATCATGCGACCAGGCGACTAGGGAATCTTCTTTGAGGAAGTATTCGATGGGAACGTTTGTAGTCCAGCCATAGTCGTAAGCCAGAGCAAGGACAAACCTGGCCTCCGGCTTGAGCCCGACGATCTTCGCTAGCTCGCGTGTCGGCACGCCGCCCCAGAGGTTATCCAGCCGCGACCATCGAGTAACGCAATGAAAGTCGGCATAGACACGCACGGCCGGCAGTTGCATGAATTCATCGAGCGACCATTTCTTAGGGTGCTCGACTAAGCCATCCACTTCAAACGACCACGTGGCCAGGTCTATTTCAGGCGCTCCATGAGCATCAAGGACAGGCCATTTCCGCGTGCGCGTTTGGCCCGGAGGGATTCGATCGGGGAGCTGCGTGTTTGGACTGATGATATCAGCATCCGTGATCTCTTCAGGCTTGCGCGGATCGCCGGGCTGATATTTAGGATCCTTGAATAGACTTCCGAGGAAACTCATAATTGCTTTGATCTTTGCACTTTGATCTTTGTACTTTGCAGTTCTTCTCCGGATTCATCCGCCCGCTAGTAAGGTAATGGGTCGAGCACAAAGATCAAAGTACAAAGTTCAAAGCACGAAACTTATTTCTTTGTTTGCCTTTCGGCTAATTTCATCAACTCTTCCGGCATCCATTTACCAACAGCTTTTTTTGTCGACTCTTCTATGCCTACGGAGCGATCGTGCCATTTATCTCTGGTGCCCTCAGGTCCGCGCTCCCGTTCGTAGTTTTCTGTTTGTTCCAGACTTAGCAAAATCCCGTCGGCAATTTCCTTCCAGTCCTGAAATTGGATACCTCGCCTAACGATTGGCAATCCCGCCGACCAGTCTTCTTGCGGAGCCCGCGCATCCTGCTCAGGGATCGTCAGGTTATGAAGAGACGGAAATGGTTTCCCGGCAAATTCTTTGAGGAGCAGCTCCTTAATGTCCTGGTAGGATGCTTGAGGCCTTTCATCCCTCATTGCCTGAGCGCGGCGAAAAAGATCGGACACGCTTAATTCGTGGTGGGCCATAGAATCCGGAACCAATTCCTTCACTCGACTGTTACGATTGCAGCAATACCTTACACGCCTCAAGGCTAACCGCACAACCGGGCTAAGAACACAGTGTGCAGCGCAAAGTGAGAATGTCCCATTTGAGCAAAATATGAAACCCCGATTTCATAGGCCCTGGTGAGCAACGAGAGCGATCGGCTGAAACTTCTCGGTAGCGGCAAACCGTAACTTGGCCAGAAAACAGGAACGCGGCACGAAATGTATCTCATGCCGCGTTGTGGCCCCTCTCGTATATTAATTTTGCGGGCTGCCGATCTTCCTGAGGAGGCTGTCCCCTAATCCTTCGACAGGAGGGACCCAGCTTCGACCCATCCACTTGTCGGCGGGCCAGCCACTTAGGGGTCCACCGGCTCAGTCAGGTCATGGATGCGCCCCGGTCGGGGCGGACCGTGCTCTCGTTCAATCCTCGTGCACTTGATGTTGGTCACGCCGGTCAGGTCCCCCGCCACCAGCGAGGTGGTGTCGCAGAATAGGTTAGCGTTGCCGTTGTCCACAATTGTATCGGGCGCGAGGAAACGCCCCACCGCCTGCCGAATCAGCCGCACACCGTCTTCGGTGTTGGTGGAAACGGTGTTGCCTCCTGACGACATGACTGTCGAGCTCTGGTCCACGAAAACACCCGGGCCGGTGTTGTTCGTAATTTTGTTGCCGCCGTCAAGGCTGACGTCGCCGTTCGAGACCGCCGCCACGCCGCCGCTCGAAAACGGACTCGAGCCGCCGTTGTTGCGAATGATGTTGTCACCCAGCTCGCCGTGACTGACCTCTCCCACATGCACTCCGGTTTCCCCGTTCCCCTCAACTGTAGCTTCGAACAGGGTCAGCGCGCTGGCGTGAATGGCCATCACACCAAAGCCGGTGTTGTTCGCAATTGTGTTTGCTCCCGAAACCTCGGCAGTGGATGCGTTGGCAATGCTTAGTCCCGCGCCACTGTTGCCCCGGACTATATTCTCGCTGCCGACGTCGCCAGAAATTAAGACGCGCGAAGAAATAGCGGTCACGCCCGAGCGGCCGTTATTCTCAATCGTGGCACCTCCGTCAATTGCCAGCGTGCTGTCATTGGCAGAGATGCCTGTCCGGCCGTTTCGGCGCACGTTGCTGAACGACATGTGCAACGATGAGCGCGAAAACAACTGCACGCCTGACGCGGCGTTCTTCTCCACCGTGATCTCCTCCACCGTGACTTCAGAACCTCGGTCGAGAACGATGCCGGCGCGGCCTCCTGTGATCAATAGACGCCGCAGGGTAATGCTGTGCGAACCGGCAATGTTGATCATGCGGCCAAATCCTGCCGTTGGACTAACGATAGTGGCGGTCTGGCCCGGCGAGGCCTGTATCGTCACCCGATCCCGATTAAAAATGTTCACCCTTTCTGTGCAAGTGCCTGTCACCGTGATAGTGTGCGGTCCCACCAGGTCCAACGTCGATAGAGTCGTGTTAATGCTGCCCCCGGCGTTGCAATCCACGCTTACATTCGCAGCTCGGGCAGCGCTGGGTAGAAAGAAAAGCGCGGCCGCAAACAACACGCCTACCTTTGCGGCTAAAACCTCCTTGGCGGTCCTTTCTGGAAGGGTTCTCATGTGATTTTCTCCATTCTAGTGTGATTAGCTTGTAAGCTGCTGACGCGAATCGCTAGGAGACCTAAGCGATCCACTTTCAAAGGCGGTTGGCAATGTTACTGTCTTTTGTCGGAGCCCAGCACCTGCCGGAAGCTTTAGACGGGAATTTCCGATTACACCTTTTTGTAGCCGCAGAGCCTACGCCAGACGCGCTCTCGCGTCAAGCTCCGGTATTCGCCCGGCGTCTGCACTCGGTTCGCTCTCCAGCGTTGGCCCGATTGAAATCAGGTTGAAATAAAGTAAACTGCCCCTGGATGCCAGAGTCAATTCTTCCAACCAATCCAGAACAAACTCCGAAGGAAGCGCATCCAGGTTGTCATCTATGCGGCCGCGTAAATGATCAGCGAATCCCTCTGACCGCACTTCACACGGAACTCAGAACCCTGCTCAAAGCCAATGCTGGATTTACGGGAGAGCTGGTCCAGGTTTGCCCAAACTGCATAGAACTTTTTAGCCGGGCCAAGGCGCAAATCGATTCCCACCATTCTGTTTTTGAGCAGACCGATCATGTTCTGCCTACCCCATTACGGATGGATGCTGACCAGCGATTTAGTGGTCGGGGCGTGACGATCGCTTTTCTCGACTCAGGCTTTTATGGGCATGAGGATCTCACGAAACCAGAAAATCGGATCCTCGCATACCACAGCATCTTTGACGCCGAAGATGACCGCACGTCCTTAGTGACGACTGACGTCGCGAGCTGGCACGGCATGATGACCTCCGTAGTGGCGGCGGGCAACGGCCATTTGTCTGAAGGGTTCTACCGCGGTATCGCACCTTACGCGAAGGTCGTGCTGGTTAAAATTGGGCGCATGGGACACATTCCAGATGAACAGATCGCGCGTGGCCTCGAATGGGTGTTGGAGAATCGAAAGAAATACGATGTTCGGATAGTTAATATTTCCGCTGGGGGAGATTTCGAGCAGTCATACCTGGACAGCTACCTGTGCAAAACCGTTGAGCGCGCAGTTGGCGAAGGATTGATCGTTGTTTGTGCGGTGGGCAATGCGGGGATGGCCCCCGGTCATCCGGTCCTGCCGCCGGCCAATTCGCCTTCGGCGATTTCGGTAGGCGGACTTGACGATCAGAACTCGCTCGATCGCGCCAGACGAGGCATGTATCGCTCGTCATATGGACCAACTATCGATGGGTTACAAAAGCCGGAAATTATTGCGCCCGGTATCTGGGTGGCCGCGCCCATTCTTCCCTTGACCCCGACGGCCGACCAGGCGCGCCTTTGCTCCGCGCTCGACGCGGCCTCTGACGATGAGTTGCGTTCAACTATCGAGTCGCACGCAGGTGTTGATAAGGACTTTGATGAGGCGCGTGATTTACCCATTCCGCTCTTACGGCAGTTGATTACGATTAAGCTGCGGGAAGGCAATGTGATCAACCAGCACTACAAGTATGTCGACGGGACGTCTTTCGCCGCTCCGATCGTTGCTTCGATCGCGGCCTGCATGCTTGAAGCTAATCCAGCATTGACTCCGCAGCAGGTGAAACGCATTTTGATTGAAACGGCCGAACGAGTACAAGACGTCGAAGTCGAACGACAGGGGTGGGGGGTTGTAAATCCCCGGCGGGCAGTGGAGCTCGCACTCGCGACTCGAGCGCCAGCGTGATCGGAGGTGTTAGACCGCGCTGTTTCTCAAGGTCTGATGCTTATCATGACCAGGTAATAGGTCAGTTTGGAATTTACCGAGCGACTTCCTACTGGGAGCGCGTCCCTCGCCCGCAAGGTGCGATCCAGATCTCTTTACAGAAAGCCAGATCTCTTTACAGAAAGGTTTGCTCGCAATGTGGCTTTGCGGGCGAGGGCGCCCACGTTCCCAGTGTAACCTTTGAATAATTGTGCGGTACTTCAAACTGACCCACTACAAATGGCCGTGAGTGGTGGACACTTGCGCGAGCCCTATGCAACAATTCCCAAAACCACACAAGACAAGCTAAGAAGTTTAGGAGAGGAGCGTTAACGTATTTATGTCTGAGCAAAAGTCTGAGAATGGGAGCGCCCCAACTGGAGGCGCTACTGATCCAACAGGAGAGAATCAAGCGGCAGAACCTGCGAAAGAAGATATCTCTTACCACGCAGTCGAGAAGGACGGAGTCGTAACCGCGATCTGGGAGATGCAGGGTCGCAAGCACATGAGGACGATTGATCCGAGATCCCGCCAGGGACAAGATATTCTTCGGCTTTACACGACTGAGCACCACGACGGTCCAGCGACCGAAGAAGCTAGCGAGGCAGCAGCGTCCTGAGAATTGAGGCTCCTGTCAGCTGTCGCCAACAATTCTAACTACGGGATTCCATTCCGCTACTCACCGGCCACAAGTGATCCCAAAGCATTGAGCAGGAAATTGCCAATACGAAAAGCATTACCAAACGACGCGCCGGAACTTACTCAGATTGCTCACGAAGCAAAACGGCATTGGGGCTATCCGGAACACTGGATCAAGCACTGGCAGGACGATCTCACAATCACGCCTGATTTTGTTGCAACCAATCAAGTGTACGTCGCTGAGTGCGAGGGCGAGCTTCTTGGCTTCTATGCCTTGATCGTTCGGGACGACAAGGCTGAGATCGATCACATGTGGGTGGCGCCAGAACACATTGGCACCGGTGTCGGTAAGGCACTTTTCATCCACGCAATGCAGACCGCGGCGCGGCAAAACGTTTCAGAAGTTGGCATCTCATCCGATCCAAACGCGGAGGGTTTTTACAAGAAAATGGGAGCGTTCCGGATTGGCGAAGAGTCCTCTGAAACGCCTGATAAGGAAGCCGGCAATCCACGTATGCTTCCACGACTGAAGGTGGATCTGAATTCCCTGAGCTAGCTTCTTGTCGTAGCTACCCCTCTAATCATCTGATCGTCACTACGACATCATTGCGACTGCTTAATCCGCTAGCCGTTGTCACAACGAGTGTTGACGCCCCACTTAAACCGTCTGGAATTTCAACATTGATTTGATCCAAACCGGAAAAATGTTTTGCAGCCCCGGCGTACTGCACGACCGCGGTTCGACCGCCAATTCGAACCGTGACAGGCAGGTCTTTTCTCCAGCCTGTGCCGAAAACTGCGATAACGGATGGCTGATTACCTGTCTTCGCGAAAAAGGGGCCCGGCGAGTATCGGAAGCCGGACGTCAGCAGCGAAACAGCTTCACCACTCCCGTTTTGCGGGATCGTGAAAACTCCTGGATTGGATTGCGCGACAATCACTTCATCAGCGGCGATTACTTCGCCGCCCACTGTCACGACAACTGAGCGCCTGCCACTTCCTACTTCATCAGCCACATAGATATTGACTTGCAGATCGGTGAAAGAGAAGACAGGTGCAGCCTTGCCATCAACCAAAACTCTTAGGCCGCGCGCACTTGCATCAGACTCGGTCGAGCCGCTGGCGCCGCGAGTCAATCCTGTTCCAATAATCGAGCCAAGACCGTCGCGCGTGGCATCCCCCTGAAGCTTCGCGCTGTTGACCATAGTCAGGCGGGTGACCGCACCTAAATTGGTATTGAATCCAAAGGAGACGCCCGTTAACATCTGTGTCTTCTCATCGTCTGCTGAAGCGAAGACTGAACCGTCTCGGAGAAAACCATTCAACGCGGGATCTGGAAAAGCATCCACTCGCGGTTTTCCTCCATTTCCACCTGAAGACGTTGTGTCTGCCGCGCCGGAAGCATCTTCGATGACATACACATTTCCGGCGCGGTCAACCATTAGTCCGTGCAGAAACAGATTGTCGTCAATCGAAAGTCCTTCCACGACAACGTCCTCGCGATCCGCTCGGCCGTCGGCATTGTCGTCGTAGAGCGCAAGCATGACGGTGCTGTTACCAGCGGAATGCGAGAACACGACGCCGCGTGAATTGACTGCGACGTCGAGCGGAGCATCATTTGAGAATTTGTAGGAATAATAGGGTGTCGTGTCGAGCGTGTCGGGAATGCCGTCGTTGTCCGTGTCGCGTAGGATCCGCAGTTCGTCTGAATGGAAATCGGCAATCAGCAGATCATTGTTTGGAAGCAGAGCTAGCCCATTTGCGTTGAAGAGACGATTGTCGCCGACTCGGACAAGCTCACGCGAGCGCGAAGTGTCGAAACCACCCGTGCCGGGATCCCGCACCAGCAACACGATTCCCGGCGACGCTTCGTTATTTGGGTCGTTGGGGTTAGAGGAATTGAAATAGCCGCTGGAAGATACGATTACAAACTCGCGGCCTGCCTTCGAAGTCCCGGTGACAACCGCGGCTGCCGAAGGCAGATTAAAGTCTCGCTGCAAATTGTAGGTGGTCGATGTGTCTATCCAATAATCGCCATTTGTATCGGCCGCGACAACCAGCACCCCCACGAGAGTGTTGTTTAGTGTTGCGGAATAGACTTTATACCTCACTCCCGATTGGCCCACCGCAATATCAAAAGAGCCGCCTGCCGAATCAAAAGTGGTTCTCTCGTCCGCGATCAGATCACCATTGCGATCGACGAACTGTTCGTCAGTACCCGCGGATGAGTTCAAACTCAATTGCGATGTATGCAGGATCCTGGTCAAAGGCGTCCCGGGGAGAATTGCAGTCGTGGCCGCCAGGTTGACAGTGCTCGAAGTGTGAGCCGCGGAAAGCGAATCACGTCCATTGCTAAGTATGGCCGACGACGAACTGAACCGCATTGCGCTAAATCGTTCGCGTCGCGCCGGAAGGTAACCATTCGCCCTACCCGTTAGTTTATCCCAGGCCCGCAAAACCTCTTGCTGGGCCGCAAGTGCTCGTCGAATATCTGGCCGGATATCTGAACGGAGATCGGGCACGAGCGTTTGTGCGTCGGCGGCCCCCATTAGCGAACAGACGAGGCCCGCGACAAGCAGTATTTGATAGACAAACAACTTTGCGACTTTCATCTTGAAGACCCCTTGCTACTTTCAATTAGCCTTAGCTTCATCCCTGCGCTAACGCGGATCCTTTTCTCTATGCACCTGTCGATCGCTTTCCGGCCTCGGTGACTTGGAACGCTGGGGTGGATCGTCACGCGCCGGTGGATCGTCACGAGCCGGTGGGTCATTACGCGCCGGTGGATCGCTACGCGGCGGTGGATCGTTACGCGGCGGTGGATCATTGCGCGGGGATGGTTCATACCGCGGCGGCTGATCGTTACGCGATGGTGGATCGTTACGCGGCGGTGGATCGTTACGCGGCGGGGGATCATTGCGCGGCGGTGGTTCATATCGCGGCGGCGGGTCACTCATTCGCGGCGAAACGTCAGTGCGTTCATGCCGCTGGGGCTTCTCCCCTCTGGCGGGTTCTTCCGGCGACGGAGTTCGCTCAGTTCGTTCACTTCGCTGGGGCCTGGCCGGGCGTTCGCGTGGAGATTCACCATCATTTGCAGAAGGGCTCACTGGCACGCGTTCGGGAATGTCTTCTCCGGGAAATGTTCGACTGGGTCGTGCAGGGCGTTCATTAGTTTCCGAGGATTCGGGGATTCGCTGTACATCCCGACCAGCCCCACCAATATCGTTACGAGGATCAACTTGGAGATCCACCGCGCGACTCGGGCGTGCGGGCCGCGCCACTGCGCCTGTGGGACGCATCTCTGTTCCGGCGGCGCCGGCAGTCGGAGCTGGAAATTCCGGACG
>JBHEMV010000010.1:44205-47597 GCA_046262375.1 Pyrinomonadaceae bacterium
GTATATCCCGACCACCCCCATCAGTATCGTTAGGAGGATTAACACCCGGATCAACCTGGCGAGTTGGGCGAGCGGGCCGCGCTACTGCACCAGTGGGACGCATTTCGCCGACGCCTGGGGACCCTGCGGCGCCGGCAGACGGAACTGGAAAATCCGCACGAGCGTTGCGTCCATTCAGAATTCGTGAACGACGTAACTCATTGTCAAGCGCGACTCCGGGGTTCCGCTCCGCCGCGCCCGTCGCTCGCTCCGGCAGTTCCCTGGCGGGAATGACTCCGGCGGGACGCGCGACAGTTACCCGTTGTGTTCGGTCCCCTGCGACTGCGCGATCATTCAGTGCATAAGTAGGTCGCACCGGCAAATCAGTACGCAAAGGTTCGGCAGTGACAACTCGGCGCGCCAACACCTCATTCGCCGGGCGTAGCCTGGCGCCTTCAGCGCCAAAATCTCTTGCTGCCAACGATGTAACCGCCCGCAGATATGCCGGATTAACTCGCCTTAGCCCAGCCAATTCATAGCCGCGCATTGGCCGCAAGCGATGCGAGGCCTGGTAATATCGCGAACGTGGATCGCGCTGATGATATTGGAGCGGATACCAGCAAACTTGATCTCCAAACGAAATGTGAAACGCAACGAGCGCGGGTCGCCACCAACTGCGATTCCGGTGATATCGGCTTCGCGGAGACCACGCCCAGTAGTTGTTGTGGTAGACCCAGCGGCCGTAGTGATAAGGAGCCCAGCCCCATGGCTCATAGCCAACCCAGGTCCAGCCATAAGGCGCAATCCAGGCCCAGCTTCCGTAACGATAGGGCGCCCAGTCGTAATAGTTGTTGATTACGGTAGTATGAGGTCGCCAAATCCAGCCATAATCATTCGTGTAGGTCCAGTTGCCATAAGCATCCAGGTCTTCAGCTCCCCAGACATAGCTGTCGTAATACCGATTATCATAACGCAGACGTTCAGCCAGAAAGCGCTCGCGATTATCAACCCAACTGTCCCACGAATCGAAAGTGCCGGCGGCGACAAATTCCCAATCGCCCGCATCAACTCCCTCGTAGATAAGCTCGGCCGTGCGTCCATCGCGCAATACAAAACCCGAAGTGTCGGAATAAATACGCGCGCGTCCGCCCTCCCGCGCGGTCAAGCGCACGCGACCATCTCGCGACACATCGATTCGATAAAGGCCTTTCTTCTCAGCGGCCAGCGTCGACTTAGGCGCATCAACTTCAAAATACTCGTGATCGCGGTCAAACTTTGCCAGGCGCACCGACGCGGTGCCCTCAACTACGCTCAGCGCAACGCCTTCGTCGCGCAGAGTCGCGACTTTCAAAATCGAATTGGCCCCGAGTCGAACGAAGTTGCGCGCATCAATCTGAATTTCGACGCGCGCGTTGTCGCCTGTTGAAATCGTATCGCCTTCAACCAGTGGGAAGTTAAGCCGCGCGCGCTCCCAATCAGTGCTGGCGCTGCGCTTGAGACTTACTTCACCGGCAATCAAGCTGATGCGGACTACACGCGCCTTGACGTCATATTCATCCGTCTGGTCGGCCACGTCGTCAGCGGCGCGCGCGATTATTGTTGTAGTTAGGAATGTCAGGAAGAGAAAGAGGATCGCGGAAGAGACATCTCGTCGTGTATTGACGGCCGAACGCGGTGTAGAACGCATACTTACGCTCCTTCTTTATTCAGTTTTTTGAATCGTTACCGTCGACACGCGCGGCCACCGGAAATTGGAGAGCCGGAAACAGGTTGCGCGGTGACGAAGAGTTAAGCTGTGCGAACTTATTCGGGCGTTTCCGCGCCTGTCACTTTTCCACAGGCTTAATTCGTTGTCCCGAGCGAGTGCAAAGCCTATGCCCGATGGAGTTCTGTAGGGGAGAAGCGTGGCAGTAATTGAAATTTGCAACGCCAGGATGATTGTTTTTTGGTTCTCTTTGATTGCTGCGTAGGATTGATAACTGGCTTTGCCCCAGAAGGTGCAGCATTAGCACGATACGGTGCGTGGTAATAGGTGCCTTACGCTGTAATAAGAAGGGAGCAATATTCTTCCGAGGAGAACGCGTTATTTAGAATTTGCTCCAGCGAGCCTCTTAGAATCAACTTCTGCTGCAACATAGCCAAAGCTGGTCCACTGATTTCCCGCCAACATTTGCTGAAACACTTTGCTCGCTTCCTCAGGGCGTCCGTTGTAGCTATACCAGTTCCCGACACCGTAGAGAATGCTGTATGCGCCTGCCGAGCTTCCTTGTTTCAACGCATCCGCATGTAGCGTGTCGGCAGAAATCAGACCTTTGTACATCTGCAACAGACGGTAGTAGCCGTCGTTCTCAATGATGTCCATCCCGGGGCGAATGGGCTCCAGCACTCGGGCGGCTTCTTTGCTGCGATTCAGCCGGCGCAGAGTCATATAGAGCCAGTGACTGGTGGCGACCAGTGCATCCGGATTGTTTGAGACTTTGAGACACTCGCGGTAACTCTTAAGCGCCTGCTTGTTTTCGCCAGTGAGGTAATAAGCGAGCCCGAGGTGGTACCAGATGTTGAACTGCAGTGTGCCGGTGGGGATATTCCGCGCATTGGGCTGACCATCGGGCTCAATTTCGTCGGGCTTTCCTTTGGTTAGCGTGGCAGCTTTCTTTAGATCCTCAATCGCGAGAGCAAATCTACGCAGCGTGATATATCTGTGTCCGCGATGGCGATAAAGCCGGGCCTCATGAGGAAACTTCTCGATCCCTTTTGTGTAAACCTCGATGGCTTCACGAAAGCGACCAGGATAGGCAAGTCTGCGTCCGAGCCAGATAATCGCGTCGGGTTCATTAGGGTTGGCTTCGTAACGTGCTCGCGCCTCGTCGAGCCGTGTTTCCATTTCTCGCTTGGCTTCAGCTGAAACGGCTGGTGCGGGGCGATTGGCGAAGTCGCCCAAGCTCGTGTCTTGTATGCTCTTCGCTTCGGTGACAGGGACCAACGCGGCGAAGATTGTTGCGATCAGCAGTGTCGCAAGGATCAGTGAATGCTTCATACGCCCGGAAGATAGTTCACTAAATAGACGCCCGGCCAAACACAAGCGTCCCGTCGGAAACTTGTTGGGAGAATTCACATTATACTCAGTCGTCAGTATACCGAAGAAGGAAAAATGTGAAATGACCACACGTGATCCCTCCGACAAGGGGGAAGTCGTATTGGATGTGATCATCATTGGCGCCGGAATTAACGGCGCCGGTATCGCGCGAGATGCGGCGATGCGCGGGCTCCAGGTCTTGCTGCTCGACAAGGGCGATGTTGGCGGCGGAACGTCGAGTTGGTCGACGCGCTTAATCCATGGCGGTTTGCGTTATCTCGAACATGGTGAGTTTGGCCTGGTTCGCGAATCGCTCCGCGAGCGCGAGATTCTGTTG
>JBHEMV010000010.1:47607-51999 GCA_046262375.1 Pyrinomonadaceae bacterium
CTTGAGAATGCACTCTCAGCCCGCGCACACGGAGCTGTCATTGCCACTTACGCGCGAGTAGATAACTTAATCCTCGAAACCGGAAACATGATCAGCGTTGTGTTCACCGACCTGGGTACTGGTGAAAGTCACGCAGCGCAGGGCAAAATAGTCATCAACGCAGCGGGGCCATGGATTGATCAGCTGCTGGAAAAAACAGCTGTTGGCTCGTCGCGATTGATTGGGGGCACAAAAGGCAGCCACATCATCGTCGCTCCGTTCGCTGGCGCGCCGGCAAGCGCACTTTATGTCGAAGCGAAAACTGATCACCGCCCATTCTTCATCATTCCCTGGAACGGCAACTACCTAATCGGCACAACTGATATGCGATACGCAGGAGATCTCGATCACGTACAGATCGATGATCAAGAAATCGATTACCTGCTTCGGGAAACCAATCGCGTGATTCCCTCGGCGAGTTTGACTGGCCAACAGATTCTCTACAGTTACGCAGGCGTGCGACCGTTGCCTTTTACTGATGATAAAGACGAGCAAAGCATTACCCGTCGTCACTTTATCAGGCAAAATCCCGGGGTCAGAAACTTGATTTCCGTTGTTGGAGGCAAGCTCACAACTTACCGCAGCCTCGCCGAGCAAACGGTGGATCTGGTTTTCAAGAAGCTGCAAAACAGTTCTCCGAAATGCGCAACTGCTCAAGTGCCGCTGCCCGGCGCCGCGGTGCCTGACTTTGAGGCGTTTTGCAAAGACTTCAAACAAAGTTGCGGATTGCCGGCAGCGACAAGCAATCATTTGTTGCGAACCTACGGCGCACGGTCATCTGTAATTCTGGAGTTGGTTGGCGAGGATTCTTCACTCGCTGAAGTATTCGACATTGAAACGGGAGCGATTGCGGCTGAAGTGGTATTTGCTTTTAGAGACGAGCTGGCCCAGTCGTTATCTGATTGTTTGCTGCGTCGCACAATGGTGGGCTTGAATTCCGCGTGTGGATTAAATGCCGTTGATGCCGCGGCGCGCGTGGCGCAGAAGCATCTTGGCTGGCATGAAGAGCGGGTAAAACAGGAAATAGGTTCGTATCGGAACTTCGTACACCGGTTCGCGCCTAAGCGCCAAGGGCGCGAAATGCAATAGTCTCGCCTACGACGGGGCGTACAACTTCAGTCACGATCTCCCACCTCGCGACCATTGACTTACATACCAACGATTGGTACACTTTACTTCCTAAGTTGGAGAAGGAGGCAATAGTGGAAACCACGGCAACATCTAAAGGCCAAATCGTGATTCCTTCGTCAGTGAGACGAATGTTCGGGATAAAGGAAGGAACCCGCATTCAAATCGAAGTGGATGAAAATGCCAAGGAAATCATACTGAAGCCAATCACGCGCGAGTTTGTCCATAGTCTCCGCGGCAAGTTTAAGGGCAAAGGGTTGTTGGAAGAGCTGATGGCGGAGAAGCAAAGGGAGCGCAAGTTGTAATGCCTCGCAAGCCGAAAAGCATCGTGCTGGATTCATGGGCGATCATGAGCTACCTCCAGGGTGAGCCCTCCGCGGAAAAAGTAGCAGACATTATCGCCGATGCGCATGAAGACAATGTTCCTCTACTAATGAGCGTCGTCAACGCTGGTGAAGTTTGGTACATCATTGCCCGCAGAACCTCAGAAGCCGATGCCGACCGCAGCATCCGCGAGCTAAAGCAACTGGGAATAGATCTGGTTGACGCCGACTGGGATATTGCTCACGACGCCGGCAGGTTCAAAGCCAACCACAAAATGTCTTTTGCCGATTGCTTCGCGGCGGCGTTGACCAAGCATAGAAAAGCGCATCTAGTGACCGGCGATCCGGAATTCAAACAGGTGGAGCCAGACATCTCAGTGATCTGGTTGTAGAGCTTTCACTATCAGCAGAATTAGGTATCTCATGCTAGACCAGGGCAACGCACCCAAATTCGACGCGCGAATTTACGGCAAGATCGCTTTGAATGATCTCAGGAAGAGAAGATGAAGCAAGCACGAGGAATCGGCCTGGAGATCGCGTTCACGGAGGGCGAGCAAAATATTGCCGACCCTCAGAAACGCACTGTTCAGCGCCCGCGCGTTTTCTATCGAAGAGAGCTTGAAGCGAACCCGCTGGTCATCGCAAACCGTAGAGGAACAGATTTTCCGGCTGATTCTCAATCCTATGACTGCGCTGTTGATTTGATGTAGATTCTCATCATCAAAAGGAGGGATCCCATGCGCAACGAATTTACGTCGGTTATTGAGGAAGATGGGGAGTGGTTTATTGGTTATTGTCCAGAAATCCCAGGGGCAAATGGCCAAGGTCTCACCGTTGAAGAATGCCGGGCTAATTTAGCCGAGGCAATAGCCCTGATACTTGAAGACAGGCGTGAAGATGGCTTGCGCGGCGCGCCACCGGACGCCATTCGGGACACGGTAGTGGTGCAATGAAACGCAGTTCTTTGCTGCGTCATTTGCGCAAGAACGGGTGCTATCTGAAGCGGGAAGGTCGTGAGATTCGCTATGGATCAATCCAAAGACCGGAGCAGTCGAAGCTGTACCACGCCATATAGAGATATCAAACCAGCTCGCCAAAAAGATCTGCCGTAACCTCGCTGTTCCAGAACCCTGAATTCATAAGGCACCCGTAATGAGTGCAAAAACAAACAATCATTGCATCGGCAAATCAGCTCCGCGCAAAGAAGGTCGAAAGAAGGTCACGGGTCAGGCGCTTTACGTTGACGACATTTCCTTTCCGGGAATGCTTCATGGCACGACGGTGCGCAGTCCGAAGGCACGTGGACGCATCAAGAACATTTCATTCGAAGGCGATATACCCTGGGATGAATTCACGATCGTAACAGCCCGGGACATCCCTGGCGATAATTACGTCGCACTGATACTAAATGATCAGCCTTACCTCGCCGACGAGGTCGTCAATCATCCTGAGGAGCCTATACTTCTCCTGGCCCATGAGGACAAATATCTGCTCGAAGAAGCGCGGCGTAATGTGCGCGTCGAAATCGAAGAGCTGCCGCCAGTCTTTACACTTCAGGATTCAGTAAATAAGAAGCAGATCATTTGGGGAGAGGACAACGTCTTCAAATCGTTTTTGGTTGATAAAGGCAACGTCGATGACGTTTGGTCCAAGGCCGACTTCGTCGTCGAAGGTGAGTATCACACCGGCGCCCAGGAACAGCTCTACATTGAAAACAACGGCGTGATCGCAATCGCGAACGCCGCGGAAGGCGTGACGGTTTGGGGTTCGATGCAGTGTCCCTACTACGTTCACAAGGCCCTCGTAAAACTGTTTGGTTTGCCGGAAGACAAAATACGAGTCATTCAAACCGAAACCGGTGGCGGCTTTGGCGGCAAGGAAGAGTATCCGTCGCTGATCGCCGGACATGCGGCACTGCTTTCATTGAAGTCAGGTAAGCCGGTGAAGATGATTTACGACCGCGCCGAAGACATGGTGGCGACGACGAAGCGACACCCGTCGCGCACGCGACACAAGACCGCGGTATCTAAAGACGGAAAACTGCTCGCCATGGAAATAGAATTCATCGTCGATGGCGGCGCCTACTGCACACTTTCTCCCGTCGTCCTTTCACGGGGAACGATCCACGCAGCTGGTCCGTATTATTGTCCTCACGTACGAATCCGCAGCAGCGCCGTGGCGACCAACGTCCCGCCGCACGGTGCGTTTCGTGGTTTTGGGGCCCCGCAGAGCATATTTGCTCTCGAGCGGCACCTCGATAAAGTTGCCGGCGCCTTGGGCATAACTCCGGACGAGTTTCGTCGTCGTAATTTTATTCAGGAAGGCCAGACGACGGCGACCAGTCAGGTCATCAGAGAAAAGGTTGATATGGGCGGTTTGCTCGATTGGGCCTTTGAGTTGACGGGCTACCACGAGAAACGAGGGCGGTTTGCGCGCGAGAACGGTAAGGAGCAGTCGGCAGGAGCAGTCGGCAGGAAAGCCCTAATAAAGAAAGGGATTGGGTTCGCATCCTTTATGCATGGGGCTGGATTTACGGGTTCGGGTGAGGTTTACCTGGAATCCGTTGTTGGTGCTGAAGCGACTGCAGACGGCCACGTTCGCATTCTTGCTGCCAGCACAGAGATTGGTCAGGGGACGAATACTATCTTTTCGCAAATCGCAGCTCAGGCTTTGGGCGTTGACACGGATCTCATTGAAGTCGCGCAACCGGACACTGCCGACGTTCCCAACAGTGGACCCACTGTGGCATCACGCACCTGTATGGTGGTCGGCAAACTCGTGGAGTCGGCTGTGCTTGGTCTAAAGCAAACGCTGATTGGCAGTAGACTATTAAAAGAAGATTATAATCAATCCGGATTTCAAAATGCTTGTCGCGAATACATAGAGAGCTTTGGTCCACTCA
>JBHEMV010000011.1:0-24900 GCA_046262375.1 Pyrinomonadaceae bacterium
CGTGCGATGTCCACCATTGGCGAGAAGGTCCAGCGCACGCCTTCCGCCGACGCCTCGCGCGCGGCTGCAGCCGCCGCCTTCTCCACCAGGTCCGGATTCCACGTCGCAGCCAAACCCAAGGGTACGGGGAAGAGAGTTCGGTATCCGTGGATCACATCGAGTCCGAACAGAAGCGGAATCTTCAGCCTGGACCGAGTCATCGCGATGCGCTGCAACTCGTTCGTTTCCTTTGCGCCAGTAACGTTCAGCAGCGAGCCAATCTGGCCGGCGGCGATCATCTGCTTGTAATTAATGCGGCCAGTGCGGGGGTCAGTGGGCCCGGTAGGTCCGCCACCCGAAAACTGGTTCAGTTGCCCGAGCTTTTCCTCTAACGTCATCTGCCGCAACAGCGCGGAGATCCGAGCTTCGATTGCCGGATCGTTCAGTGGGGCGACCGCCTGGGCCAGGGCTGTAACAGGCCCGAGCATGATCGCTGCAAGGACGAAGGTTGGGAGAAACGGGCAGCTGAAGTGGGATCGAGTAATCATATTTTCCTCTCTCCGAGATGGCGTCGCACGCCGGAAGGAGCCAGGCACAAATTGTTGCGGCAGTTTCATTTTCCAACTCTCAATGGACATGTGTCATTTGACATCGCTCACGCAACGAACAACGCAATGACCAATGACAGATGGAAAATGGAAAATGGAAAATGACAAGTGGAAATGAAAAACCATTACACCTCAGAATTTTTTCGTAAGTACTTAGCCCTTCTCGAAGCCGATGGTCTTCAGTGCCGGCTCGATTTCCTCATTCGACATGAACAGCTTCGGTGGTTCTCGATCATGACCACGATGGGGGCTTGGTTCAGGCCCATGTAGATTCGCGCGAACCAGTCCTCCTTGAGGTTAAAAGCGTCCCGAAAGCCGTAGATGTCCCAGAGCCTGTCCCCGAGATCCCGGTAGAAGTACTTGAGTGCTTCCATCGATGCTTCTGGCGTGTATGGAAAAGACGAGAGCGCGCCCGTCGGTGTCATCGTTCCGGTGTCCATCTTGAGCTTTGGCTCGTGGGCCATGTAACCCCAGGGACCGTCGCTGGCAGTCAGACCCCAGGAACGCTCTCCGTATCCCTCGTGGCCTCCGGGGTTGTCGATGCAGTAGGCCCGGTTGATCAAGGCGATGTTGCGATTGTTTTCAAAATAGTTCGTGAAACGATCACGCACACCGCGCGGATCGAATCCCAGGAAAGAGTAGTGAGTAAAGAACAGGGGGCCACCACTCCCAACGCCGACGTCGAGTTTGATCCCGTAGTAGGTATTTCCGTTAACGTAGTGGTCGCCTTCATCAGTGTTTCCCCAGCCTCGGCGATATCGCACAGCTTCTTCCGCCTGGCTGGACCATCCCGTGTAGTACATGCTGGCCGGGATGCCATGCTTAGGCGAGGCAATGGCCAGCAGATATACGATCATGGTTTCGTTCCAACCGATGAGCTTATGATCGAGATGCCATGCATAGATCGGTGACCAGTGCCAGTAGAGAAAGTCACTGTTTGCGGATTTGCGATACCAGTCCCATTCTACAGCCTCCCAGAGCGCGGTGATCCTACGATGGATGCGGCGTTCGACTTCATCATCGCCTCTGAAGTACTGACGAGCGGCGAGCAGTCCTTGCATGAGGAAGGCAGTCTCGACGAGATCGCCCCCGCTGTCGTACTTGCCAAAGACCGGAAGGGCCTTACCCGTTCGCCCGTCAAGAAAGTGGGGCCAAGCGCCGTGGAAGCGGTCCGCTTTCTCAAGAAATTCGACGATCTTTAAGAAGCGTACGGCACCCTGCTTGCGGCTGATGAATCCGCGCTCGATACCGACCAGAAGCGCCATAAGGCCGAACCCCGAAGCGCCTGTCGCGACCATATGCTCATTGCCTGGAATGTTCTCGAGGTTCATTCCGGCGACTGGGTGAGCCCCTTCCCAGTAGTAGCGGAAGCCGGCCTCCTGAACCATCGTCATTAACTCTTCGTCGTTCAACGAACGTGTAGCACTCTCGGTGGCCCCAGAGAAGCCGGATTCGTGATAGTGGCGATCACTCGCCGTGATCTTATAGAAAACCCGCCCGGTTTGCTTGCCGAGGAAATCCGTATACCGCTGAAAGGGTGGGTGCTGTATGCCGATAGGCTCATAGCGCGCACCATCAAATGAGCGATAGATGATGTACCGCTGCAGATCACCTTCCGCATGAGGTTGCCAGGTCAGGTCGATGTGGCGTTCGTAACCCTTTGCGCTCAGTCCCTTCGGCGCTGCGGGTGGCGCGTTATCGTTTGGATGGGCAACGTCTATCTTTACTTCGTCGATGATCAATGTGTGTTCCGCCTCATCGGCAGTCCCTTGAAGGAAGAAGATACTCTGCACCTTGCGAGAGTCGAAGGAACCTACTGATGCGGTGGTAAACAGTCGTAGTGGGATCTTCATTTGAACCCATCGCCCTGCCGGTATAGCTTCTCGCAGTAGTTCGAGCTTCAACGGGGCTGTAAAGCCGCGATCGAAGTCCTGTAACTGGATGCGTGGGAGGTGTGCAGCCGGTATACGTTCTCGTGAGAAGCACCAGAAATAAAGGGTATCGCCTCTGAAGGCAATCTCGCGATTTCTCCAGCGATCCAGGTGCAGAGCAGCTTCCCAGCCTCCATTCGGAAGAGATCGCCACTGAAGTCGAAGTGCATTCGGCGGAGTAAAGGAGATCTTCGTCTCCACCGGCAGCTTATTTCTGTCCAGGGCAAGACTGCTGGGCTCGGAAACTTTACCGCCGCTGTAGTAATAGCGTTTTGGTGTAAGGCTGTTATCAAATAAGAGGTGACTATAGTAATCGGATTGAGCATGAACCAAGTTTGGGGCAAGAAAGAGTACTCCCAGTAGAAAAAGTTTTGTGCTGTAGCAATTGCTCATTGGCTTGAGTGCGTCTTTTCATCCTCAAGGCCGGCGGGGCTCCACCGCGCTAGAGGGTTTCTCTTTGGCCGCTTTGGAATGCTGATCTCCCTCACTGTTCTTCTTCGCCTCCTCTATCTGTTTATTGAGGCGCGTGAAGGTAGCGCGCGCGCTCTCAGCGTCCTCCTTGCGGCCGGCACGGGTGTAGGCGCGACCCAGTGCGAAGTGTATCTTAGGATCGCTCTGAAGAGACGCTCGGGCAGTTTCCAGTTCGGTGATGGCCCGCGCCGTCTGACCCGTATCAAGAAGTAATAACCCCAAAAGGAGATGCCCGAGCGGAACCTTCGGATAAAGTTTCACCGCCTCTTCGGCGTAGAGCAGCCCACCGGGGGCGTCTTTGAGCCTCAGTCTGGTGTCGGCGATCCAGAGCCGGGCCGACAAGTGGTTCGGAGTATTTTCAATCTCGCGCTTGAATGCCGCGATTGCTTTCTCATCCCGATTGCTAGCGATCAAAAACCGCCCGTAAGCATACTGAACGTTTTGCGCCTTTGGGAAGTCGGTTGCCAACCGATCATACTCACTGAGCGCCTCATCGAACTTCTTTTGAGCAGCGAGATATTCCGCCCGGCCGGCACGGCGAACCAGTTCGCGCAGCGCCGAATCCCCCGCAAGCAGATCTGAGAAGCTAATGCGAAGAACGGAAAGCCCAAGCGCAGTGGTTAGATCCTCGTTCTCGACTCCATCACTGCTCAGGAGGCCGAGCGTCTCCTGGGCCCGCTCGAACTCCCCTTTGCCGAGCAGTAGAAGGCCTTCGTGGTAAAGCATCACATAATTGAACTGCGGATCAGCGGGGGTACCCAACCGCCGCCCTTGCTGGATGTGCGTGAGGGCATCACTAAAGCGGCCAAGCTTGAACTCACACAGCCCGAGCATCACCCACGCCGTTCCAACTTTGGGATTGAGCTTGGTCGTCTCCTTGAAGGCTTGGGAGGCATCGGCCCAGGAATCGCCTTCATACAGGAGCGTCGCTAAGTAAAACCACCCTTCATCCCACGAGGGTCGCAAACGAAGCGCTTGACGGTAAAGAGCAATAGCCTCGTCTAACCGGTTGGCGTCGCGGGCCTGCGACGCCTGTGCTGCAAGTTTATCGAAATCCTGTGTGGATGTGGACCGCTTCTGCGCCGCCACCGCGGGCGAGGAACAGAGCACGACGAGGATGACGATCACTGCTTTCATTTGATGTCAGATCATGTTCGGTTCGGACTGAGGAACTGCATGCTTGCGAGCAATTGCCAACCCTTATTTCCTTTAACATACACGCGCATGAACAGCATGGGCTCTACGCCTCTCGCATTCGTCTCAGTTTGCGAGCCTTCCACAACAGCTGTGTCGCCTATGACTCGTACCTGAGACTCGTCAGTGGTGAGCGACTCAATCTTGAAGTAAGTGAACAATTTGATGCACTGAACCTTGTTCGTGCTACTCCCGTACTGATTCATTTCATTGAAGCTGTCGGCCAGGATGCGATCCAATGTCGTTGTATCCTGCTTTAGCTTAGCTACACGGAACTCTTCATCTACCTTCATTACCTGGGCCTCATCATCTTTGCTCTGATGCCCGGCTCTACCCTGCTCCGTTGTTTGGTTGATAATTAGAAGGCAGACGACAGTTGCCAGGAACATTGTTAAGAGAGTTCGTTTCATTTCTTCGGCTCCTTTCGATTCAGCATTCGTTGGAAACTTTGTTCACAGCTCAAGTAAGTGCAAAAAGTACGAGTCGGTGTGCCGCTATACAATCAGTGCGACTCGAGCCAGGACCGGTGCCGCTGCGCTTTCTCCGGTTGGTTTAAAAGGTAATAAGCACGGGCAAGCAGCACGTGCGCGGAGCGGAGCAAGTCCTCGTCCTCTCCCGCATTCCGCAAAACGAACTCCCCTTCTTCGATGACCATGTCCCACTGCCCACGAGCAGCCAGCAGCTTGGCCCGTTCTACGTGCGCCTTAGGAGACAACGGATTCCAACGTAGGATTTCATGCAGCAAAGCTTCCGCCTCCGCAGGTCGCAATCTCAACTGCAGGAAGCGGAAGTACTCCAGCATGGCCTCCGGGTTGCGTTGCGGGAGCTTCCGATTGATCTCCAGGGCCGCCTGGAAGGCACGTTCAGCTGCCTCGAAGTCCGAAAGCTCGAGCTTCGCCACGCCAATATTGATCAAGATCTGCATCCGAAGCTCACCGCCGGGCTGGAGGGCCAACGCCTTTTCCCATTCACTAAGCGCACGCTCCATGCTGCTCCGGCTGAGCGCACGTCCGTAGTTGTAATGAGCCGAGGCGCTGTCGGGAGCCAGTTCGATGGCATGAGCCAGCAGCCGTTGCGCAATTTCGTTGGCCCTCGTCTTGTGGTGAACGTCAGCGTTTACCAGCACCCGCCCCACGGCTACTAGTTCGGCCACATTCGGGTCATTCTGGAGACGCGCTATTCGTGCACCAATTCTCTCTGCCAGAACCGGCGCCGGCAGAGAGAGGTAGACTGCCACAATCTCCGAGTCGGGATAAATTCTCATGCCTAGCTCACAGATCTCAGCAGCCCTGGCGATGTCGCCCGCCTTGAGGTGCGCCCAGGCCGTCATGGCGTAAATCTGAGACGCGCTGCGGGGATTGGCTTGGAGTTCGCGCTCTAGCATGGCCGCGGCGGTCTGCGCCTGCCCTGCCCTGATGAGTGCGTGGCCCAGCAGAGCTCGGGTCTCGTCATTGGCTCCCGACGCCACCAGCGGCCGCAGCAACGATACGGCTTCGTCAGCCTTTCCTTCCACCAGGTAGACCCTGGCGAGTGCTTCGACTGCATCCACCTGCCTGGGGTTAAGCCGAACTGCTGTTTCCAGTTCCGCTTTCGCCTGCGCGGTCTTTGGGCCATCGAGCAGGGCGATGCCGAGCGCAGCGTGTCCAGGGGCTGACCCAGGGACCAGCTTCAGATAGCGGCCTAGCGTGATTACCGCTTCGTTCTGTCGTTCCAACTGCACGTAACAAATCCCGAGCGCCAACAGGACTTCTTTGGAATTGGGATGAGACTTGAGCCAGGCTTCGTATTGCTGGGCGGCGTCGGCAAAGCGTCCGGCCTGTATCGCGGCGTCGGCAGAAGCGAGCGACGGGCCGGCCGGCTGCGCGGAGGCCGTAAGGCACACGATTGAAGTCACGAAGACGTAAAGGAGGAAATTCCAAGCTGCGGATTTGCGGGAAACGGCGGACATAAAGAAGGCGGAAGGGTGACGAACTCACCCTCCCGCCTGAGCGTATCAGAAGCTGAACCGAACCTGAATTTCAGCAGTCCTTCCAGACAACGCCTTCAACGCCCTTCCAAAGTCCGGGTGCTGGATCCGGGTGTTGTCTTGGTTGGCCTGGAAGTTCTCGAGGTTTAGCGTATTGAAGATGTTGTAAGCATTACCTCGTATTTCGATACCTGCACCTTCACCGAGGATAGGCATACCGAAGCGCTTGAGGGCGGTCATATTCACACTGAAGTAGTTGGGACCGCGGAAGCTGTTGCGGCCAATGCCTGGCCGCGGCGGGAGGGCGGCGCATGAAGGTTCCGGGCTATCGGGATTGTTGTCGCATTTTGGCGGGGCCGTGAAGTAGGTCAGCCCACCGCCCGGGAACTGGCCGGCTCCAAGAAAGGTGCTGTTGCTGGTGCTGTTCGTTGCGGCGGGCCGTATTTGGGCGATGGGTCGCAGCGGGCATACCCCGCCCCCGGCTACCTCGACACGGCAATCGTCACCACCGACTACCGGCGTCCACGGGAACCCGGAATTGGTCGAGAGGTCTCCGCTCAATTCCCAGCCTCCCAAGAGCTTGCCCGCCCAATCCTTGCGATTGCGGAAGATCGGCAAGTGCCAAACGCCGTAAGCCTTGAATGCGTGTCGAACGTCGAAGTCCGATGGGCCGTATTCCGTGCTCTGATCGAACGGATAGGTCTGCGTGCACCCATTATCACTGGAGCACGTGTCCTGACTCTTGGCAAAACGGTACTCTGCGTTGAACGAGAAGCCGTTGGAAAACCTGCGTGCCGCGCCGAAAAGCAGGGCGTTGAAGTTGCTATAGGCGTCGGTAAGCATCATGGTCACCCGACTTATGCGCGGGTGGGGCGTAACGAATAGGTGATACGGAACGTTACGGGGAAGCTTGCGGCCCCTGCTACCCTGGTAAGTAAGTGAAGCGATCCAGCTGGACCCGACCTCGTACTCCCCCTCAAGGGAGTAGCGATACGCATACGGATTCGGGACGTCTTGCAGGGTTGCGTTGAAGCCGACCCGATTGCCGGTCAGCGGCAGACCTGTGTTGGGGTCGAAGGTCAATGTTGCTGCTGGATTCGCTGGATAGCTAAACCCATGGATGTCGCGGGCCAGCCTGTATTGCAGATCCGTTATACCGTCACCGTTTCCGTCGTTTAGAAACAGGCCGAATTCGGCGAAAAACGGCGGGTTGAATCGGGACTCGCCCAACCTGGATCCCGGAAGGCGGTTATATCCGACCCCGAAGCCGCCGCGCAGCACGGCTTTGTTTTCGATGTTGTGCCCAAAGACTGTTTTCGGACTCCAGGCAAAGCCGACTTGCGGCGCGAAATTGTTCCGGTCCGGGTTGAACAGGTTGCCTCCCGTTTTGATCTTCGCACCCAGTAGGTCCCCGTTCGGACCGAGGACGAGATTCGAGATTCTGTTATTTTTGCTGCGAAGCGGAGTGTAGTATTCCCACCGCAGGCCAAGGTTCAGGGTCAGGTTCGGCCGGAGCTTCCAGTCGTCCTGCGCGAACGCGGCGTAATACTTGGAACGGGTGTATGCCGCCAAGTTCGTAAAGGCGCCGGTCTTCGGATCGAAAAAAGCTTTTTGCTCATGGGGCGCATCATTGGCAAAACTCCAGGGATTGCCAAACCAATAAGTGGGACGCCCCGCCCAGGGGGCCGTGTCGTTGTTCTGCTCGGCAATGAAGTCCCCGCCGAACTTCAACGCGTGAGCATTGATCACCTTGCTCACTGTGTCCCGGAAGTTGTAAGAGGTCTGGTAGAAAACCCCCGGTCCGACGTCCTGTCCACCCCAGGCACGGCAACCAGGGTTATAACAAACGATACCCTTTGGAATCCCCCAGCCTATCTTCGGGTTCGAGGCAATTTCGTCGAAATACCAGCGAGTTACGTTGAAACGCGCTTCGTTGACCATGGACGAAGAAAGGGTGCGCGTCCATAGCAACGTGCCCACGGTATTTCGCCGGGCCGATGTGAAGTCAAACGCGGGGCGGCCTACCCCCCCCCAAGCGAATTCGTTATTGTTGGGGACGAAATACATGCTGAAAGCCACCAGGTCGTTCTTGGTTACCTGGTAGTCGATACGAGTGTTGAACTGTTTCGAGTTGTTTTTATCCGGAATGGTAAGCTGGGCAAACTGGATGTCGGGGATGCCGTCCAAGCCGGCGCCTGTGCCGGGTTGAAGCACGCCAGGTGTTGCGGTCGCGTTAATCGAGCCGATATCCAGACCGCCTGTCACCTGGTTGCAGTCCACGCCCTGGGTGAAGCCGGCAGAACCACACGTCCGAGAGTCAACGCTGGCGATCCGGAGCGGGATAACGCCCGGGAAGTTGTAAATAGTCGCCGCGATGCTGTTGGGGCGCAGGTTCCTTACCGCGTTGGCGTACTGCAAGGTCTGGACCCACTGACCGTCCTGGCGGCTGCTGTCCCGCTTAGCGGCCTCATACGAGAAGAAGAAGAAGAGTTTGTTTTTGCCACTCCAGTAGCTTCGCCCGCCTTCACCAAAGCTCGGCAAATAGATGGGGCCGCCGATGCTGCCACCGTACGTACTCAGAAATTGGTTGACCCGCTGCGGATTCTCGCGCAGTGCTGTCCCAGCGCGTGTAAAGCGCTGGAAGGCGTTCATGCCTGGCGTGTTGCGCTTGAAAAACAGACTCCCGTGATACGCGTTGGCGCCGCTTTGAGAAACCACCTGTACCTGGGCGCCCGTGCCGCGGCCGTTCTCGGCGGAGTAATTGCTCGCAAGTACGTTAACCTCCTTGACCGACTCCTGGTTCGGCGTGATCACCGCCGACCCGCTCCAGTTCTGGCTCATCGCGTTAACGCCGTCAATCTGAATGTTGTTGGCTTCCACGCGCTGGCCCCCGGCGCTGATCTCGGGCCGGTTCTCGGTCGAAAAGATGTTGCCGCCGGAATCCCCGCCCGTACCGCCGTTCGGGAACCTGACCGCACTACCTTGGCCAATGAACGCGCCCTGGCCAAAGACACCCTTGGCGAGCCGGATCAACTGGTATGGGTCGCGTCCGACCTGAGGCAGCCGCTGAATCTCTCGTGTGGTGATCGACCCACCGATAGTCGCATTCTCAGTCTGCAGAGCTGTCGTCCCCTCTCCCGTGACGGTAACGGTCGCTGTGACTTCGCCAACTTCGAGGGTAATGTCAAGACCCTGAGTTGTCTCAGCGGCCACCGAAACGGTCTCCAGGACCTTCTTACTGTACCCAGTCTTCTCCGCAGTGACTGTGTACGTCCCCGGAGGCAAACCTGAGGCGCGATAGAAGCCCTCGTCGCTGCTAATGACTTCCTGCGCCTTGCCCGTTTCCTTGTTGGTTACGGTGATGGTTGCGCCGGCAACTGCTCCCCCCTGAGGGTCCGTCACAGTGCCTTGAATGCCGGCCCGAAATTGGGCGTTGGAAGTCGCCCCGAGACCCAGCATTAGCAGAGCGAAAAAAGCGAGAGTAAACATCCGAAGAAAGGTGCGGTGCATGACTGAATCCTCCTCACAGATTAGCGCATGGACCATCGATGTGGCGACGGTGATAACATTCGTCTCGGTGGTTAAGGCTTACCCGGATCCTAGATTGGTGGCTGTCCTGTTCATCCCATCCTCGTTCATCGCTAGAGCGGAAGCGGAAGGGTCTCGAGCACTTCGCTAACTAAATCGGTTTATCGGCGGATGTATAGCACTGCCTCAAAATGATGTCAAGGATTTTGTTGGACTTTATTGGCCAAAACAGGAGGCTTTTAGCAGGAGTCTATTTGCCGCCGAACAGCCAGGTCATTACGCCGGATGCGCCGATCGCATGCCTCTCAATATTTTTCTTTGAATCGCAGTACGAATGGCCCATGCGGCGTGCTGATGACTTCCGGCGACGGCGTCGAAGTTGAAAACGAAGTAAAAGTTGAGTGGCAGAAAGAGAGGAGAATAATGCTGGCCCACGCGCCGGCAAACGATTATCGGCCGTTCACACAAAGTTCGATTGATTTGAAGTTGATTATGTGTAAAACTCACGCGCTATGCTACCAAAGAAGAGAAGCCGGAGCGGTGATAGTCGCGAAGGCTCCGCGTTGCGGCCTGTGGTGAGCCTCAAGGAGTTGGCCGCGCATCTTGACCTTTCGCCTACCTCGCTTTCGCTTGTACTCAACGATTCCCCGCGGGCCAGTTCAATCCCGCAGGAGACAAAGGCGCGGATCTTTGCCGCGGCAAAGGAGTTCAATTACCAACCCAACTTCCTGGCGCGTTCGTTGCGGGCGCAACGCAGCTACACGTTAGGGGTGCTCGTGCCGGAACTGAGCGAGGGGTACTCAGCAATGGTGTTGAGCGGGATCGAAGATCACCTGCTTGACGCAGGATACTTTTATCTTGTTGCCAGCCACAGGCATGACCCCAAACTACTCAACCAATATCGAAAGCTGCTCTTCGATCGCTGCGTAGAAGGACTCATCGCTGTGGATACTCCTTGCGAGAAAGGACTGCCTCTTCCTACCGTCGCGGTCTCCAGGCATGATGACGTAGAGGGGGTAACCAACATTACGCTCGATCACAATAAGGCGGCGAGTCTTGCCCTGGAGCATCTCGTAGAACTGGGCCACCGGCAAATCGCCTTCATCAAAGGGCAGGTCTTTAGTTCCGACACCGAAGTGCGGTGGCAGGCGATCCGCGAAGCAGCTCTTCGTCTGGACCTATTAATAGGCCCGAGCCTTGTGGCACAACTGGAAGGCAATTCTCCGTCGCCGGAGTTGGGCTATGTAGCCGCGCGAAAGTTGTTGGCGGCGCGTGAGCCCTTCACCGCGCTGTTCACCTTCAATGACGTTTCTGCTGTCGGCGCGATTCGAGCCTTCAATGAGGCGGGTTACCGGGTTCCTGAGGAAATTTCCGTCGTCGGTTTTGATGACATATATAGCTCTGCTTACCAGAACCCTCCGCTGACAACTGTCAGACAACCCCTCAAACGGATGGGTACACTGGCAGCCGAGACTTTGTTGCGTCGCCTCGCGGCTGGCCCGCGTGAGGCGCATCCGAAGCTGTTGACGGTCGTGCCTGAATTGATCGTCCGCCAATCAACAAGTCCTGCCCAGACGGACGTTATCCGTGTCTCCAGTCTCGTTGCCAGTTGCGCTGCCAGCTGAACTCAGCCACAAGAGATTGCTTCTTCATCTTATTCAACTCGCCACGCGATTATCTGAGACGCGATTGAACATCGTGACTTCATAGCAAAAACAACGCGCAGCAAGTCCACAAACGGCTCGTCACCTGCGATGAAGTAGTGAACAAGCTTCAGGAGCAGCGCCTCGACGACGACCTACGCCTGTCACATCGTGTGCTTTGCAAAACCTTGAAATCCGGGCTCACCGACGACAAGCGATGAAGCACTATCCTGCAGCACGATCATCTTTGCTCGAACTGCTTGATGAAGGACCGAAAGTAGTTGTCCGAACATCACTCCCAGATCTCTCAGCCATCAACGCCGCAGAGTGTTACAGGGTTATTTGCGAGACGGCAATGTCGTCATGATTGCAGCGTGTAAAACGATCATCACCGCCCCGCCGACAAGTGGGACGATCAGTCCGGCGCGCAACGCACCGTAGTGAGACGATGCGAGCCCGACGAGCCACGGAAACACTGCGGCGCCCAAGCCAGCCAGGATGAACAAAGTACCAGTCAGACGAGCCGCGTCCTGTCCGAACCGCTCAGTGAAGAGCGCGATGGTAGTGGGAAAAACGGGAGCCAGGCCGAGTCCCGTAAGACCCACTCCAATCAGAACAGGCACTATTGTCGTACCCAGAAGGATAACGACCAAGCCGCTCACGGCGACAAACATACCGGCGAGCACCATGCGGGTTTCGCGTACGCGTCGAAGGACAAACGGCGCTGCGGCCCTGCCCGCTAACAAACCGGCCCAGAAGAGTGACGGTGCCACCGCCCAGGAAAGTTGGGATGAGGGGCCCAGGCGTTGGACGTATGAGGCGATCCAACCTCCTGTCGCCGACTCCGTCCCGATATTCACAAAAACCAGCGCGGCTGTGAGCAGCGCGTAAGGAGTCATCCAGAGGCGCATGACTCCAGAACGCGTCGCCTCTCCGGCTCCCACTGCGTCGGGCAGAAGGACGCTGCTGCGCCCGATCAGGATGCCCATTACAATCAAGGGGGTAGCCACACAGAGTAGCGCGATGGTGAACCCCACGGACTGCGAAAGCGTTGGGACCAGCACCGGGCCGCTGACTGCTCCAACTCCCCAGGCGAGATTTAGGAGGTTAAGCGCCGCCGCGCGCCTCCCGATATTGAGTTCCGAGATCAGCAGATTAATCGTGGGGATGGTGAGTCCCAGTGACAGGCCGGTACCGGAGATTGACAACACGCCGGCCACCCATGACTCAAAGCCTAGACAAGCCGTACTTGCCGCCATCAAGCCGAAGCCCGCGGCCAACAGCGGCAAAAACCCAAACCGCTTGATGAGCAGGCCGGACAGTGCGGAACCCACAATGGCCCCGGCGGACTGAACGAAAAAAAGCGCGCCGGCACCAGCGTCATCGAGCCGCCAGCGGGCGGACAGCAGAGGGAGAATCGGGCCGAGCAACGTGTTGACGATGCCTATTAGCACAAACGCGACGTGAAGCAGCGGGACGACCGGGCTTGCGCGTGGAGACGCTCCGATTAATTGTTCGTTTTGCTGCATATCATTGGCTCTGCCCTAAAAGTCCTCCGTTGCTGGGCCTCGGCTTTGGTCCGTGACTTTTGAGGCAAAGCCATATCATTCGCGCCAGCTAGTTTTCGGGTGGTCCACGTCGGCAGTGCATGGGGGGTTCCATTCCATCACCGTGAACCCTCTCGCCGAATTGAGCACACGCCGCAAGAGCCATTGAAGCCGTGATTCAAAGAAGAGCCTGGAGCCCATCCAGCCGGCGCGTCCGGTGGAATGACTTGGCTGTCCGGCGGCAAATAAACTCTGCAAAGAGACCCCTGTTCTTAGCAAATAAAGTCAGTTGTTAGCAAACTACTATGAGGGATCGTTAACTTGACAGCCGCACAACGTCAGAATAGATTGCACTCTCTGACTGATGGCGCTGGGCCGCCTGTCAAAACGTTCAGTGTTCGATACACGGTATTGATTCGATGATTCCAAAGACGATCATGCGTTTGTTGTACGTTGTGTTGTCAGTTGTCGGAGTCACTGTTGCGGTAGTAGTGGTTCGACATGCCAGTGCACAGATGGCGCCCGCGACTACTCAGACAATCGATCGTACTCGACTTGAGATAGTCGAGGACCTCTCTGAATCGCTCGCCAACGACCTGCTGGAACTCTCTATCGCCACGCGAGATCGTGATGCGAAACTAACTGCAGAATTCTTTCCCCGGTCATTGATCAGTTCGCCGTTTCTGTGCCGGCCGCTAGCTGTTAAGAATGACGTGAAATGGATCGGCACACACGGCTGGAGCGCGGAAGCAATGACCGCCAGCCCGATTGCAGCGGGAAGGTTGAACGCGCACGGCGCGGGGGAGACGGACCAGCCGAGCGAAATGAGTCGAGAAGAGTTCATGCGCGACTGGCTGGTCTTTCTCGATCACTTCTCGGAGATTGAAGACGCGCGCTTCAAGGTAAAAGCGGCAGCCTTCGACGACCATGCGAGTTCAATCGCAAAGGCAAAGGTACCAACGGCAATGGTGGGCTCCAAAGGTCACGCGCGTGTGGCGTTCTACGTTATTGGTCGCAACACCGATGGTCACCGCGAGTGGGCGCGAGGAGTCGTCGATATCGATGTGCGCTATGCCGAAACGAAGCGGTGGCAGTTTGAAAAATTCGCGCTTGTCAGTCTCGACTCTATGGTTGCGACTACGGACCTGTTCTCTGAGGACTCAAAGCCCGCAGGAGTTTCTGCTCCCATTCCCGCTTATGGCTCGCCGGGCAACACTGGATTCATCTGGCATGGCGCGGCTGCTGCCGATCTTAATCGCGACGGGTTTGTCGATCTTTTTGCGACCGGGGCGGATCGCAACTACCTTTATCTGAACGATGGTCACGGCAAGTTTCGCGATGCTTCAGCGGAGGCAGCCGTGCGGTTCCTTGCCAGTGGAAGCGCACCGCTCTTCCTCGACTACGACAACGACGGAGACGAAGACGTCTTCATCTCCGCCAATGGGCGCCAAATCCTCCTGGAGAATCGGCTGATTCCCGATGGCAAACTGGAGTTTCGCGATGTCTCACTCGAAGCCGGTGTTGCAGTGGAAGCGATCGGTTTCAGTGCTGTCGCCGGTGACGTTAACGGCGACGCTTGCCCGGACATCTATGTGACCTCCTACAATCGTTACGGGCAGGTGACACCGGATTCCTGGTTTCGCGCAACCAACGGCACTCCCAATTTGCTCTTTATCAATCAGCGCAACGGCACATTCAAGGAAGAAGCCAAAAAGTGGGGCGTCGACGACCACCGGTGGAGTTACGCGGCAGCATTCGCAGACGTGAATGGCGATGGCCGGCAGGATCTTTACGTCGCGAACGACTTCGGCGAGAAGGCGATGTTCATCAATAAAGGTGATCATTTTGTTGATGAGGCGAAACAGCGCGGCGTGCTCGATCCCGGAAATGGGATGGGGGTCTCTTTCGGCGACTACGACAACGACGGTCTGCTGGATCTGCACGCCACGAACATGTCTTCGACGGCCGGCAATCGCATCCTCTCGCGCCTGTTTCCCAATTCGAGTCCCAGGGACAATGTGTTCAAGAAGCTGGCGGCAGGAAACAATCTCTTCGAGAACACCGGCGATGGTCATTACCGCGACGTGACTGCGGATGTAGGAGGTTTCTCAGGCGGCTGGGCCTGGGGCGGAGGCTTCATCGACTTTGACAATGATGGATGGGAAGACATCTACACTCCCAACGGCTTCATCTCGGGCAAGTCGATGAAAGACACTTGAAGCCAGTTCTGGCGTCAGGTCGTGACGCAGTCAAACAACCCGGCGAAAGAGAAGGGCGCGCTGCGTACAGATCAAGACCAGCTGATCAATGAGAGCGGTTTTTCCTTCAGCGGTTATGAGCGTGACCCGCTCTATCTGAATCTGGGCAACAAGAAGTTCAAAGATATTTCAGGTGTTTCAGGTATCGATTCAATCGCGGACGGTCGGGCAGCAGTCTTTGCAGATTTCGACAATGACGGCGATTACGATGTCTTTCTCACAACAATTCAGGCTGAATCGCACCTCCTGTTCCGCAACAACGTGGGCCAGGCGAACAACTGGTTACGCATATCGCTCGAAGGCGGGAAGGATGTTGGACGCGACGCTTTCAGCGGCGTGGTCCGCGTTAAAACCTCCGCGGGTACGCTCACAAAAATTAAATCTGGCGGCTCGGGCTTCATTTCCGAACACGATCCGCGGCTGCTTTTTGGTTTGGGTAAAGACGAGCGTGCGCAGTCGATCGAAGTCACCTGGCCCAACGGCAAGGTCGAGAACTTCACCGGCGAGATGAGAGCACGCATGTCGCTCTTGCTGCGCGAAGGCAAGGGTCGCACGGAAGTGCTAAATCTTAAGAGCGCCGCTTTACCTGACCCGCTGACCCGAGCTGAAACGCTCGCCAGCGGATTGAAGATTGCCGTTGGTCGCGTCATGCCGGATCTGCAATTGAAGTCAATCGACGGCGCCGTCACCTCGCTGCGTCGGCAACTGAAGCAGGGACGCCGTCTGTTAATCAATGTCTGGGCCACGTGGTGCGCTCCCTGTGCGAGCGAGATGCCTGAGTTGCAGGCGCTAAATGCGAAACTCTCGGCGCGCGGCGTGGACCTTGTCGGCTTGAATGTCGACACCGAACCGGAAACGGATGTAAAGAGTTTTGTTGCCAGCCGTCGCCTGACCTATCCGATCCTTATTGGTGGCGTACAAACTGTCGAGCAGTTGTATGCGACCGATGAAATGGCGGTGCCACTATCCATTCTGGTAAATGATCGCGGGATCATCACCGAATTGATTCCAGGATGGTCGGCGCAAACACGGCGGCGGTTTGGTGATCTGGCCGGCGCCACAAGCGGCGGGCCCGCCTCGAGGGCCAAACCAAACTGAATGCCGATGCTCTTCTCTACCGATACCACGCCGTCACCGCTGCTGTCTTTCGAGATCGTGGTATCTGAAGGTCCAGTATGAAGTCTTCGCGTTTTTGTTTCGCTCTTCTGGTCGTCCTTCTTTTTTCCAACTTCCAAAGCTCAACTTTAGTCCCTCGCTCGCGGGCGATGGCTCCGGCGCCAGCAGGCATTCAGACCTCAGCAATTGAAAACCGTGAAGAAGCTTATCGGGCGAACAATTTGGGCGTGGCCTTGCTCGAACAGTACAGAGCCAGGGAGGCAGCCGAAGAATTCAAACGAGCATTGAGGATCGTTCCAAATCTACGCCTAGCGCGAATCAATCTTAGTATCGCGCTCTACTACTTGCCCGATGTCGACGCGGCGAAATTGGAAGCGGAACAAGCGCTGGTACAGGATCCGAACGCGCCGCAGCCGCATTACATCCTCGGTCTGATCGGCCGTGCGCAAAACCGTTTTGAGGAGGCCATCGCTGAGTTTGAAAAGGTGCTGAAGATTGATTCTGGCGATGTCGGCTCAAATGTGAATGTGGGCCAGATCTTCGTGCAGCAAAAGAAGTATCCGGAAGCGATTGCCGCCTTTCGCCGGGCTCTGGATGCCGAACCGTACAATGAAACGGCGCTCTACAATCTGGGAATTCTTTTGACGCGCACAGGCCCCAAAGAAGAAGGCCAGCGCCTCATTCAACGGTTTCAGCAGTTTCGGCAAAGCGGCGCCGGTACCACTCTCGGCAACAATTACCTGGAAGGTGGACGCTACGCGGAAGCCATCGCTTCAACCGGTGCGGAAGCTGATCTGATCGATAAATCGACGCCGGAGGTAAAATTAACGGATGCAACCGAGAGCTTTTTCAAAGCAGCAGCTACCGATAGGAGAGCCAAGCCAAGAGGTCGCTCGCGATTCAAGCCGGCAATGCTCGATGCCAATGAACGTGCCGAAGCTGTTGTGTTGTTCGATTACGACGGCGATGGCGACCTTGATATTTTTGACGCCTCGGGTTCGCAGCGGCTCCTGCGCAACGACGGCGGGAAGTTCACCGACGTAACGATTGGTTCGGGTTTGCAAATCAGTGGCTCGCAGGGGTCTTTTGCGGCAATTGCCGGCGATTGCGACAACGACGACAAGCCCGATCTCTTTGTGGTGCGCTTCAACCCAACTTTCCTCGTGCTTTATCACAACGACGGCAACGGACACTTTTCCGATCGAACCAAAGCTGCAGGTATCACACCTCCTTCCACAACCAGGCCTTATATCTCCGCAGCTTTTGTTGACGTCGACCACGACGGCGACCTCGACATCTTCGTAACTGGCCCGACGAACATCTTGTTTCGCAATAATGGTAATGGCACGTTCACAGAAATCACGGCAGCGGCAAAAGTGAGAGCGCGAAATTCATTCTCGACGAACTCCGCTGTTGTTCCAACAGACTTCGACAATCGTCGAGATGTTGACCTATTAGTGCTTAGTTATGACAATCCGCCGATGCTTTTTCGCAACCTGCGCGATGGCACCTTTCGTGATGTGGCAAGTGAAGTCGGTCTTGCCGACAAGCGGGCTTACTGGAATGTCGCTGCCTGCGATGTGAACAAAGACGGCTTCACGGATTTCTTTCTGGCGAATGACACCACTGCGGTTTTCGCGATGAGCGACGGGCGAGCGCATTTTCGCATCGTAGCCGCACCTACGGAAGCTAAGCGAGCGGTTGCGGCCCAGTTCCTCGACTACGACAACGACGGCCTGCGCGATCTGCTGGTAGTGACAAAGAAAGGGTTGCGCCTGTTTCGCAATATGGGCAACGATTTCGCGGACCTTAGCAAACGCGCCCTTCCGGTGAGCTATCAGATTCTCGACGGAACGCATAGTTATGGCGGAATGAAGGCGGCGAGGACCGCACTCGCATCCGGCGATCTCGACGGCGATGGTGACGTCGATCTGTTGGTGCGGGGACCACGCGGCGAGCTGCGCATTTTGCGAAACGGTGGGGGCAATCGCAACCACTCTTTGCGCGTGGATCTTCACGGACGTGTTAGCAACAAAAGCGCTGTCGAAGCGAAGCTTGAAATGCGCGCCGGTAGTCTCTGGCAAAAGTTGGAAACTTATTCGACCTCACCTGCGGCAGCCCCGGCTGATCTGATCTTCGGTTTAGGTAAACGCGAGAAACCCGATGCTGTGCGTGTGCTTTGGCCCGCCGGCATCGTGCAGGCAGAGACAGAGTTTCCAGACGCGGCCGCTGCCATCGAAGGTAACCCTGCATCTTCGTTTGTCACGCTCAAGATAACCGAACTAGATCGCAAACCGTCGTCGTGTCCTTACTTATATACCTGGAATGGCGAGCGGTTTGAGTTCATCACCGATTTCATGGGTGGCGGCGAGATGGGTTATCTCGAAGAGCCCGGCCGCTACAACAGGCCCGACCCAGACGAGTACGTTCGCATTCGTGGTGACCAACTAAGAGAGCACAACGGTCGCTACGAGCTACGCGTTACCAATGAGCTTGAAGAAGGGCTGTTCGTGGATCGACTCCAACTTCTCGTTGTGGCGCATCCTGCCGATACAGAAATCTATCCGAACGAAGGCATGACCGATCCGCCCCGGCCGTTCAAGCTTTATGCGACTCGCGGCGGGCATCCGCCGCTGACCGCGGTTGACGATCATGGCCATAATGTGCTCGATGCTGTGTCCCATCTTGATCGTCGCTATCCGGATGACTTTCGTCTCGACCGGCTTCGCGGGTATGCGGAAGAGCATGCGTTGACGATGAAACTCGAGGAGTCAAATGTCCAACGTCCAACGGCCCACGTCCAAGCACGAACTTTGGATCAGGGACAAGGCAGGCAGGATGCCCGCGCCTCCAGGAAGAAGTCCAACATCAAGAAAAAGACTTTGGACAAAGGGAAAGACGGCCATGGTTCAAGAATCCTCCTCCTGCTGACAGGTTGGACTGATTACGCGTGGTCTAGTGACAACGTCGCAGCGTCTCAGGCCGGCAAGGCCATGAAGCCGCCCGCTCTGCAGGTAAAGGATGAAAATGGTCGTTGGCGCACGGTTATTGAAGATATCGGCATCCCGGTTGGACGACCGCAGACGGTGGTTGTGGATCTCACAGGCAAGTTTCTGACCTCCAACCGCGAAGTACGGATCGTTACCAACATGCAGATATACTGGGACCAAATTCTACTTGATACCTCGGGCGGCGACTTTCCAACTGAGATAACTCGCCTCGATCCAGTTTCCGCAGAGTTGCACTGGCGAGGATTCTCGAAGGAGATCAC
Source organism: Pyrinomonadaceae bacterium (assembly GCA_046262375.1). Taxonomy (GTDB): domain Bacteria; phylum Acidobacteriota; class Blastocatellia; order Pyrinomonadales; family Pyrinomonadaceae; genus PSRF01. The sequence goes on from JBHEMV010000011.1 coordinate 19,513, forward strand.
GCCCGACGGACGCGAGCCGTACGGCTACGATTACCAGAGCGTCTCATTCACTTCGCCGTGGAAGGTGATGACAGGCCGGTACACACGCGAGGGCGAAGTGCGCGAACTGCTGCTGAAGAGTGACGACATGTTTGTCATCTGTCGCCCGGGCGACGAGATAAGCGTCTCCCTGGCCGCTAACGCAGTCCCGGCTTTGCCACCAGGATGGACCAGAACGTTTGTTCTGTATGCAGATGGCTTCAGCAAAGAGATGGACATTAATTCAGCCAGCCCGGACCGGCTGGCACCGTTACCGTTCCATGGCATGAGCAGATATCCGTACGCGTGGCCCGAGCATTATCCGATGACCGAAGAGCGGCGCGCTTATATCGAGCGATACAACACACGCGTTATTACGTCGCCTGTGCCTTCAATTGAGACGATAATAAGCCGCAGATAAAATCAGTAACCTCCATTTGGAACCGGACTCGTCCCGGTCGTCGGATAGAGGGACGAAGGACGGCAGGACAAGTCCGCCATCTAAACACAATTGGAGCGAAGGAAGCTATGGAACACATTCGTTACTCAGTCGCCGCTTGTCAGACCGACATGCCAAATCCGCTCGATCGACGCGCGATGCGTACGAACACCGCTCGTATGGTCTCGATGATCGATTCGGCGGTCGCAGGTGCCGCCCCATTTCTTCCCGTGCGGTTGGTTGTCTTTCCAGAGTTTGCTCATGCAGCTCCGATCTTTGAGACCGCCAAAGAGTTAATCGAGAAACTAGCTGTCAAGATTCCCAATGAGCACACTGAAACACTCGGACAGAAGGCGCGCGAGCATAATGTCTACATTCAGAGCGGCTCGATGCTTGAAGTTGATCCGAGATGGCCGGGCCATCTCTTCAACACAACCTGCCTCGTCGCTCCGGAAGGAATTCTCTACAAGTACCGCAAGGTTAACACGTGGATTCCCTACGAGGTTCACACCAGCCCGCACGATCTTGCAGGCTACGATGAGCCGTTGTTTCCCGTTGCCGAAACTCCCATCGGGCGCATCGGCTGCGCGATCTGTTACGACTGGCTGTTTCCCGAAGCGATGAGGCAGCTCGCGGCTAATGGCGCCGAGATTCTGGTCCGCGTGTCAGCTTACATGGACCCGTGGGGAGCGACTGAACCAATGGACTGGTGGACCATTGTGAACCGCTGCCGCGCGCTGGAAAACATCGCTTACGTTGTTGCGGCAAACCAGGGCGCGAGCCTGAAGCACTATCCGCCTTACTCGTGGCCGGGCGGCAGCCAGGTAGTGAATTACGATGGACGTCTTCTCGCACAGGCATCACCGGGGCCGGGCGAACGCATCGTCGTCGCGCCCGTTGACATCTCAGCCTTGCGCCATGAACGCGCCGCGCGCCGTGGCCACAACATGCTTGCGCATCTGCGCACGGAGGCTTATCCGGTTTACACTGCTCACCGCTATCCACCGCAGCTTGCGCAAGACGCTGCTCAGCTATCGGGCATTTCTTATGAGCGAAACAACCAACTGATAGATGAGTCAAAGCATCAATTGCGCTGATGATTAAGGATGGGAAACTCTTCCATCAACTTTACTTCATTTTCAACTTCGACCCTCACGCTGGAATTCACCAGTACGCCGCAGGAGGCCATTCGAGACACGCTTCAAAGAAGAATCTTGAGACGCATCCAATGGGCGCACCCGGCGTAATGACTTGACTGTTCGGAGGCAAATAAACTCCTAAGAAGGGACTCTTCCTTTTTTGCGAGTAAAGCCCTTGACATCATTTTGGGGCAGTGTTACACATCTGCCAATAAATCGATTTAGTTAACGAACCAACAACCTGATACGGGTGGACCCGCCGAAGACGAAGGTCCGCCCGTTTGCTTTCAGCTCTCATGATAATTTCGGTCTATAATCGGTCTATAGATGAGTGCTAAGACTTACGCGCTGTTTTGGTCGCTACTGCTCGGCGTTGCTTGCTCAGCTTACGCGCAGTCGAACAAGATCGAGAGGCAACGTCAGCTTGAGCCTGCGATCAAAACATTCGAGGAGGCTGACAAGACTAAGCCACCCGCCAAAGGGGCAGTTTTATTTATCGGCAGTTCGTCGATCAGGTTATGGAAGGGCCTGCGCGAGGACTTCCCCAGGGCGAGAGTTATTAACAGGGGGTTCGGCGGGTCGCACATTGAAGACTCAGTAGATTTTGCGGACCGCATTGTATTTCGGTACAGGCCGCGTTTGATCGTCCTGTATGCGGGTGATAACGACATCGAAAGCGGTAAGAGTCCAGCGGTCGTGTTTGCAGACTTCAAGAAGTTTGTCGCCGTAGTTCATCAAAAGCTGCCCCGCACACGCATCGCCTTCATCTCGATCAAGCCAAGTCCGGCGCGCTGGCATCTTGCGGAAAAGGTCAAAGAAGCCAACCGCCTAATTAAAGACTTCACCGAGACCCAGCGCAGACTGGACTACATCGATGTGTTCCGCCCCATGCTTGGAAAAGATGGAAAACCGCGCGCCGAACTGTTCGTGCAGGACCGCTTGCACATGAACGAGGCCGGTTACATACTGTGGCGCTCGATTGTCGCCCCCTACATCAAATGAACAATAACTCTCGATGAAACTTGCTAAACTGCTCCAACCCCTACTCGCGCTCTGTCTTATCATCACAATCAGCTTTGGTCCTGCCGTGGCGCAAAGCCGGCGAGGGCCGTCTTCACGCTCAGACAGGGTGCGGCCGGATGACCTCGAGCGCAGGGTCAATGCACTACTTGCGCGGATGACGCTTGCGGAGAAGCTCGGTCAGTTGCAAATACTCGACGGGCACGGCGACGGCAGGTACCGGGACGAGCATCTAGAAATGGTGCGTCAGGGGTTGCTCGGCTCCACACTGAATGTGCGCGGCGCGCGACGTACGAACGAGATTCAGCACATCGCAATGGAGCAGTCGCGCTTGAAGATTCCCGTACTGTTCGGCTTCGATGTGATTCACGGTTATCGCACTATTTTTCCGATTCCGCTTGGCGAAGCGGCGAGTTGGGATCCGGAGGCTGTCGAACTAGCGGCTGGTATTGCTGCCGCCGAAGCCAGAGCAACCGGACTACATTGGACATTCGCGCCTATGGTTGACATCGCGCGCGATCCGCGTTGGGGGCGCATCGCAGAGGGCGCGGGCGAAGACCCATATCTAGGCTCTGCGATGGCCCGCGCGCGCGTGCGCGGGTTTCAAGGCGACGACTTTAGCAAGCCCGATAAGGTCATGGCCTGCGCTAAGCATTGGGTTGCTTACGGCGCGGCTGAAGCCGGACGCGACTACAACACCACGGATATCTCCGAACGCACTCTGCGCGAAGTGTATTTCCCGCCGTTCAAAGCGGCGGTTGACGCGGGCGTTGGCACGTTTATGACTTCGTTCAATGAGATTAGTGGCGTGCCTGCGACAGCAAATCCACACATTTTAACCAAAGTTTTGCGCGACGAGTGGCAGTTTGATGGATTTGTCGTGAGCGATTACACGGCGGTTATGGAGTTGATGAATCACGGCCTGGCGCGTGATGAAGCGGACGCCGCAAGGTACGCGCTCAACGCCGGAACTGATATGGAGATGGTCAGCCGCTTTTATAACAAACATGGCGCGCAGCTTATTCGGGAGGGGAAAATCTCACGGGCGACTTTGGACGAATCAGTGCGGCGCGTTTTGCGAATCAAGTTTCGGCTGGGCCTATTTGATAACCCTTACGCCGACGAAGCGCGCCAGTCCGCAACAATAATGAAGTCTGAATATCTCGCTGCTGCACGCAGGATTGCTGCGCGTTCATTTGTCTTGCTCAAGAACGATAACAAAACTTTGCCCGTCAACAAGGACGTCAAATCAATCGCTTTGGTGGGGCCACTAGCAGACGACAAACGCAACATGCTTGGTTCCTGGACGGGCGACGGCAAGACAGAAGACGCGGTGACGCTGCTCGAAGGGCTAAAGGCGAAAGTCGGATCATCCACAAAAATCAACTACGCGAAAGGCTGCGACATCAATTCAGAAAAGACAGACGGCGTAGCCGAAGCTGTGCGTGCGGCGAATGAATCGGACTTCGTAATCGTGGCCGTTGGCGAAGATGCAGAAATGAGCGGCGAAGCCGCTTCGCGCAGTTCGCTTGATTTACCGGGTAAGCAAATGGAGTTGATCAAAGCTATTCACGCGACGGGCAAGCCCTACGCAGTTGTTTTAATGAACGGTCGTCCGCTCACAATCAACTGGGTAGCTGAAAACTCGCCCGCGGTTCTTGAAACGTGGTTTGCAGGCACACAAGCTGGCAATGCGATTGCCGACGTTCTCTTTGGCGATGTCAATCCGGGCGGGAAATTGCCTGTGACTTTTCCGCGTTCGGTGGGACAGATTCCGCTTTACTACAACTACAAAAACACCGGCAGACCCTTTGAGCCGAATAACAAATACACATCGAAGTATCTTGACATTCCAAACACGCCGCTTTATCCATTCGGCTACGGTTTGAGCTACTCGCAATTTCGATTGAGCAACTTGCAACTGAGCGCGCGACGCATCAAGCCTAACGGCCAGGTAAAAGTCAGCGTTGACGTGGAAAACACGGGAGCGCGCGCGGGCGATGAGGTGGTCCAACTCTACATCCGCGATGTTGCTGCCAGCGTTACGCGACCCATTAGAGAGTTGAAGGGATTCAAGCGAATAACTGTACAGCCTGGTGAGAAGCAGAAGGTTGAGTTCACGCTTAGCTCGGAACAGCTTGGTTTTTACAACCGCGAGATGCGGTTCGTAGTAGAACCCGGCGACTTCAAAGTTTTTGCCGCCACAAGTTCAGAGCGCGGTTTAGAGTCCGGCTTTACGGTTGTTGAAAGATAGGCCTCACAAACTATCCGGCGCAGAAGAGCGATGAGAGGCTTGTCGGCCCGGAACATGAAGCGCACCGTGAACACGGCACTACTCGATCACGTGCGTCTGACACGCCTCCCATTGGAGGGGGCACGCGCACGAGGGCGGCGATGCCTAACAACTCATCTGGGGGCGACGAGTCAAATGAAAATTGACACTTTTCATGATCTATCATGGTTGGATTATTAGCTGCTAAGACAAGCAGTGGTGATTTCTTCTTTCTAAAACTCTCCAAGTACTGACCTCATCTTAATTGCTCGGAGGACGAAGATGCAGAAAGTATACCCAACGCTTCGCATCACCGATTATGAAAAGAGTAAGTCTTTCTACGTAGACGGACTTGGATTCCAGATTGATGGGTCTTTCCGTTTTGCTGGTAGTAGTCTTATTGACCCACCCGCTACTGTGGGTGGTGCTGACAAGAGTTTGGCTGGCCCATTGATGCAGTGTTCTTCAATCTGGGGCCACTTCTTATTTGACGGTGAATT
>JBHEMV010000011.1:24910-51686 GCA_046262375.1 Pyrinomonadaceae bacterium
CACCTACCCAAAAATTGAACCAGCCGAGGAGGGAATCCAGAGTGAAAACAACTATACGTGTCAATCGCAAGCGACCAGAGTCCATGACCAAACAGATTACGGACCAACTTTCGGGCCTTATCGAGTCAGGGGCTATGACCGTGGGCAGTTATCTCCCAAGCGAGCGCGAGCTTGCTGACTCGCTCAAGGTGGCGCGAAATGTCGTGCGCGGAAGTTATGAGAATCTTGTGAAGGCTGGAAGAATCCAGAGTGAAGGTCGCAAGGGTCGGACGGTTAGATCTTCGGGCGGCAAAAAACGTGGAGGCACCGCGAAGACTTCCCGGAGCACGGCGGGAGCAAAAGCTCGAAAAAAATAACAATAAGCCGGCGCCAGATAGCTTTCCCCCTTCCCCTCGCTATAACGAGTGACCAAGCAATCACTGGCTCAGAATCGCAGTTTCCTCGCCGAGGGCCAGGATTTCGCTGCGTATCGCTTTCCGTTCGGCAAGCAAACGCACAAAGAATCGCCGCCTCATCAGGAAGAACACCAGTGCGCGTAATCCCCCCAGAAAACTATCAAGCCCCTCAAAAAAACGGATAGCAAGGTACCCGGCAACCGGAATCACCATCGCTGCGGCAAGGGACGTTTTCCATCCCAGCAGTTTGTAGCCGGCCGCGGCGGCCAGCAGCCAGGTCATTGGAAACAGAAGCATCGCCGAAATAATCTTGATGGTAGAAGTAACGTCATCTTCGTCCCTTGAAAACCTGGTAGCCAGGTAGCCACCCAGCCGGTAGGCGGGATAATGGACCAGGGCGCCGAGGGTCGCTGGAAGAATGAGCACGAGAAAAAGAAGCACGCGGGTTATCAAGTGTTTAAAGACATCAAGCGTAGAACTTGGTGGGGAGAGATCGTCCGGATCCACACCAGCCTGAGCCAGTTCTTCTTCAAATCGGCTCATTCGCACTTCCAGTTTGCGCAAACGCTCCGGAGCTCGTTCTCGCAAAATCGTATAGGCTTTAATGAAGCGTTGTTGCAGCTGCAACTCTTCTGCAAGACTGTCATCTACGTCTTCGGCAGCTGCGGATGAAAAGATTCGTTCCGCTCGGCTGATAGTTTGCAGCGACTCTTCGTGCTCGGCATCGAGCATCACTTCCCGCAGAGCACCCTCGATGCGATTGGAAAGTTCACGAACTGCGGAACGAGGCGGATTTTCGTCCGTTTCAAGCTCAGCCGGCGTCACCTCAATTGGTTTTCCGAAATAGAGTAGTACGGCGCTACGAAATTTCGTTTTTGAGGTGTAGTAAAGACCGGCCGGGACAATAGCGAGGTCAAGCACTTCGCCTGTGGACACGGCAGCCAAAGCGATGCGAGCGGCTCCCGTCTTAATTGGTCGAAGGCGGGGCTCATCGTGTGAGACGCCCTCAGGGCAAATCCCAATCGTCCCACCGTGTGCCAGCAGCTTTCGCGCAGCTACAAACATCTCGCGATTTTTGGAAACGTCCTCGCCTTCATCCTGCCGGCGATAAACAGGAAGCGAATCAAGCGCCCGAACCAGGAAACCAAGTATAGGCATTCTGAACAAGGGTGCTTTGGCGAGAAACGAAACGCGACGTGGGGCAAGGCATAATAGAAATGCCGGATCAACCAGAGCGTTAGGATGATTAAGAACGAAAATTACGGGAGTAGTCTGCGGTACGTGCTCGAGACCGACTACTTCCACTCGCCGGAAATAGACCCGCATCGCGAACCTCAGAAGGGCAACTATTATTCGGCGAGTCATCGGAAAGTATTGTACCCGTTTCTTGTTTTACAAGACGGGGGTAGTGATTTCTGAATCTCTATGAAACAACGACACATGAATTTATCCCGTGACCAAGAAACTTGCCCATAAATTCCGTGCCGCGTTCACGCGGCTAGCCCGCAAGGGCCAATAGGCCAGCCGTTTTACGGCTGGTTCGCGGACAATGACCATTTTTCGAGGCCGCTTCAGCGGCCTTGTGTATCGCGCGCCAAGGTAAGGCCGTTGAAACGGCCTAACAATGGGACAGCAGACCTAACCAGCCGTAAAACGGCTGGCCTATTGGCCCTGCGGGCTAACGGCCTGAAGGCGGTAAAAAACCTTCGAACCCGGAATTGAACGCTTTTTGGTTGCGGCTTGTTTAATGCAATAATGTCGCCGCTTTCCCCCCAAACAACTTGCTAACCACTCTGAGAGGTCTTATGAACCGTTTTGTAATCTCGATCTCTGTCCTTGTGCTTGCGTTCGTAGCATTCGCATCACTTGCGACGGCACAACAAGGCCGTCGCCTGACAATCGAAGAATTGTTGAAGGTGCGTCGCGTGGGCGATCCAAGGGTTTCACCCGACTGCAAGCATGTGGCCTTTACGATTGGGGACGTCAATTTCGACGCGAACAAAGTTGTTACCCAGATTTATGTTATGCCGCTTGATAGCGGCGGCATGAAACAAGTTACGAGCGGGGATGTCTCGGCCACGTCACCCCGCTGGTCCCCTGACTCAAAGAAGATAGCCTACACAACGGGCGGACAAATCTGGGTGATGGATAGCGATGGTGTTAACAAGAACCAGGTCACGAGAATTTCCACGAATGCGGCAGGTCCAGTGTGGTCAGGCGATGGTAGCTGGATTGCCTTCACATCTGATGTCCGCCCGGATTGCAGTGATGACGATTGCAACAAGAACAAAGATGAGCACGCAGAAAAAAGCAAAGTTAAGGCTCACATTGTTGATCGACTCCTTTTCCGCCACTGGGATGAATGGCGCGACGTCAAGCGCACACACGTGTTCGTCGTATCCACCAGGGGCGGCGCGGCAAAGGATCTGACACCGGGAGATTACGATTCTCCCCCTTACGCCGCGGCGACCGGAGTCGACTATGCATTTTCACCGGACTCGAGAGAGCTGGCGTATGTGCGCAACCCAGATAAGGTGGAGGCGATTTCTACCAACAGCGATCTCTACGTCGTGCCCCTGACAGGTGGCGTTGGCCGAAGTATTACCGCCAGGAATCGCGGCTATGATGCTGGTCCAGTCTATTCGAGGGATGGCAAGCACATCTTCTATCGATCGCAGGCAACTGCTGGTTTCGAGGCTGACCGGTGGCGACTGATGGCTTATAACCGCGCGACCGGTACGAGCACGGAGATCGCCAGAAATTTTGATCTCCAGGTTGAAGAACTGGTGCTTTCGCCCGACGGAAATGACGTGTACTTCACCGCCGGAGAACGCGGCTATCATCCGATCTACAAAGTGCCGCTCGCTGGCGGAGTTCCTACGAAGATCGTGCCGAATGTTTTTGCCACCGGTTTGCAAATAACGGCGGATGGCAAGTCTCTGGTTTTCGCGAATAGTTCAATGGAAATGCCGGCGGAGGTTTATCGTGCAAACATTGACGGGGGAGGTCTGTTGGCGTTAACGAGCGCAAACACGGATTTAATAGCAAACTTCGGTTTAAGAAAAGCTGAGGAAGTGGAATGGACCGGCGCACTCGGCAAAAAGATTCACGGCTTTGTAATCAAACCTGCAAACTTCGACGCCACCAGGAAATATCCGCTGGTTGTCTTGATTCACGGCGGGCCGCAAAGCGCATGGAACAACAACTGGGGCTATCGCTGGAACCCTCAACTGTTTGCCAACAACGGATACATCGTGTTTGCCCCTAACCCGCGAGGATCGACCGGCTACGGTCAGCAATTTGTAAATGAGATTAGCGCCGACTGGGCAGGCAAGGTCTACGCCGACATTATGAATGGGGTCGCAGACGTTATTCATCGCAATTCGTTCATTGATAAGAATCGCATCGGCGCGGCGGGCGCCAGCTATGGTGGATACATGGTCAATTGGATCGAGGGACACAACAACGATCCTCGTTTCCGATTCAAGGTGCTGGTCTCACATGACGGCGTTTACAACCTCTCAAGCATGTACGGTGCAACCGAAGAGCTGTGGTTCACTGATTGGGAATTCAAGGGGACGCCATGGACCAATCCGATGATGTATGCGCGTTGGTCACCAAGTAACTTCGTCAAAAACTTTAAGACCCCAATTCTAATCATTCACGGTGAACTTGATTATCGAGTGCCTTTTGGAGAGAGCCTGCAATTGTTCACGGCGGCGCAGCGCATGGGTGTCGACTCAAAAATGCTGGTGTTTCCTGATGAAGGCCACTGGGTGCTCAAGCCGCAGAATTCTCAGCTCTGGTATCACACGGTGCTGGATTGGTTGGATAAGTATTTGAAGTGAACGTATGAGTTTAGAGTTCAAGCTTTAGCTTGCGTGGCGAAGCGGCAGCCTAAAGGCTGAACTCTGAACTTCCGGCTTCACACCGCACCGGACTTCCAAATAAAGCGGGTGCGGAGCCGACCTGGACTCCTGCACCCGCGCATGCATGTAACAAAAACTTAGGGCGTTGGCGAAGCAGTAGGCTTCGGGCTTGCTGCCGTGGAAGGGGGCGATGAAGTCGACGACGGCGTCGCGTCTGTGGCCGGAGCAGTTGTTGGGGGAGTGGTGCTGGGCGCGCTGGACCCTGGAGACGCAACAGCCCCCGGGGACGCCGGCCTGAGTCCCAGATTACTTGGCGTGTTAAGCATTGTTCCCGCCAGATTGTTGACTATCTTGGCTTCATTCATAGCGACCTCAAGCAGGGCCGCATTGAGGATCTCTTTCCGCTGATTTATTAAGGCCTGCGTGATTTGCTGCCGGACGCCAGGACTCTCGAGCGTGAGATTCTCCGTCTGCAATCGTTTTTCTTCCAGCTTGAACACATACCACTTTCCGCTATTAAATCGAATTGGTTCGGTCGTATCACCGGCTTGCATCCCAAAGAGTCGGGTCACCAGTTCAGGCGGAAAACCGTTCTGCTTTAGATCATCTTCAGTCGCAAAACCAACACCACCCCCTCGAGCAATGCTGTTGACATCCTCACTCTTGGCCCGCGCCACTGTAGCGAAATCGGCTCCTCCTTTTAGCTGTTGCGAAATGTTATCAATTTTGAGCTTGGCCTCAGCATCATTCTTCGCGTCATTTTGCACACCCTGCGGGGAGTTATCTGCAGGATCTGCCACGACCATTGCGAGGGCGACACCGCGCGAACTTACAAATCTTTCCCGATTGCTATTGTAGAAGTCCTCAACCTCTTTATCGTTTACTGTAATCTGCGAGCTGTATTTCTCCTGAAGTTTCTTGATGGCGATGTCTTTTCGCGCTTCTTCGCGCAAAGATTCCATCGTCAGATTCTGCGACGACAAACTCTTTTGGAAGTCATCGTCAGTCATCCCGCTCTGCTGCTTTTGCTGGTTAATAATCGCCGTGATCTCATCTTCGGTGGGCAACAGCTTCTCCCGGTCAGCTCGTTGAAAAAGTACCTCCCGTTGAATCAAGCTGCCAAGTACCTGCAACCTCGCCTGGGCCAATTCGAGCTGCGAAAGCTGGGCCTGCTTGCCTCCCGATTGCGCACTCACGCCTCGCTCAACGTCTTTCAGCATGATGTTTCTTCCGTTGACCGAAGCCGCGACCAGGCTGTCCGTATTGTCGGAACTTCCTCCACTGCTGCATCCAGTAAAAGAGAGGGCGATCAGCGTCAGAATCGTTCCTGCGATAGTTAGTTTTGCCGTTCTTTGCACTTTCAATCGTTGCTCCTTTAGGAATTGCCAATCATTGCGAGTCGGGGGAGTTCTTGATCTGAACTAATCTCTGTGCGTCCTCTGTGTCTCTGTGGTGAATATTACTAACGATTGTTTACCACAGAGGCACAGAGAACACGGAGGTTACACAGAGAAACTGAAATTTAGACATTACCCGAGTCGGCGCCGACTTGACGATCCCGAAAACGGTTTGTTATAAATTTTGTTTCAACATTGCCCGATTATTCAGTCCTATGAACCTCGGGCCAATAATAAAGCTCTGGAGGTATCATAAAACCCATGGCCAAACGTTGCGAAGTCTGCGGTAAGGGACCCCAATTCGGTAACAATGTTTCTCACGCAAACAACCGATCGCCGCGACGATTCAATCCAAATCTACAGTCGATCCGCGTGCAACTTCCGCAGGGCGGCGCGCAAAGAATGAAAGTTTGTACGGGCTGTATCAAAGCCGGGAAAATCGCTAAAGCAGCATAGTTATCAAGTCTTGATAAAAACGAGCCGGTGCCTGGGTTGCGAACCCACGCGCCGGTTTCTTATTCTCCAGCGAGCGCTATTGCCTCAATCTCTACTCTGGCGCCGCGGGGCAAACTGACTGCCTCCACCGTAGCGCGAGCAGGCGGTTGTTCACTAAAAAATCTTCCATAAACTTCGTTCATCGCCCCGAATTCCTGCATGTAGGCCAGGAACACGGTGGTCTTTACGACGCGATTAAGACTGCTACCCGCCGCCTCCAGCACCGCAGCCAGGTTTTTTAATACTTGTTCCGTTTGCTCCTCAATTCCCCCCGGCACAAACTGCCCGGTTTGTGGGTCAGTCGGTATCTGGCCCGAGGCGAACACTAACCCATTTGCCTTTATGGCCTGGGAGTAAGGTCCGATGGCCTGCGGGGCCCGGTCTGTATGGATGATCTCCTTCACAGTTGCGAACGCCTCTTTTTAGGTTGGGCAAACGAAAGGCGGGATTCTATCAGAAAGGTTCAGAGAAGGGCAAAGTGGAGTAATTAGGGGTAGTGATGCAGTTGCCTGTATTAGTCTCATTAGCACCGTCGCTTTAGCGCGGTGAATTTAGTGCTGAATGAATTGGAAACCGTTTAAACGGTTTCTCCTTTCGAACCAATCACTAGTCACCGGACTAAAGCCACGGTGCTAATGAGAAAAAGGCCCAAAATCAAACTGGACCAGTACCTAATTAAGGTTGTCCTGATTCATGTTGCAAGCTAGTAAGCAGAAGCTGCGTACGGCGTCGGAGGTGCTCCGGCTAAACAGGGTAGGACTTCTTCGTCACTTGTCCGCCGACAATTTAAAGGAGTCGAAAAACTTGGCGGTGTTCCTGGCTGCTGTCTCCGGGTCGAGCGACTTCTGGTAGCCGTACATGATCATGTATAGCCGACCCCCGACCACGTACGTTCTGGCCAGTATTAGGCCATCAAACCCTTCCACCTTTATCGAAGCCATGTACTCGCGCCCGGCGTTGCCGTCAAGCGTTATGCTGGACTCGCGCAGGAGCGTGGCCTTCATCGATTGTATCGATTTGTCTCTCGCACCATCGAGCGATTTCTGCGGGTCAAGTGGGTACTGGTAGTCGGTGAACCCTAACACGTAGACGCTACCGCTCGCATCTATTACTTGCGCGATGTGCTTGGTCAACTTATCACCAGAGTCGCTTGTACCTGGCGTGCTTGAGACTTTTGGTTGCTGTGGGAACAGTGCTGAGAAGCGGCTGTCTTCCGGCGCATACTTCACCCACTCGCCGGCGGTCTGAAAGCCGTCAGCAAGAGTGGCAACCGTCAATAGGAGGAGGGTGGCAAGAGTTTTCGTCAACAAGGCAAATTCTCCGAGCAAGTTATTACGTCGAGAGGCGAATTGCGGTCGGTGCCTTTTACATCCGAAGCGTCGAGGGTGTCAAGGCTGGAGCGTCGCGGACAGAGCTTTGGATTTCTCTCCGAGCTCGGCGGTAACAGAACAGGAGAACAGGACCTAATGAAGGGGCTTTGAACTCTTCCCCGGGGAAGCGAATTAGACTGCGCCCTGCATTCGCTCCACATCCAGGACCCCCGGAACACCCTTGATTGAGTTAATCACTTTATCCAGATGCTTGACATCAAACACTTCAACCGTCACCTCGATGTGACCTTTCTCATCCGAAGCCACCGAGGCGCGGGCATCCCGAATCCCAGTCTTCATATCCGAGATTGCACCGGTGATGCCGGCGATCATCCCGGTGCGGTTCTCTGTTACGGCAAGCAGTTTGACCGCATACGCTGTGGTCTCAGGCCGGCCAGCCCACTCAACTTCGACGATGCGTTCTCGATTAATCATCAACTGTGCCACGTTCTTACAACGCTTCGTATGAACTGCTACACCTTTTCCGCGAGTGACGTAGCCAACAATTTCCTCGCCATGCAGAGGATTACAGCAACGCGCTCGCGTCACCATTAAATCGTCGACGCCGCGTACCACGATTGAATCGTCACCCAGACGAATAAGACGTTTGACCGCTCGAACACCGCTGCGCAAACGTGACTCTTTTTGCTTGTCGAGCTGATCAAACTGTTCCTGGCCAAGATACTTTGCGATGACGTTGCGTGGAATCAGCTTTCCGTATCCAATACCAGCCAGGAGGTCTTCGACGCGCCCATAACCATATTCATTGGCCACTCGCTTCATTTCACCATCACTGTCGCCAAAAACTTTCTTACCGGACAGTTGAAATCTCGCGGCCTCTTTCTCAAATAGCTTCCTGCCAATCTCTATCGACTCTGCCCTCTGTTGCTCGGCCACCCAATGTCGAACCCTGTTTCTGGCTCTGGACGTGACAATGAAATTGAGCCAGTCGCGCGAAGGATGGGAATTAGACGATGTAAGAATCTCAACTACCTCGCCGTTTTGTATCTGGCTGCGCAAGGGAACGATTCGGCCATTCACACGCGCGCCCGTGCATGTGTTCCCTACCTCGGAGTGAATCATGTAGGCAAAATCTACTGGCGTGGCGCCTCTTGGCAGTTGTATGACCTTGCCCATCGGAGTAAAGGCGTAGACGTCCTTGGGGTAAAGATCAAGCTTTAACGAATCCAGAAAGTCGCGCGAGTCCTTAACTTCCTGAGTCCACTCGACCAAAGAACGTAGTGCCTGAAAGGCATTGTCGTCGTCGCGCGCGCCGCGTTTGCCTTCCTTGTATTTCCAGTGCGCGGCAACGCCGTCTTCCGCAATCTGGTGCATATCCTCGGTGCGAATTTGCACTTCGAACGACTGGCCGTCGGAACCCACCACTGAGGTATGAAGCGACTGGTACAAATTATCGCGAGGCGTGGCAATCCAGTCCTTTATCCGGCCCGGCACCGGTCGCCAGGTGTTGTGTATTACTCCCAGGGCCGCATAACAATGTCTCACTTCGTTTGGCGTAATCACTCGCGCCGCGACCAGATCGTAAACTTGATCGAGATCGATCTTTTGTCTTTTGAGTTTTTTCCAGATGGAATAAAGCCTTTTTACTCGACCCTCAACACGCACGAAAGGAACTTCCGCTTCGGTCATCCGGCCTTCAATGCGTTCGGTTACGCCGTTGAGAAAGGTTTCAGTTTCCGCACGGCGCTTCTCAAGTTGTTCGGCCAACTCGCGGTAGTCCTCCGGGTGCATATGGCGAAATGCAAGGTCCTCGAGCTCGCCTCGCAGTTTACCCATACCCAGTCGATGAGCGATGGGCGCGAAAATCTCCATCGTCTCCTCGGCAATACGTTTTCGCTTTTCAGGGTTGAGGTATTGAAGAGTACGCATATTGTGCAGGCGGTCAGCCAGCTTGACCAGAACAATCCGCACATCGTCAACCATCGCGAGCAGCATCTTGCGTACGTTTTCACCCTGCTGTTCTTCGCGAGAGATGTTACTGATTTGCGCGATCTTCGTGAGGCCGTCGACAAGATGGGCGATCTCTTCACCGAAATATTTGCGAATGGTTTCGAGATCCACGAGCGTGTCCTCAACGACATCGTGGAGAAGCCCGGTGGCAACCGACACCTCGTCAAGTTTCATCTGGGCCAGAATGTTTGCCACCTCGAGCGGGTGAACCAGGTAAGACTCGCCGGATGCGCGCTTCTGACCCTTATGCTCCCGCGCAGAGAAGAGGTAGGCACGACGCAATAGATCCAGATTCGCCTGCGGGTGATTAACCGCTACGGTCTCAACAATTTCTTCAATACGAATCATCTACGCTTGTAACGACCAATCTGTTTGGGCTCGAAGGAAACCAGGGTGTAGGCTTAATTATAACAAAAAGGTGATACTCGACTGGAAAGGTCGAGCACCACCCCGATGAAAAGCACGGTAATGAAGTAATTGTCTAACCTTTTGCAGGCGAAGCTGTCTTCTTAGCTTCCTCTTCTTCTTTCTTCTTTTGATTCGCCTCGCTCAGGGCATTCGTACGCTTCTGGGCAACCTCTCGTTGCTTGTCCAGCTCAGCCTTCTGATCCGTCTTTCCGTCCATATCGGCGAGTTTAACGGCCTCTAGCAATAAATTAGTTTTGTATGACCAGGCCGACTCGCTACTGGGATCGTACTTGATGGCATTTTCAATCTCTTCGAGCCCACGCTTTACGCATGCCTGTGCAGTATTGAAGTCTTTCTGATTACTGGGCTTCTTATAGGATACGGTCGCTCGATTGCCGGCCCCGACAGTTGTCACTTTATTGGTCGGAAGCTCGGTTATCTTAAAGGAGCAATCCCAATTCTTGCTTGCCAGTACGACAAAGGCTTCAGAGCGTTTTTCAGGGTTCGCGCTGGCATCACTGGCCCGGGCAGAAATCCAGGAGCGCAACTTCTCGTCCTCTTTGGTCGCGCCGTAGAGGTACGCGATAGCTTTGTAAGCTTCATCGTTCTTGGGATCTTTTTCGAGTATTCGCTGATATGCCTGAATGGCTTCATTCGCTTTTGCTGTGTTCTCTGGAGTCTGAACACCGGGACGATACTGGGCGTGAATCGTGCGCGCGATGAAGGAAAGTGCGGTTTTGCTATCTGGATCTAGTTCAAGCGCTGTGCGGGAATGCTGCTCGGCCTCCTGGAAATTGCCTTCGCGATAAGTGCGTGCGGCTTCATTGAGCTCATTCTTAGCCCGTATCCGATTGACCAATCCACAACCGGAGGTGGAGACAACGAGAACCGCCAACGCTATGGCGATTCTAGTTTGAGAGAGTTTCATTTATTGGTAGCTCCATCTTGAGAGATTGGGCCCACAAAGTGGGCTAGAGCTGTCTCGCATATGCTTGAGCGGCCAGGATCGTCATCTATTGGGGCAAATCGTCTACCTGAAGTCCGATCGGATTCGCGCCGGAGCCTTTGATGGCATCAATCACCTTGACGACGTCCCCATATTTTACGGATCTCGGAGCCTTCACAAAAACTGTTTTTTCCAGGCGCTCTTCGTCCGGCAAATCAGAACGCGTCTCCATCCCGGGCTTAAAAGCGCGGCCTTCCTTACGCTGTTGGAAAAGCTGTGCAAGCCGTTGACTCAGCGGTGCGGTGTCATTAACAGATCCGATGTTGTCCTGGTTGAGCTTTAGCTGTAGATCATTGGAGATTGAAACGACGAGCGTCAGCGGGTTAGGTTTTAATTGGCTTAAGTCTTCATTTGGGTCTCTTTGCGTGGGAATATCTGCCTGGAAGCGGCTTGGTTTGAGGGGCGTAATCACCATAAAGATGATTAGCATCACCAGGAGCACGTCGATTAAGGGCGTCACGTTGATATACGGTACGGCCTTCGACCCACCACTCGTACTTACCATTCCCATGACCTTACTCCTTAAAAGAGACTGCAATCCTTCGCTAAAAGAGCGTTACGCGGGCTCAGCCGCGCTACCGATCAAGCTTTTTTCTTGTCGGCGACTAATCCAATCTTATCCACTCCCAGGGCTCTTACTTCGTTGATAATATTAACCACATCGCCGTAGCTAACACCTACGCCGCTCTTAATGTAAACAACCTTGTCTTCTTCCTTCTTGATCTCCCCCAACATCTTCTCGACCCTCTCTTTGACCTGTTCCTTGCTAATTTTGTCCTTTCCAAGGTAGAACTCACCATCATTCGGGATAGCAATTACGATCGAGTTGTCTTTGATAATTCTCTGATCTTCTTCGGGATTCTTAAGATCCTTTGGCAGGTTTACCGTGACGCCATGTTGCAACAAGGGTGTGACCACCATGAAGATAATTAAGAGCACCAACATGATATCCACCATAGGTGTGACATTAATTTCGGAGTTAAAGTGAGTCTCTCCGCCTCCTGACATTCCCATAATAATTCTCCTTCCGCGAGTTGCCGGCAAAGGCTCAGCATGATCCCCTGGCGCCGATATTATCAGACACCAAATCGCAGATAAGGTTCCCCCGGGTTACGGTTTCAGCTGCTTAGTGCGGTTCTTAATGAAGTAATCAACAAGTTCCGAAGCCGAGTTATCCATCTCAACTATGAACCCGTCGACTTTGCCCGTGAAATAATTGAATAACCAGACCGCCGGAACGGCGACGAGCAATCCGAGAGCAGTGGTGAAGAGCGCCTCAGAAATACCGCTGGCGACCGCGCCGATACCCGCCTGGCCGGCGTTACCCATTGCCTGGAAAGCGTTGATAATTCCGAACACAGTGCCGAACAAGCCCACGAAGGGAGCAGTTGACCCAATCGTCGCCAGGCCGGACAAGCCACGCTTAAACTCGGCCGTCTTAATAGCTATCGCTCGTTGCAAAGCGCGTTTGGAAGCCTCGATCTCATCGCCTGAAATATCCGACGACTGCGCGTGGGCGCGAAACTCCTGCAACCCGCTGCTTACAACCATTGCCAGGTGCGACTTGCGATGCTTATCGCTGATGTTTATCGCTTCTTCAATGCGATCATTCTTCAGCGCCTGGGCGACGCGCGGGGCAAACTCTCGCGATTGCTTCTTGGCCGCGGTGTACGTCAAGTAGCGCTCCACCATGATCGCGATCGAATAAACCGACATGATCAGCAGAACGAACACCACCGCTAGAGCGACAAGACCCATACTCTTAATCATTGATATTAAGGAGAAATGGTCCACTTCAGGGCTACCGGCAGGGGCAGCCGCTGCTTGCCACATGAAGACCATCAGGCTAAACGCTTTCATTCCTGGAAGACTGGTTAGAATAGTCACGATAAACCCTCCAAAAGGTTTTTCTTACATTGATAGCTCGCAGGGAACTCGCAGAATGAGCCCGCACAGGCTCGGACGGCGTTGAACCTCCGCAATTCTATTGAGCAACGAAATTGTACGTGATGACGCCTGTCACCTTAACCGGCTGTCCCGACAACTTGGTAGGGGAAAATCTCGCCCCGCGGGCCGCCGCAACAGCTACCCCCTGAAGTAAGGGATGGCCAGATACTGCGCGAGCGGATATCACCTGGCCGCTCTCGTCGATTGTTACCTGGACCACGACTGTTCCGGAAGCGTGAGCCTGTCTCGCGATTGGCGGATAAGCCGGTTTAGGTAAACTTATCGCTTTCCCATTGAGCACTCCACCCGAGATAGGCGCTCTGGGAGGCGTCGGTTTGGGTGGCGGAGGCGGAGGCGGCTCCTCAGCGATATTCACTTTCGTCGGACCTGACACTAAACCCGTTCCACTACCCGGACCGGCCGCCATCGGCGCAGCCGCATTGCTTGACTCGTTGCCCACTATGGTAGTGACGCCGCGCCTTACAGGAGGAATGTTGCTAGCCTTGGCCGATACCTCTTTAGGCACGAGCTCTGTTCTCGAAACGTCCGCAATCAATTCCTTTCGGACGTCGACATTCTGCTTGACCTCCTGAGGCTTTGCCTCTGCCGGTTTGTCAGGCGTAGCCTGCTGAGGCACCGGCACCGGCGCAACCAATGTCGTTAGTTCCAAATCCGGAGTGTCGATGTTGGCGAGCGTTAACCATATACTGGCCACGACAAGTGCGATCCCAAGAACCGCGTATATAGCCAGCGTGCCTAGAAGGAATGAGCCCTTTCGCGACAGGTCTTGCTTGTGCGAACCAGACTCTACAAGGTTATCGAACATTTTTATCCTCCCTATTCCGGTGCCAAATGGATCAGGGGAAAACGAGTTTCGATCGATTTATTGCTTCTCAAACGTCGGTTCCGTCCCGCTTGAGTTCATTACAAATGAAGGGGAAACAGCAACTCAGTGATCCTGTTGCGATCAAATTGAAATGCCGCTGCGAGAAAAAGACTCGCCGGCCCTCTCAACAGACTGCCGCGCACCCAACCTTCGCAATTAACAATGCGGGTCGACTCTTGAGTATTTAATTGGCCAGCAACGGCAGCAGTCTATGCCGCATTGCGCGGCAAAGTCAAGAGCAAATTTAAAGTTCTTAAAGTTAATTGAATGCCAAAAATGCGGCAATAACTCAGTGTCTTGCGGCAACAATCTTCTAAGCGCGTCCGGCGCCGCGAGACCGCTTTGCCGCACCGCCAGGCAAAGGCTGACGGCTGGGTGCTCCAAGCACACGCTGCCCACCTGGCGTTGCGCGAGAGGTCGTAGTCGCAGAAGCCCTATTCGCAGTTTCCAGACGCTGTTCCCACCAAACCATGATCGGACTAGCGATGGCAATCGAGGAATAACTTCCAACGATGATGCCGATTAGAAGCGCTAACGAGAAGCCGCGCAGCACCTGGCCGCCGAATAGGACCATTGAAAGCACGGAGAGAAAGACGAGACCTGAAGTTATGACGGTGCGAGAAAGCGTTTGATTGACGGCGTCATTCGTGATTTTGTACAACGAATCACGTCGATGCAGGCGACGGTTTTCCCGGATGCGATCAAAAACTACGATGGTATCGTTGACGGAAAACCCCACTAGAGTAAGCAGAGCTGCTATGACAGTCAGACTCACTTCCCACTGAAAAATGGAAAAGAAACCGAGTGTGACCAGCACATCGTGGAATACTGCGATCACGGCAGCCGCGCCGTAAGTCCATTCAAACCGGAAGGCGATATACATAAGAATGCCGACCAACGCTGCCAGGGTTACGGCGATCGCCTTGTTGCGAAGTTGGGCTCCGGCGACGGCCCCTACTGCATCTGTACCTATGATCTCGTAAGCATCGCCCTCGGCACCGAACTGATTCAGACCCTCCTTAACCCTCGCTCGGCCCATATCTACTTGGGCCTGTGATTCCGCGCCGCCCGAACCTTCCAACGGTAGCTTTATCAGGGCAAGGTCAGGTTTATCGGTGACTGGTTGGATGATTGCGTTCCTGGCTCCGGTTTTAGCGAGCGCATCGCGAATCTCTTCTGCGGACGGACGCTGTTTGAATTTAGCGGTGACGACGGTCCCGCCTTTGAAGTCAACGCCGAGGTTAAATGCGTCGGTGCCGTTCGGATGTTTCCATTGGCGGAATACAGCAGAGCTTAGCCCGGCGAGCATTAGTAGAATGGAAATAGCGATGAACAGGCGGCGATGAGCCAGCCAGTCAATATTAACGTGTTTAAAAACTTGAATCATTACTTACCAGTCACCGCGTCCAACCCTGGGTTCGCCTGAAACCACAACTGAAGGTATTCTATATGCTCAACGATTCCATTTTCCGTTTACGACTCAACTCCCACATGAAGATGGTGCGTGAGACGTAGACGGCCGAGAAGAGATTTATTAACAATCCTATAACCAGCGTGACGGCGAAACCGCGCAAAGGGCCGGTGCCAAAGACAAATAGAAACAGTGACGAGATAATGGTCGTCACGTGGGTATCTATGATCGTCACGAAGGCGCGCGCGAATCCCTGGTCAATTGCTGAAGCGACCGTTTTGCCCGTTTGCAATTCTTCACGAATGCGTTCGAATATCAAAACGTTTGAATCTACGGCCATGCCAATTGTAAGAATGATTCCCGCGATTCCCGGCAGTGTCAGGGTCGCGTTGAAAACAATCAAACCAGCAAGCATCAGGATCATGTTTAAGATTAACGCAACGACAGCATTCACGCCGGAGCCGCGATAATAAAAAAGCATAAAAACCACGACGAACAACAAACCAAACAAAGAAGCTCTAACGCCCGACCGAATTGAATCGGCTCCAAGACTGGGTCCCACAGTACGTTCTTCCTGATATTCAATTGGCGCAGGCAAAGCGCCTGATCTCAAGGTGAGTGCCAAATCATCGGCTGATTGTTTCGTGAACCTTCCGGAGATTTCGCCCTGGTCGTGAATTTGGGACTTGATGAACGCAATTGATTTGACCTCATCATTCAGGACCACTCCCATATAGTCGTTTATATGGGCGCCAGTCCAGGCACCAAATTTCTCCGCGCCTGTAGGCTTGAGAGCAAAGGCGATCTGATAGTCGTCTGCCCCACCCGCCGCCTGAGTTGCTGAAGCGTTGCGAAGCTCGCTTCCGTCAACGACGGCCGGAGACTCGACGACGACCCATTTTTTCGTTTTTTGCGCGTCGCCCGGAGTAGCCTGACTTGCAGTTGTCGGCTCACTCCGCTCAGCGTAAGGCAGTATGCGACGATTTGCTGGAACCGTGCCGCCAAGCGAAGCCTTTGCCTCTTCCTCAGTATTGTAAAGTTGAGAGGGCGCAGGGTTGGGGGCGCCAATGACATGGACCAGCTCGAGCTTGGATTCGGCTTTTAGCAGTTGCTTTACGCGTTCAGGGTCCTGGATGCCGGGCATTTGAACTAGAATTTGGTGAGAACTCTGAGAGCCGTGCCGCTGTACAAGGGGCTCGGCGACTCCTACTGCGTCCAACCGACTGTCAATAATTCGTTGAGCCTGGTCTGTGGCTTGCTCGGCGATCGTGCTCTGCGCGGCAGGCGGCAATGTCCACGTAATCGTGTTGCCACTGGTGGAAGCTGACCACTCAGAAAGATCCACTTTCTTTTTTACCGCTTCTTGTATGTCCGAGAGCTTCGACGGCTCTGAAGCTTCAAGCGTGATGCGATAATTACCTCCCGTCGTTTCTGCTTTCGCTTCCTTTACGGGCAATCCGCCATCTTTGGCCGCCGCTTGAATCGCTATGGCATCATTCTGCGTGAGACTCTTTAGAACCTCATCGGTTTTTACACGCATTACGAGATGCGTGCCGCCTTTTAGATCAAGGCCGAGGCGGATATTTGTAGCGAGGGTGGCTTTGATTCCGGACCAGGTGAAATCGTGGAGAGTAGGCCGGCGACGCGGGCCGATAACTGTGTAAATACCGACTAGTGTAATGACAACAATTATGATTGTACGCTGAAGGAGATTCTTCTTTTTCATCGCAACAAATCGTCGCGCCGGCAGAAACTCAGCCGGCTATTTCGTCTCTTCCCCCTCGATTCCGGCGACAGCAGACCGCGCGATTTCGAGTATTGATTTATCGGCACTTCGAATAAAAAAACTTGTATCTCGAACCGTAGTAATTGTTCCGATTATTCCGCCTGTGGTGACCACTCGGTCTCCAATCTTCAACTGAGAAATTGTTTCCTGCAATTGTTTCTGCCGTTTTTGTTGCGGACGAATGAGTAACATGTAGAAGACGCCGATGATCAGGAGCATCGGGACCAGGCCGCCAAGAGCCCCCAGGCCGCCTTGAAACATCATCAGGAAGGTTGTCATTTGAATAATTTTTATAACTGGCAAATCGCGCCCTTAAGCGCTTCGTACTCGGTCAGCATCTTTCTCGAAAGTTGCTAAACCTGGGGCTCGCTGAGCGCCTTGTTATGTACATCTGCGCTCAGCCGCTCGGTAAACTCTCGTCGAAATTTCATGAAATCGCCAGACCGGATAGATTGCCTGACCCGTCGCATAGTGTCAAGGAAGAAGGCCAGATTGTGATGCGTTAACAGGACACTCGCAAGCATCTCACCGGACATGTAAAGGTGGCGAAGATAGGCACGGGAGTGTCGCTTGCAAACCGAGCACTCACACGAGTCATCGAGCGGTCGTGTTTCCAACGCCCACTGGGCGTTTTTAACGTTTACTTTTCCGTGCGACGTAAAGGCCTGACCCGTCCTTCCATTCCGGGTAGGCAACACGCAATCAAACATATCAACACCCTGAGATACAGCTTCTACCAGATCCTCCGGGGTACCAACTCCCATCAAATATCGCGGCTGATTCAGTGGCAGCTCAGGAGCGACTTTGTTTACGACCTTCCACATAATTGACTTCTCTTCCCCAACACTTAATCCTCCAATAGCATAACCGTCGAAGCCTATTTCTCTCGTTCTACTCACGCTCTCGCGTCTGAGATCGAGTTGTGTTCCGCCCTGTACGATTCCAAACAGGGCCTGTGATCCACTTATGGTTTCCGTAGCTTCGGTCCGTCCCGTGTCAAAACCTTGAGATTGCAGTTCGTCAAACTTCGTCCGCGAGCGTTTTGCCCACCGAGCAGTAAGCTCCATACTCACACGCGAGTGCTCAGAGGGCACCTCGCCCGCGCCGCATTCATCAAAAGCCATGACGATGTCAGAACCAAGCGACGCCTGAACCTCCATCGAAATTTCGGGTGACAAAAACCGAAGGCTGCCATCGACGTGTGAACGAAACTGCGTCCCTTCCTCGGTGATCTTTCGCAACGCACCCAAACTCCAAACCTGAAAACCGCCCGAATCCGTGAGGAGGGCTCGCTTCCATCCGGTGAACCGATGTAGTCCTCCGCAAGTCCGGATTACCTCGGCGCCGGGGCGCAACCAAAGATGATAGGTATTCCCGAGAATAATGCGCGCGTCGAGCTCTTCTTCGAGGGCTTCGAAACGAACCCCCTTCACCGTTCCGGCCGTGCCAACAGGCATGAAAACCGGGGTCTCTATAGTTCCCCGTCGCGTAGTGATGAGCCCGGCTCGCGCTTCGCCCTCACGGGCAATTACTTCAAAAGTGATTGGGGCCTCAGATTCCATCGATTTGCCTTCGATCCGGTCTACTTAAGCCTCGCTCTCTAGTCATCTCTTCCGGCGTTTCTTGTGCCTCTGAATAATGCGGAGTGGAGTTGCAAAGAAACCAAATTCTTCGCGCAAGCGATTCTTCAAATACCGCTCGTATGAAAAATGCAAACCCGCCTTGCCCCCCGAGGTGAACAGCACAAATGTCGGAGGCCGCACTCCGACTTGCGTCATGTATTGCACATGAAGCCGCGACACTCCGCCTTTCACCGGAGCCGGCGCGCTGCCGCCCCGTGGTTGAGAGACAGCGTTTTCAAAAAACGCATTAAGTTGAGACGTCGTTATTCGGCGATTGCGTGCTTCGTTTGCACTTACAGCCAACGGCAAAACTTTTTCAACTCGTTGACCTTTGAGTGCCGAAATCGTAATCACCGGAGCCCAGTCAAGAAACTTCATCCGATCCCGTATCGTTCTTTCGAATTCGCTGACCGTGCCCGTCTTTTTGTCTTCAAGGGCGTCCCACTTGTTTACCGCGATGATGATCGAACAACCTGCGTCGTGTGCATAACCGGCGATGTGCGCGTCAAGGGCCGTGACCCCCTCTTCGGCATCAACGACAACGACAGCGACGTCGGCGCGGGCGAGACTCTTCATGGCCATCACAACAGAAAGTTTCTCCGCCATCTCCCCTGTTTTGCCCTTACGCCGAATGCCGGCAGTATCAATAAGACGAAACGTCTGTTCGGGAGTTTCGAGCACCGTGTCAATCGCATCACGGGTTGTGCCGGCAACGGGTGAAACTATTACGCGCTCTTCGCCGATCAGCTTATTTAACAGTGAAGACTTTCCCACATTCGGCCGGCCGACAATCGCCAGGCGGATCTCGGCCTTCTCGGAGGAATCAAAGCTTTCGGCAGCATCTGGCGCCGGTGCTTCCTTGAGATCTTTTACCAGGGCATCGAGCAGCTCCCCTAATCCGATTCCCTGCTCGGCGGAAACAGGAAACACTTCTTCAAAGCCAAAGCGGTAAAACTCCGCGGCTTCCGCCTCCACTCGCGCGCCTTCTGATTTGTTCGCCGCTACCAATACCCGCTTTCCGGTTGCGCGCAGAAGCTTCGCCAGCTCTTCATCAAGTGGAGTTAAGCCCTGACGCGCATCGACTACCCAGATCAATGCCTGCGCGTCATCAATTGCGAAGCCTGCCTGCCTGAATATATTTGCCGGAATGATCGCATCGTCATCCGGAACAATGCCGCCGGTATCGACGATCGCGAAACGCTGACCGGCCCATTCGCCTTCGCCATAGACCCGATCGCGTGTAATTCCAGGCTCGTCACCGACAATCGAACGCCGCTGCCCGATCAGCCGGTTAAAGAGCGTGGACTTGCCTACATTGGGCTGGCCCACTATTGCTACTAATGAAAGAGAACCACTCGTCACACGATCTCCTGAGCTGTCTGAACGTCGTTTTCTGCTTACCCGCAACCTATTAACGTGAAGCGAACCGTTGGCCGGCAACCATTTCGCAAACCTCATTATCCAACCGGAAGGTATACACCAACGACAACGAGGGCGATGTCCTTGCTACAGGTCAGAGACTATAGGTTATTTTGTGCTGAATTAGGGGTTGTCAGAGTCGAACTTTAAGGGTACGATTTGGCCAGCCCTTAAGTAGCGCACACTGCGACTCTCAGCGCAGCGCACCGCACCTGCGCCAGCCCGAGGGGTAGATCATCATTGAGAGAAGCTCTTAGAAGACCATCAATAAGAGGTCGTAGATGAATTCCATACCGGGCAGAGCGTCTCCTGTGCTTTCGGCGAGTCCTGTGACTTCCTGTTCGGCTTGAACACTCTCTGCTGCCGGCGGCGGCGGCGGGGGCGTTGCTCCGGGTGTTAGGATTTCGCCACCGAATGCTGCTGTTGACAACAGAAGCGAGAGGCTTAAAGCGGCAACCAGGGATGCGATCTTTTTCATTTGTTTTTCCTTAGGTGAATGCAAACCAGCGTCCTGATTTGCGTGGACGTGTTGAACCGGCACATAATAACACCATTAGTAAGTAGGCTTACTATTGTGGTGTGTTTCTTGGGAGATGGCAATGAAAACAATCAATTCACAGAAAATATTTGAAACCCGGCTTGAAACTCGGGATGGCCTGTTTTGCCAGCAATGCTTCCAAGCCCGCGAACTCGAGCGCGCGGGTGATTACGAAGGCGCGCGGAAAGCGCTCTCCGGAATATGGGGTGTTGTAGGCCAGCGGCCGCTGACCGAGTCGCTCCAACCGGCTACGAAGGCGGAAGTGCTGCTTAGAGCGGGTACGCTTTCGGGTTGGATAGGTAGCGCGAGACAGATCGGCGGCGCCCAGGAATCTGCCAAAGACCTAATAGGTGAAAGTCTTAGATTATTTGAAACTCTCGGCGATCAGGACAAGATCGCAGAGGTTAAAACCGACTTAGCCATTTGCTACTGGCGCGAAGGGGCGCTTGACGAAGCGCGAGTTCTTTTTCACCAGGCTCTCGCAAATGCAAAACTTCCCGAGAACAAGCTGCGCGTCCTCGTAAATGTCACGACGGTTGAGATTGGATCGGGCAACTACCAAAGTTCGCTGAATCTTCTCGACCGGGCCGCGCCTCTTCTTGAACAGACCGAAGATAATGGGATCAAGGGTCGCTACCACTCCCACCGCGCGGTAACTCTAAGAAATCTGGGCGGTACCGATCCGGAATATCTTGATCGTGCTTTGATTGAATACAGCGCGGCCAGCTTTCACTTCCAGGCGGCAGGGCATATTCGTTACGTTGCGAGTGTCGAAAATAACATTGGCTTCATCCTTCTTCAATTGCAACGCTATGAGGCGGCTCTGGAACATCTCGATAGCGCCCTTAACATTTTTGTCTCTTCGAAAGATCTGGGCAGCGCTGCTCAGGTAAACGAAACGCGTGCCCAGGTCTTTCTCGCTCAGCAGTCCTACGTTGAAGCCGAGAGGTGGGCCACGACGGCCGTAAGAACGCTTGAAAAGGGAGACGGGCTGTCGCTGCTTGCGGAAGCACTTATCACACAAGGGACCGCTTTGGCCAGGTTAGGTAAAGAGCAGGATGCACGTGCATCCTTGGACCGCGCAATTTCCATCTCGGAGACGGCAGGCGATGGGCACTCCTCAGCCCGAGCCTATCTCGTAATGATTGAAGAGTTGCAAAACTCGCTTGGCGCGGGCGAAGCTGCCAACCTTTATCGCAAGGCCGACCAGCGAATTGGTAACGCTACTGATAAAGCCACTCTTGCCCGCCTGCGAAAATGTGCGAGCATCGCCCTTAACAGCTCGTTAGCAAACGGCCCCACTGAACAATCAACGGGCGAGAATTTAGAGCAACAGTTGCTCTACTTTGAAGCCCAATTGATTAAGAAAGCGCTTGACGAAGCAAATGGTAGCATAACGCGAGCTGCTCGCGTTCTGGGCGTCACACATCAAGGTCTCGCTTACATTATTTCAACCAGGCACGAAAAGCTGATGTGGTTGCGTCGACCAGTGAGAACTCGGCGTCGCTCGATAATGCGGAAATAATGTGAGTGCTCTTAGTAGCCCCGCCTCGTGAGCCTCCCAAACAACCACGACCGCATTTTTTTTTGTTGCGGACAAAAATGAGTGAGGCATTCATGACCCCAATTACCCAGGGAAGTTTTAGTCTCTCGCAAATCGGACAGATTGCGGTCAATGCCCACGATCTGGAAAGAGCAGCAGAGTTTTACCGAGACAAGCTCGGGATGAAACATCTCTTCACCGTGCCGCCGACAATGGCTTTCTTCGATTGTAATGGAATCCGGCTGATGCTCTCGCTTCCTGATAAACCGGAGTTTGATCATCCCAGCTCGATCATTTACTTCAACGTCACCGACATCCAGGAGGCAGCGCAAACTCTCTCCGACCGCGGCGTTCAGTTTGAGGAAAAGCCTATCTTCGTAGCGGATATGGGTTCCTACGATCTGTGGATGGCTTCCTTCCGCGACTCTGAAAATAACCTTCTGGCGTTGATGAGCAACGTTGCGAAGAATCCCTAGGATCATCCGGCCCAGATGCGTCTCTGGACTCTTCACCCAAAATATCTGGATGCAAAGGGACTGGTAGCGTTATGGAGAGAAGCACTCCTTGCGCAACAAGTTCTCCAAAACCATACCAGTGGTTACAAAAACCATCCGCAACTGATTCGCTTTCGCGACCAACATGATCCTTGTGGATCGATTGCTGCTTATCTCCAAATCCTTTTTGACGAAGCTAATGCGCGAGGTTATCGCTTTGATGGAATGAAAATCGCCACCACGCGCGCCCCAGAAAAGATCACTTCGACGCGCGGACAATTAGTTTACGAGTGGGCTCACTTGCAGAAGAAACTTCAACTTAGAGCGCCAGGCAAACTCGCGGAAATAAAACGAATCCAGCAGCCGGAGGCCCATCCCCTCTTTGATATAGTTGAGGGTGATGTGGAAGCCTGGGAAAAACTACTTTTGCAATAGAGTGGCGGATGCGTTAAATGATGTGGAAGTTCGGCACAAATCGAGAGTCTCATGAAGCGTAGGAAATTCTTGCGGACTGGAGCTTTGGGTTGTGTTTTTGCCATCAGCAAACCGACTTTCAGCTGGGCCGCTGTAGATCCGGGTTCCAGGCATCCCAAAACCTGGCCCAGGGAATTCGAGCTGGAGGAACTTACTATTTCCCAGCTACAGGACGGTATGAAGACGGGCAGGTTTACCTCGCAATCACTGGTGAGGAAGTATCTCGATCGCATAGACGAAATCGACAAGAGTGGGCCGGCGATAAATTCAGTGATTGAGGTAAATCCGGATGCATTGTCTATTGCTGACTCACTTGATCGCGAACGCACCGAAAAGGGCGCGCGCGGGCCTCTCCACGGTATTCCAATCCTGATTAAGGACAACATCGATACGGCCGACCGCATGATGACGACCGCTGGTTCTCTGGCCCTCGTCGGTTCCCGCCCGGCGCAGGATGCTTTTGTGGCAAAGAAGCTGCGCGAGTCGGGCGCGGTTATCCTCGGAAAAACCAACCTGAGTGAGTGGGCCAACTTTCGCTCCAGCCATTCTACGAGCGGTTGGAGCGCACGGGGCGGTCAAACGAAAACTCCGTACGCAATGGATCGCAATCCTTGCGGTTCGAGCTCGGGCTCAGGCGCGGCGGCAGCAGCCAACCTCTGCGCCGCCGCGATCGGAACTGAGACGGACGGCTCAGTTGTTTGTCCTTCATCGGCAAACTCTCTGGTCGGAATTAAACCAACAGTTGGACTTGTCAGCCGTTCCGGCATTATTCCGATCGCGCATAGCCAGGATACAGCAGGTCCGATGGCCAGGACTGTGGAAGAGGCAGCAATTCTGCTTGGTGCTTTGACAGGAATCGATTCTCGCGACCTTGCGACCAGGGCCAGTCAGAAAAGATCGTTTTCCGACTACACTCAGTTCCTTGATAAGAGCGGCTTAAGAGGAGCGCGTCTTGGAGTTGCGCGAAAGTACTTCGGCTTTAACGACCGGGTCGATAAGTTGATGAACGATCAGATCGGCAAGCTGAAGGAGCTTGGTGCCGTAATTATCGATCCCGCCGACATTCCCACGTCGGGAAAATTTGACGCCTCAGAGCTGGAGGTTTTGTTGTACGAGTTTAAGGCCGATCTGAATACTTATTTGGCTCGACTCGGATCCAGTGCGCCCGTTCATTCACTGAAAGATGTCATAAAGTTTAACGAGAAAAATCGCGAAAAGGAGATGCCCTATTTTGGCCAGGATCTTTTTGTGAAGGCCGAAGCTAAAGGTCCGCTCACTGACAAAAAATACCTTCAAGCTCTGCGAAGGAATCATCTTCTCTCCCGAACACAAGGAATCGACTTCATAATTGCCAGGCATCGTCTCGATGCACTAATCGCTCCCACAGGTGGCCCCGCATGGCCCACCGACTGGATAAACGGCGACCACTTCAGCGGCGGATATTCTTCAGCTTCGGCAGTAGCCGGGTATCCCCACATAACCGTTCCGGCAGGATATATTTTTGGATTGCCGGTAGGCATGTCGTTTTTTGGCGCAGCCTGGAATGAACCCAAATTGATAAAATATGCATACGCTTTTGAACAGGCAACGAGAGCGCGTCGGCCACCGAAATTCCTGGAAAAGGCCGACTTTGCTTAAACCGCAATTTCGGAGAAGCTGTTTTGAAGTGACTTAAGCTACTCTCTTCACGAAAGGAACGCGATTATGCCCAGGTCAGCAACCGAACCAAAGAAGAAGTCAATCTATGGCGTTCACCCCGGGGTCGCCATGACCCAGAAATGGATCGCTGAGCTGAAAGAAAAAACCGGTCGCTCGCTGGACGAGTGGCTTCGTTACATCAAGAAGGCGGGGCCCAGGGACGAAAAGCAACGACGCGAGTGGTTAAAAACGGAGCACGGACTTGGCACTAACTCCGCCTGGTGGCTGGCCGAACGCGCGGAGGGTAAAGGTTCCGAGGTCGGCGATCCGGATACGTATCTTCAGGCCGCCGAAGGATACGTCGAAGCGATGTTCTCCGGCTCTAAGGCAGGACTGCGGCCACTCTACGACGCATTGTTGAAGCTTGGACTCAGCGTGGGCAAAGACGCGAAGGCTTGTCCATGTCAGACGATAGTTCCGCTTTATCGCAAACACGTCTTCGCTCAAATCAAACCGACGACGCATACACGGATCGACTTTGGCTTTGCTCTCGGGGATACCAGACCGAAAGGCCGTTTGATCGACACGGGCGGCTTTGCAAAGAGGGACCGCATCACACATCGCATCGAGATTACCTCGCTCAAAGACATCGACGATGAAGTCAAACACTGGCTAAAGGTCGCCTACGATCGAGACGCTTAAGTGTTGCACGTGGCAGCTTAGACCTGAACATGGTGTGCGCCGTTTAGACAGGGCACTTGTGCCCCAAAGGTGTGCGCCGTTTAGACAGGGCACTTGTGCCCCAAAGGTGTGCGCCGTTTAGACAGGGCACTTGTGCCCCAAAGGTGTGCGCCGTTTAGACAGGGCACTTGTGCCCTACCGCGCGAGGCGGACAAGTCCGCTTTCTAAACGATGCGTCCGTTGAGACAGGGCACTTGTGCCCCACCGCGCGAGGCGGACAAGTCCGCTTTCTAAACGATGCGTCCGTCCATCACCTTTGGGTTTACGCAGCAACGTCTAACTGCAACCGCGTTCTCGCATCCCACCTAAAGATAAGAAAAATTCTTTGCATAAAGCGCCAAAGGCGCGAAATGTAGCAGCCTGGCCCAACGGGCCAGGATAGGGTTAACGTACAATCCTTCAAGCGCTGAGGGCGCGGAATACAACGCCGTCTTGAGTAGTCTCGTTCAGAGGAGGCCACTCTTTGGAGTGCGGCGCCTTGACGCCGCTTTTGGTTGAGAGCCATTCAACGCTGAAAAGCTGCGACAACTCGCAGCACTCCAGGGAGTGGCCTAATCTGAGCGAGTTTTGCTGCCGACCGTTATACCTTTGCAGCCGTGAAGCCTCCCCAACGTGAAAACGCCTCGGCACCTCAAGCTGCTCAGGCATCGCGCCTGGAGCTTGGCAAGCGCGGTGAAGAGTGGGCCGCCGCCTACCTGGAGCAGTTCGGTTACCGAATTGTGGCTGCTAACTTCGTCATTCCAGTCGGACGAAACAGAGTAGGAGCCGTCATCAACGTGGAAATTGATCTGGTAGCTTACGAAGGTGAGACGCTTTGTTTTGTCGAAGTTAAGTCGCGCATGTCTGACTGGTTTGCACGGCCTCAGGTGAATGTCGATCGCCGCAAGCAGCGCCAGATTGCTCGAGCCGCGCGGGCATACCGACGTATGTTTGGACTCCTTAATGCTCCATATCGCTATGACGTAATTACAGTGGTCTCGCCCGCCGAAGAAAAGCGCGGCGGTGCGCCGGATATTCAGTTGCTGCGTAACTATTGGACCGAGGATAAGCTTCGCAAGCAGAGGTGGTCTGAGAGATACTACAGTTGAAACGGTTAGTGCGCATCCATCGAAGCTTGTACTAAACGTCTCGAGTCCACTCAAACAGTTCAGAGTACAAACTTTAGTTTGCGTCTTGGCAACCGTAGCAAGCTAAAGCTTGTACTCTAAACGTCTCGAGTCCACTCAAACAGTTCAGAGTACAAACTTTAGTTTGCGTCTTGGCAACCGTAGCAAGCTAAAGCTTGTACTCTAAACGTCTCGAGTCCACTCAAACAGTTCAGAGTACAAACTTTAGTTTGCGTCTTGGCAACCGTAGCAAGCTAAAG
>JBHEMV010000012.1:0-50453 GCA_046262375.1 Pyrinomonadaceae bacterium
GTCTATGGCTCTATCTTTCGCTTTGAGGGGCAGGCAAGTGTGTTCTGGCCCGCCGCTCAGAATGGACGCGGCGCATGTTATCGCTGCCTTTATCCGGAGCCGCCGCCGCCGGGCCTCGTTCCGTCCTGTGCCGAGGGTGGCGTGTTAGGCGTATTACCCGGCATTGTCGGAGCAATTCAAGCGAACGAAACGATTAAGATTATCCTCTGCGCCGACGGCCTACTCGTAAATCGGCTCCTGCTATTCGACGCCATTTGAATATGAGATCGCGCGTATTCCTGGAACCACGCTGATTCCTTTAGGGCAGATCGTGACGCGAATGAACGAAATCGACCCGTCGCGCGAAACCGTAATGCACTGCAAAGCCGGAGTGCGCAGCGCAAAGGCAATCCAGGCTTTGAAGCAGGCGGGATTTCAGGGACGATTGATAAACTTGAAGGGCGGCATCACCGCCTGGTCAAATGAAGTGGATCCAACTGTGCCAAAGTATTAGTCGAAGAGGCCCAAAAGTCTGTTTTGGAGGAGCGCCTAACGGAAGGTTAGAGGCCCTTGCTCACATCGGACGGCAAGCAACTCAGCAGTAGGCGGTTGAGTGGTTGGATCCGGTCGCTACCGAGACTCTTATGAAAATACCCAAAAAGGGCGCAGAGTAATTTGCAGGTTAGGAAGGTGTTCCTAACCTGCAAATTGGCAGAGCTTGAGCCGTCCTTTGGGATCGCTGAGTTTTCACACACTCTCTACCGCGTGGTGGTACTGACCTCATGGGACCGCCGCAATCGCAATTCAGATGGGCAAACTGCATCAGTCCTTCTGCGCCGCTGCAGATCTCATCGGCGATTCACTATGCAAGAAGGAAAAAGTGTAATATCGGCCCCGCCACAGTTTCCGAAACGCCTAACCGCCTCTAGTTCTATCGTTAATCGCATGTCTGAGAAGAATTCATTGACTCTTTCTGAGCTGGCCACGCATGTGGGTGGCCGATTGATCGGTGATGGGGGCATTCGAATAGAGCGAGTGGCAAATCTTGATAACGCGGGGACGGGTGAAATTGCTTACATTGAGAATGAGAAGTTTTTTGAAGCCGGAAGATCCAGTCAGGCAGCTTGCCTGATTGTGCCCACGGATTTCGTTTGCTCAGTCAATGACCCCGCCACACAATCAACATTGAGGCCCGCGCTTATTGAAGTTTCAAAACCCAAGCTCGCATTCGCCATGGTCTCCGGGCTCCTGCATCCTCAAAAACGCCGTGAGCCCTTTGTTCATCCAAGCGCGGTCGTCGCCGATAACGCCGATATCGATCTAACTGTTTTCGTTGGCCCGCATGTCGCGATCGGAGAGAGGACGCGCATCGTGGGCGGCACACGCATTGAGGCCGGTGTGGTCGTGGGCGATCACGTCACAGTGGGCCGCGACTGCGTGCTTCATCCTGGCGTGATTCTTTACGACGATGTAACGATTGGCGATCGCGTGATTCTGCATGCCGGCGTTTGCATCGGGGCCGATGGCTTCGGCTACGTCCGTGATGACATGGGCTATCACAAGTTTCCGCAGAGGGGAACAGTGATCATTGAAGACGACGTCGAGCTTGGAGCACACTCCTGCGTAGATAGAGCTGCGCTGGGCCAAACACGAATAGGCCGTGGGACGAAGATTGATAATCTGGTCCATGTGGGCCATAACTGCGATATTGGGCAGCGCGTCGTAATTGCTGCGCAAACCGGAATTAGCGGCAGCGTGATTATTGAAGATGACGTTGTAATTGGCGGGCAGGTTGGATTCGGCGATCACATACGCGTGCAAACAGGGGCCGTGATCGGTTCAAAAGCGGGAATCCTGCCCGGCAAAATTGTTCGGCCAGGTGTTTGGTGGGGAATCCCCATTCAACCTCTCGATGAATACAAACGCATGAATGCGCATCTCGGGCGGCTTGGACAAATGCGTAATGAGATCAAAGAATTAAAAAAGCAACTGGAAGAATTCAAGAAAAGTTAGGGTCTCGATGGGATTTCCAGCTGATATCTGATAAGCGCGCACCGTTTAGAAAGCGGACTTGTCCGCCTCGCGCGGTGGGGCACAAGTGCCCTCTCTAAACGGTGTGGCACATCAACGCAAAGCCGTGACGGTCCAGACGGAGCAGCCAGGAAAATCATCCTGAGTTCTACGGATGATGTGGTAGCGCAGCGATGATTCGCTCGGCGGCTCTCTGGGAAGCGCCACCCTCACCGAGTTCATGGGCCACCTCGCGCAAACGTTGACGCGCCTGCTCGTTTCGTCTCTGATCGAGTAACAAGAGCAACTCGTTCGCTAACCGCTCGCCGTTCAAATCATCCTGCATTAGTTCGGTTGCCACGCGTTCGCCTGCTATCAGATTAACAAGTCCGTAGTGGTCGGTGGTTATCAAACGTCCCAGCGTGTGCCAGTTGATCCCCGACTCCTTGTAGACGATCACCATCGGTGTCTCCAGTAATGCGGCTTCGAGCGTAGCAGTGCCGCTCGCAATCGCAGCCACGTCTGCAGCCACCAGGGCTTCACGGGATTGGCCGGAAACGATGTGCAGACAGGACGGCAGCGGCAAGGGCGTTGCGCGCTGCGCACGCACAATCTCTCTAACTTCATCCGATGAGCGGCTGGGCGCGACGACAATAACGAATTGAACGTCTGGACGCCGAGCAGAGATAAGCGCGGCTGCTTCCAGCATCGGTGGCAGGATGCGCTCCACTTCTTTGCGGCGGCTGCCTGGGAGAAGGGAAATGATCGGCAGGGACGAGTCGAGCTTGGTCTGGCGGCAAAATTCCGCGCGATCATAGCGAGCGTGAACCTCGCCGGCGAGTGGATGACCCACAAACTCGACGTGCTCCACGCCACGTTCCAGGTACCATTGCTTTTCGAAAGGAAGTATGGAAAGCAGAAGATCCACATCGCGGCGAATGCTTCGTATCCGCGAAGAACGCCAGGCCCATAGTTGAGGACTAACGTAATAAATGATTTTCAGACCGTGACGGTGAAGCACATGGGCCAACCTCAAATTAAAGTCGGGCCAGTCGACCAGAATTACAGCGTCAGGTTTGCTTTCAGTCGCGGCCTGTTTTAGCAGTTTATAAGCGCGCCAAAACTTCGGCAGTGCTCGTCCTATCTCCATGAGCCCCATTATCGAAAGATCATCTGAGGCGACAACCGATTCTACGCCGGCGGCCCGCAGCAACGGTCCAGTTGCTCCGAAGAATTCGAAGTGCGCATCAGGCCGGGCCTTGCGTAAGGCGTTCACGAGCGCTGCTGCGTGAGCGTCGCCCGAAGCCTCGCCAGCAACGATCATTAATCGGAGCTTATCAGGCACGGGAGGCATGATAGCAGTGGGCAGTGGGCAGTGGGCAGTGAGCAGTGGGCAGTGAGCAGTGGGCAGTGAGCAGTGAGCAGTGGGCAGTGGGCGGTGAGCAGTGGGCAGTGGGCGGTGAGCAGTGGGCAGTGGGCAGTGAGCAGTGGGCAGTGAGCGGAATGAAAAGAGTGAGCAGTGGGCAGTGAGCGGAATGAAAGAGTGAGCAGTGGGTTCCGGCTTTGCCGCCTGATGTGCGGAAGGGCTTGGCCCTCCCGTGAATGAAGAATAATCATTGGGGCTGTGCCCCTGTAGTTTGCGATCCGAAAGATCCTTCACATCCCGGAGCGTAAACGAGGGCGCAGCCCCGGAGGATCCGGGGCTTTCCGGAAGGTCGAAGACCTTCCGCACATCGGACGGCAGAGCCGCGAACAGGTAGACAAACTGATTAGCGCCATTGGTTCTGTGCCATCCTTTGCGGCTTATGTCTCTTGTTTACCGCCTTCTGGTTTTTCGTGTTAGCATCGCAGCGGTTTAAAAACAGGCGCGTGCTTCTAATTACAGACTCGATGTAGTGCTCGCTCGCCCCCAACCGTGGTGGAGGTCTTCACTTTCTTTTGCGCGTTGCTTTTCGTTCTAATTGTATCGTCACTCTTATTCTGTTTGCCCTCGCGAGTGCCATCATAGGCGCAGGCTTGAAGACCGCGAGTGCGCAACAAACTAATCCGGTCGATCGCAAGGTCACCAACCCCATGACCGACACGCCCAATGTCAATCCGTTAACTCAGGATCAACCAATCAGACCCCGGCTACCTACCCGGAAGGGTGAAGTAGTTGAAGCGACTGATTTGCTCAAAGTTGATGCAAGCACGCAGACCGTTTCCGGTCCGAAAGAAGCTCGTGTTTTTCTTTATGAAGGAAACGTAGACGCGCGCATTGGAACTTACCGTCTGCAGGCCGACAAGGTAACGGTCTACGACGCAACCAACAAAGTAATAGCGGAAGGGAACGTTGTATTTGACCAGGGCGACGACCAGCGGATTACCGGATCAAGAGCTGAATGGAACTACCGAACTAAGACCGGGTTCTTTCTTGATTCCACAGGCTTCACCAATCGAACGCAGGATGGGACCAGGATATATTTCACCGCAGACCGCGTGGAAAAAGTCAGCCTGGATACGATCATCGCCACGAACGTGCAAATTACCGCCTGCGATGAAGACGTGCCCAAATGGAGCTTCCATGCCAGGCGCGCGAAGATAAAGACCGGGGATCGCGTGCGCGTTTATTCACCCGATCTGCGCGTGAAGGGAGTGCCGATTTTTTATCTTCCCTATGCTTCGGTTTCCATCAAGCACCGCGATCGCGCATCAGGTTTTTTGACGCCAACCTTTGGGGGTTCCGGCAAGAAGGGTTTTCGATTATCCAGCGGCTACTATCAAACACTTGGGCGATCCGCCGACTTTACGGTGAGAAATGATATTTACACGTCACGCGGTATTGGCTTTGGAGCAGATCTGCGCACGCGCGCTAATTCACGTTCATTTTTCAACGTGGGATTTTATATCGTGAAAGATCGGGTTCTGGGGCACAAGGCAGATGCGGAGCACCCGGATCAGGGTGGTTCAAGTCTATATATTGACGGTGTTCACTATTTTCCAAACGGCTTTATCGCCGCGGCGGACGTTAACGTGACTTCAAACCTCGCTTATCGCCAGGTTTTCTCAGACAGCATTCAACAGGCGATCTCGCCGGAAGAGCGCTCCCAGATATTTGTCAACAGAGATTACAACGATTACAGCTTCAACTTTCTGGCGCGCTCGCAGGTTACGTCTCTGCCCAACTCGAGGATCCGTATTCGTGAGCTTCCCAGCGTTTCGTTCGAAAAGCGAGCCTCTCTCTTAAGTTTTTTCAAAAAGCTTCCCGTCTATTTTTCGTTCGAGTCCGGCGCCGAGGGCGTCAGCCGAAAGGAGACCGTCGAAGATCTAATTGCCTTCAGGCGCGACGCCGGCGGCGATCCGATTGTGTCCCCCTCGATCGTTCAGCGACTCGACTTCCATCCCCGGCTGCAAATTCCGCTCTATTTTTTTGGCGTGTCCCTTACTGCCACAGCGGGCGGCCGAGCAACCTTCTACTCAAACTCGATCGATCCAACAAACCGATCAATATTAGGCCGCAATATTACCCGCGGATATGGCGAGTTTGAACTGGACTTTCGACCACCCGCTCTTGCTAAAGATTTTCATCACGGCGATGGAGCTTTTTTCTTCCGGCATCTGATCGAACCCTACATTACATACCGGCGAATTGCTGGAGTTAATAACTTCAATCGGATTATCAGGTTTGATTACGTTGATGCCGTCGCTGATACAAATGAAATCGAGTTTGGGGTTGCAAACCGGTTCTTCACACGTCGCTCGACCGAGAACGTCAGCAGCGCGGCAGACAGGGCAACGCGAACTGGACAAAAAATCCCCACCTCGACACAGCCCTACGAAGCATTGACCATCACCGTGCGGGGAAAATATTTCTTCGACCGCTTTTTTGGCGGGGCTTTGGTCCCCGGCCGACGAAATCAGTTTTATCCAATCAACACGTTTTCGGGCTTCAGCTACGGCGGCGTTCCCAGGCGGTTTTCGCCTCTTAACATCGAAGCGCGCTACCGTCCGCGTGCGGATGTGTTTGTCGATCTTCGTACCGACCTCGACACGCGCGGCGGAGGTCTCAGAGCTCTGTCCACGACCTTTGGAATCAACCGGCCGTTGATTCAGGCATTCCAAAGTTTTTACTACACGCGCGCTGTTGAGCTTGTTCCCGGCCTTGCTCAATTCGCTGACGCCCGGGGCCAGGAACCCGGCACTCTGCGCGGCTCGCAATGGAGCCCTTCACTCTTTTTAGGCGACCGCGAACGCGGACTGTTTGGCGGCGCGTCATTTTTCTTTGATTTTCAAAATCGCCCAGGCCAGGCAGGGAATTCCCTCATTAGCTCCACCGTTACAGTTGGCTACAGTTGGGACTGCTGCGCAGTGACTGCGCAGAACTACACTTTCAACGTCGGAGTCAGACAAGAGAACCGCGTGGTCTTCAGTTTCCGGCTCAACGGCATCGGCACCTTTGGCACGGAGCAAATCGGGCAACGTTTCCGCTAAATTGCCGTTAACAATTCCTACGCCGACGTGGCGCTCCGGTACAATCGTCAACCTGTATGCTGATAGGAATTGATGGCATTCCGCTTAGGGAGATCAAGACCGGTGTCGGACACTACACTTTTGAGTTAGCGAAAAGTCTTGCACTGGCTTCGCCCAACGATCAATTCGAGGTCATTTCGCCATACAATTTTCTTTCACTCACAGAAAGCGAGAATCGGAAGGAAGCACTTCCACCGAATTTTCACGCTACGAAAGTCAAAGTCAATACTCTTAATCGACTGTGGTGGACTGTCGGACTCCCGCGCTACATCAAAGAAAAATCTCTATCTCTTTTTCACGGCACCAACTATGACATCCCGCTCTGGAAAGGCTGCCCCACGGTCCTGACCATTCATGATCTATCTGTCTTGCGCTTTCCCGAAACGCATAAAACCAGGCACGTGTGGCGCGCGCGCCGCCGTCTCCCGCTGATGGCCCGCACGGCAACGCTAATCGTCACGCATTCGGAGAGCATAAGGCATGAGGTAATCGGCCACT
The DNA here is from genome assembly GCA_046262375.1 of Pyrinomonadaceae bacterium. GTDB lineage: Bacteria > Acidobacteriota > Blastocatellia > Pyrinomonadales > Pyrinomonadaceae > PSRF01. The sequence continues at coordinate 6,997 of JBHEMV010000012.1, forward strand.
TTGGCCTGCCACGCGAAAAAGTAGTCGCTGTGCCAGCAGCGGCGCGATCCATCTTTAGTCCACAGTCGGCGGAACAGACAGTCGAAGTAAGGAAAAGGCTCGGCGTTGAGGATGAGTTTCTGCTCTTCGTAGGCACGATCGAACCACGCAAAAACCTGCTGAGTTTAATCGACGCCTACGCCGAGGTTATACGTGCGACCGGCCAACATCCGCAGTTAGTCGTCGCCGGTAAGGAGGGATGGCTAAGTGATGAAATTCAGGTGCGCCTGCGAGATTCGGGCTTGGGGGAGCGGGTTCGCTTCACCGGCTATATTTCAGACAGCGACCTGCGCGCGCTATATTCATCATGCCGCATCTTCGTTTACCCATCGATTTATGAAGGGTTCGGATTGCCACCGCTGGAAGCCATGGCTTGTGGCGCGCCGGTTATCGCCAGTCGAATTCCCAGCATCACGGAGGTGGGAGAGCCCGCCGGGTCACTTGTCGCGCCCGATGATGTTGCTGGTTTAGCCCAAAGTATTACCGAGCTCCTGGCTGACGAAAACAAGCGACGAAACCTGGCTTCGGCCGGACTGAAAAGAGCGAAAACGTTTTCCTGGAATGACGCGGCCAACCTGATGCGCGAAGTTTACGTCGAAGCCTGCGAACGATTTGCCCGCGAAAAGGGAAGTAATTAGTACATCAGCCCGGGGCTTCCGCGAGAATCTTAGCGGGAAAATGGGGCAAACATTGTTGACAGGATCGCGCCCGGAAGGTACATTTCAACGTAAGAACGGGTCGCTTAGCCTACGAACTACCAGCTAACGACACTTAGGAGTAAACCTATGAAGAAGCTTGCGGCCACACTTTTTATCACCACCCTCGTTGCTATCAACGTGCTCGGTCAAGGAGCGCCTCCCACACTGAGGATTGTCACCGAAACCCCCGGTTTACCCTCGGAACTTTTTTACGGAGACATAAAAGTAAAGCCGCTGCGACTTCGTCCCGGAACCAACACGCCCATCACGATTGCCGACTACGATTTCTTTATTCAGCAGCAGTATATAGATTTTTTGAGGCGTTTCCCGGACCCAGGTCTGGATGGGGTTTTCGGGACCGCAGACGACTCGCTGAAGTACTACTTGGACCTCATAAATAATTATTTAAATACTCCGCCATGTACGCCCACCAATACCGAGTGCATTAAGGTCATACGTGGTATCGAGTCGGCCAATTTCTTTCGTTCACCTGAGTTTCAACGCAAAGGCAACTACGTGCTCTACCTATACATGGGATCCCTGGGCCAAAGACCGGTAACGCCCGCGGAGTTGGGCGACTCCACCAAGATTGATCGCCCACACTACCCAGAGTTTCTGAGGGACTTGCAAAGCATTTCAACGCCTAACGACGATCCTGTACTCACCAACGCGAAAAAGGACGCCCTCGCTGTTGCCTGGCTGCAGCGGCCTGAAATTCAAGCTAAGTATCCAGATTCCCCGACAATGTCTAATGCACAGTTTGTGCAGGCTCTCTTTAACACTGCCGGCGTGACGGTATCGAATCAAAATTGGGTTTCTGAATTGAACGGCGGCAAGTCACGCGCGAAAGTTTTACGCGAGTTTGCGGAGAGTCCGGAAATCGACGCTAAGTACTACCAGCAGGCATATGTAACAATGGAATACTTCGGTTATCTGCGCCGCGACCCCGAAGACTGTCATGGAAGTCCTGACCCGTCTCAATGTGGTTTTATTTTCCATAACAGCCGCTTCAATGATCCGAGGATCAACCCGGCCCACATTCAGAACATAATGGTTCAAGGCTTTATAGAGTCGCCCGAGTACATTAACAGGTTCTAAAGGACACGACTCTTTGGCGTTTGAGGCTGGTCATCTATTGGATGGACAGCCTCAATTCTTTTGAACAGCTTAGATTCTGCCGGGCTGTCTGTAAAAACAGCGGCATCAACCACGAAGTGTTTCGGCAGCCGCTCCATTATTAGCAACTAATCAGTCTTCCTAGTCACAAAATCCGCGCTCACGCCTTCAAGGTTTCGGGTTTCAATTTAACTTGCACGAATTCCGATCTGTCGCGCCTTAGCACTGGCGTTGAGGTTAGTTACGCCTTCCATTGCCACTGAGCTCATCACGCGAAAGAACAGCACGCCGTCCAGCCAATCAAAGCTTATACCATCGCGGCTATGCACTGCGACAGTCGCCGAATAGCTGTCAGGCGCTAACCAACAATGGAAGAAAAAGCTTACTTCAATAATCTCACCACGTCTTACCGGGCCAATGTCAGCTTGTTGAAGTTCAGTATTGGTACCGTAGAGATGAATGCCGTGACGGTTGCGCAAGAGAAAACCAAAGACCGGCGCTTCTGAACCTGCGTTGAAGCGCACACGCAGCCGCACCAACACCGCGTCACCTGTTTCAACAAGTTCTATGTGGTGATGGGCTGCGTCGAGCAATTCGACACTGATGATTTCCGCGCTTCTATCGCCGTGGCGGTAAACGTAAGAAACCGGCGGGGCGCTTTCACAGTCTGCGCTGACTCTTGCGGCTTCAGCCGTGACCGGTTCCGCTGCTTCGTAGGCGTTTTCGCGAGCCATGATCATTTTCTGATAACGGTTGAGAACATCGGTAGGCTTGCCTATTGCCACCACTGATCCGGCGTGAAGCAAAACAGCAGTAGAGCAAAGGGCGCGAATAGCGCTGGGGTCGTGTGAAACCAGGAGAATGGTTGTACCGCTTTCCTGCATCTCCCTGATGCGGCGCATGCAGCGGTGTTGAAAGACGGCATCGCCTACGGCGAGAGCTTCATCGACAATCAAAATTTCCGGCAGCGCACTGATCGCCGTTGCGAAAGCGAGGCGAATGTACATGCCGGTCGAGTATGTCTTAACGGGTTGATAAAAGAACTGGCCAATCTCCGCGAAGCGCTCGATCTCGGGCAGCATCGCTTCAGTTTCAGCGCGCGAAAATCCCATTATCGTCGCGCTCATAAAAACATTCTCGATGCCCGTGAACTCGGGGTTGAAACCCGAGCCGAGTTCCAACAGCGCGGCGACGCGGCCTTCGTGCCATACGCAGCCGTGTGTGGGATCGAGCGTGCCGGCAACGATTTGTAGCAACGTTGATTTACCGCACCCGTTAGGGCCGATGATGCCGGTCGTAGTGCCCTTTTCTACTTCGAAAGAGATGTCGCGGAGCGCCCAAAATTCCCGGTGCTGCTTCCACCGTCCACGCGTCAGCGATTCCTTCAAGCGATCCGCTGGTCGCTCGTAGATTCGATACTGCTTCGATACACCCTCGACGCGTAAGGCGATGGTCATACTGCGTATGATAAGGAAGGGCTTGTGAGAATGTCGAATATGTTGATTCTCTGGGTTACCAGTCCCGACCTGCCTGTATTTTGTTTTCAGCTTCGCAGCTGACAGAAAAAGGCACCTCCGGACGGCTCAAATCGGGCAACGTTTCCGCTAAATTAAGCCACTAAAGGCCTGGCCTCGGATGTCCGCCAATTATTCATCGTTTCGCTGGTAAGCAAGCAGGAAATTGTTATACTCTCGACTAGGACTGCCAGCTCAGGCGCCACCGGATCCGGATTCTAGTGTTTTAAGGCTTCTGGAGTTTTGATTGTCAACTTTACCCCGCCGTACACTGCGCGCCTCCCGAAAGCCCGCAATACGGTTAACCCGTCGGCAGCTTCCAAGTCAGAGCTAAAGAGCAAGAGGAGAACGTTGTGAGAAAACCTGTGAAAAGAACGAAGAACCCGCCCCGGAGATTTCGCTTATCAGTCACTACTGTGATTGTGGCCACGGCCATTATCGCCATAGGCGCAGTAACAGTAATTTCCAGGCAGACGGTCAAGGGCGAAGCAGCGAACAATCAAGAGAGGAGATCTCTCGTGGCCAATAATGCTGACAAGGCTGACAAGAATTTCGTGACGGTAAAAGTGGCCGGCCAGGACGTTCAGGTTGATCCCCAGACCGGGCGGATGAAAGAGCTGACTCCCGAGGAGGCCCAGAAAATGGCAGCTGGTCTAAAGAAGTTGATCAACCAATCTTCCGAGGGGCTGGTCCAGGTTCAGCACGCCGACGGAACAGTGTCCATGGACCTTGAGGGCCGTTTTCAGAATGTGACTGTGGCCAGGGTAAACAAGGATGGCACGGTGTCCCAATCCTGTGTTGATAACCCCAAGGCGGCGGGCGCATTCTTCGGAATCGATCCTAAACTAATTGAGAACCAGCCAGATGGAAGCCAGCGTCGCAAACCCTCGCCAAACCGGAACTAAATTATGAGGCCCCTTCTTTCCAAAATCCCCATTCTGTTGCTCACTTTGATCGTGGGCCTTATCGCTTCTTCGACCGCTTTCGGGACTGCCACGATTGTTATCCAGAACAACGACGCGGCCGGTGTCGGTTTCAACGATCCGACTCCGGCAACGCCCGTTGGCAATAACCCCGGCACTACAGTCGGCGATCAACGACTAAGAGCTTTTGAGTTTGCCGCCAGCATCTGGGGTTCGACCCTCACAAGCGGTCCAATCATCACGATCCGAGCGAGTTGGGCTGCGCTGCCCGGATGTTTGCCCGACCGCGGTCCGTTAGGCTCTGCTGGAAATAACGGCAACATTTGGCGAGATTTTCCCGGCGCCGTTCCCGGCACGTGGTATGGGAATGCTCTGGCCAACGCGTTAAGGAACTCAGACTTAAATGGCGCCCCGGCTGAGATAAATGCGACGTTCAATCTCAAGGTTGGCACCACTGGCTGCATGGAGACCCTTCACTGGTATTACGGACTCGATGCCAATGAGGGCCCTAACGGTGTCGATTTTGTAGCCGTGCTCTTGCACGAGTTCGGCCACGGGCTTGGATTCCAAACTTTCACCAAGACCGACGACGGTCAGCAAGCCGGTACTGCACCTAACTTGTTTCCATCCATTTATGACAGATTTCTTTTTGATAACACCACAGGTAAGACGTGGGATCAAATGAATGATGCCGAACGCGTAGCTTCGGCCATAAACTTTCGCCAACTCGGATGGAATGGCCCACAGGTAGTGAGTAATGCTGCCACAGTACTAAGTAATGGAAAAGATCCGTCCGGCCGCCCGCTGCTGTACACTCCCAATCCGCGCGAAGGAGGTTCTTCGGTTTCCCACTGGGACAAGCTAGCCACACCCAACCAGTTAATGGAGCCGATCATCAACGACAACCTTACTCATAGCGTCACTACCCCCCAGGATTTGACATTCTCTTTGATGAAAGACATCGGATGGTGCGCGGGCTGCCCGCAACCGCCACCGCCACCGCCACCGACCCCTACTCCTACACCGGCTGCCAATGACAACTTTGCTAACGCCCGAACGATCACCGGCTGCACGAGCAGCGTGACGGGCCATAACTTCGCAGCGAACAAAGAGACGGGCGAGCCGAGCCACTCGCCAGACGGTGATCTGGGCGGCGGTTCGGTCTGGTATCAGTGGCAAGCGCCCAGCACCGCAAGCGTAACCATGACTACCTCCGGCAGCGACTATGACACGCTGCTCGCTGTTTACACTGGAACCACCATGAATGGTCTAGACGCAACGGCCGTCGTGAAGAACGATGATGTAGATCCGGGCAACATTAGGACCAGCACCGTAACTTTCAATGCCAGCGCCGGCACGCTCTATAAAATCGCGGTTGACGGATGGGACAATGAGAGAGGAAACATCGTTCTGAACTGGACGCAAAGCAATTGCACCGAGCCACAGCCCGCTTTGCTGATGGAAGAGGGTACGACAAAGGCCGCGGCGCTCGAGTCAGTAACACGTGTGCGGGGTCCCTTTTCCATTATTAATCCTTTTAACTTCAGCGCCGATCGCCACACCCGGGTGATAATCTTTACTTCTAACCTCGGACTAGAGCAGGGCGAAAACCTGTCAATTCTCTCAGTGAACGCACAGGGGATTCCACTGCCCATAGAAAACGTGGGGACGGTTTCGGGACTCACGCAGTATTCTTACATTGTTGTTAGACTTCCGGATGGTCTGCCCGCAGGTGATCTGCCTTTAACCGTCACCTTGCGCGGTGCAACAAGCAACATGGGTACACTCGGGATCGTGCCGTAGTGGACGGCTAATCGGTTACTAAACCGAATCGCAGATCTCATTAGAGCGCGACTGTGACTGGAGAGGATCTCCGGTTAGAGTCGCGCTTTTCTTTTGGATTACTTGTTTCGCTGGTCGTCCGCCCTCTCCGATTGTCACGGCCGATTCCCTGCACCTAAGCTTACCCGGCAGGCGGAGCCTTTGGTCCTGTGCAACGGGCGGAGACGCTTACCATAGTCAACGGTCTGGCTACCGCCCGGCTGACTTACCGCTTTGCGCTGCTCGTAAGTTAGAATTCATCGACCGCGATAGTTTAATCAGCACACTTCTATGAAAGCCGCTGCTGTGGCGTCTCTCGCAGAAGTGCAAATGAACATGGAACCAACCCACTCCGAAATCGATGTTGACCGGTTGATGCACGAAATACGGGATACCGTATCCCGGCAGCAGCAGGCGGTCGAAAAGCTTTACCCTTCGCTAAGTCGTTTCGCGCCGACTGGCGAATCAAAGCCGCATCCGCAAATCGATTCTTCTCCGCTAAATCTGCAACCCGAGTTTCAGCTCCGGCACGATAATCGGTATCACGTGAATGATCTCTTGAAGTATCACGGCGGGGATTTTGTGCGAAATGCTTATCGTGCACTGTTAAGGCGAGAGCCAGACGCCCAGGGCTGGGCAGCTTGTCTCGATAATCTGGCTAGCGGCCGTCTTAACAAAGTCGATATCCTGGCCAGCCTACACTTTTCACCGGAGGGTCAGCGAGCAAAGGTGAAGTTGGACGGCCTGGCGGCACCCGCTGCAATCAGACGCCTTGGACGCCTGCCGGTTGTCGGCTACTTGATTCAATTGATGATTGCAGTCTTACGGTTGCCACTCTTACTGCGAAATCAGAGGGAATCCGAATTCTATCTGTCCGCCCAGCAACAAAGAATTGTTGACCATAGTAACCAGGTCAATGAAGAGTTGGCTGAATCTTTGGCACAAGTCTCAGCTCAAACTGTAGCCGGCGCGGAGAAGGTGGCCAACCAACAACAGGAGACTCAGCGGTTGATGCAACAGTTGTCAGAACAACGACAGGAACTCCTTCGTCAACAGCAACAGTTGACGCAGCACGTGGCCGAGCAAGAACAACAGAAACAGGAGCTGCTTAAGGAGCAACAACAGCTCGCAAAACAGGCGGAACAGCAAATTCAGCAGCTTATTCGCCGCCAACAAGAGACGCAGACCGAGCTGGTGATGCAGGAGCGCCGGCTCGCATTGTTGCTTGAAGCGGCGCGCAAATTTTCACCTGGCACCGTCGATCAATCGCTCTCACGACAGATGGCGACTGAAGAAGATCATCTTTTGGACGCGCTCTATGCGTCATTTGAAGATCAATTTCGTGGCGAGCGCGAGGAGATTAAGAACCGGTTACGTGTCTACCTTCCACTTCTCAAGGACGCGAAAGTGGCTGATGGTGTTCTGGATGTAGGCAGCGGAAGAGGCGAGTGGCTGGAGATATTACAGAGCGAAGGCCTGAGTGGTCGCGGCGTGGACCATAACCGCGTTTTCGTTGACCAGTGCCGGCAACGCGGTTTGGATGTAGTGGAAGAAGATGCCATTACCTATCTGCGCAGTCTGCCCGATAACAGTCTTAATGCCGTCACAAGTTTTCATCTCGTGGAACATTTGCCGTTTGAAGTCCTTATTAAGTTATTGGATGAGATAGTTCGCACGTTGCGGTCTGGTGGCCTGCTCATTCTCGAAACACCTAATCCGGAAAACTTCGTTGTCGGGAGTTGCAGCTTTTACGCGGACCCAACCCACCGGAATCCCATTCCCAGTCAGACACTCCAGTTTCTGCTGGAGTCGCGAGGCTTGGGTCGCATAAAGGTGATGAAGCTTCGTCCGTGGGATGCAGCTAAAATTGAAGGCGAGACCGAAATCATCAAGCGCTTTAACGAATACTTCTATAGTGCCCCCGACTACGGGATTATTGGCTGGAAGGTCTGATTCCCGGTCGTCGCCTTCTTCGCTGCGCGATGTTTAATAAGACAATAATCATTGTTACTCCGTGGTTTGGACATTTCGCTGGCGGTGCTGAACGTCTCGCGAGAGGGATGGCTCGCGAGTTCAATAAACGCGGCGTTACGACGATGGTATTTACGACCTGTTCTTTGTCGCCTTACGATAGCTGGTGGACAGATCATTACGACCCGGGTGTTTATGACGTTGAAGGAATAGAGACACGTAGATTTGCAACGGGCAAGGGCCAATCACGCTATCAAGCGGTAATTAACAAACTAAATCGCGGCGCAACATTAACCGCGCGGGATGAGCAGGACTTTTTCGATTACGGCATTAATAGTAGTTGTTTGGTCGAAGCCCTGGAGGAATATGTTGACGGCCACTACGAAATCGTCGCCTTGCCGTATTTCCACGGCCTCACTCATTCCGTAGTAAGCCGGTACCCAGGCAAAATCTCAGTTACTCCATGCTTTCACGATGAATCTCAGTTTTACTGGCGCACTACTGAAACGCTGCTGCGCAATGCTAAAAGGATCTTCTTTAACTCCACCGAGGAAAAGCAGATGGCGATTAAACACTATGGAAAGCGGGTGGGCCGGCGAATCGTTGAAAGCGTGGTCGCCGGTGTTGGCGTCGAATTGCCGGTCTCGACTGACGAACAGAACGTCATCCCGGAGCAATTACCCGAAAGCTACTTTGTTTACGCCGGGCGCAAAGAGGTGGGGAAGAACGTTCCTCTGCTTTGCCAGTGGTTCCAGGGCTACGTGCACAAGTTTCGCCAGTCCACCAAACTGGTTTTCATCGGTGGAGGCGACAGATCACTGGTGCCGGTAAGCGACCATTTCATCGACTTTGGCTTTGTCTCAGAAGCTAGGAAACAAAACCTCATCAGGCATTCGAAGGGAGTTGTTAACCTTTCCGAGAATGAGAGTTTCTCGATCGTCCTAATGGAAGGCTGGCTGTTGGGGGTTCCCAGTGTAGTTTCGGCAAAGTGCGGAGTAACGACGGATCATGTAAGAAGATCCAACGGCGGTTTGTACGTGGCAAACAGTGAGGAGTTTGGTCTGGCTCTAAAGTATCTTGAAGACCACGACGCTGTTCGCAACAAACTCGCTGCAAACGGGCAGCAGTATTGTTCGCGTGCATTCTCCTTCGATGCAGTGCTGGGAAGATACCTTAGCGAGTTTCGAGAGGACCGCCAAACTGAGCAATTTTCTGTTGCGTCCTGAACATGCTGATGTCCTTGTGCTCGCCATAAGCGCTCGTCCCCCCGCTGCATAGCCCAATCTAAAAATGAAGATCCTGATAGACGGCCAAACGCTCCTTACCCCCGAAATTAACAGGGGAATTGGCACATACTTTAAGAACAGCATCGAACACATCCTGGAGAGCGACTTTGCGAATGACTTCTACATCAACACGTCACGCGGCGCCCCTCTCGAAAGCCTGTCGCCGTGGGCTCGGGAGAAACTACGGGTTATTGACAACGAGGCTTATGACATTCGCGGCCATAGGCGAACCAACAGGCAATATCTCTCGGACCTTTATTCGAACACGTTGCACAATGACATTGAGCGGCTGGGGATAAATCTTTATTGGTGTCCTAACGCTTTAATGGACAATGTGTTCCTGCCATCTCGCTCAGCTATGGCCTGCAAATTCGCGGTGACAATCTTTGACCTGGTGATTTTGGTGATGGAAGAACAGTACGCGAAACACTGGTCGTCTTCCGCGATCCGTGCTTATAAGAACAAGCTAAAGAGACTGGAGAGCGACTACGATCTTTTTCTACATATCTCGCGGCATACCCAGTCTGATTTAATGGAAGCGCTCTCCGTCAATGACAAGAAGCACGTCGTTACGCCGCTTGCGGCCAGCAGTTCTTTCCGCCCTTATCCGTTCCCAAGAGTTGCCGCTGAAAATGATTACGTGCTGTATCCGGGCGGCTTCGATCCACGAAAGAATATGGATCGGGCGGTTGAAGCTTTCGCTAAATTACAGAGGCGATCGGGAGCGGATGAAACAATACGTGCGACGCAGTTGTGGATCGTATGCAGTTTAGACAGCGCCGCGAAGGCTGGCATGCTGAACCTTGCGAAGAGTTTAGGATTGAATGGGAAGGTGCGGCTCACCGGCTTCGTGGATGACGCAGCGTTGGTGACGTTATATCAAAAGGCGCGTTGTCTTTTTTTTCCGTCCTTGTATGAGGGATTTGGACTACCCTTATTGGAAGGCTTAGCGTGTGGTCTTCCAGTCGCCTGTTCAAACACATCGTCGCTTCCGGAAGTTGGCGGTGAACTCGCGACTTATTTTGATCCGTACGATGTCGAGGAAATGGCTGATAGTTTATACCAGGCTTTGCAGTCGCCGATCGATTATGAGTCGAAACAAAGAAGGTATGAATACTCTAAAGGCTTTTCGTGGCAGAAAGCAGCCCTCATGACGCTTCAGGGTTTTGCTGATTGCGTGAGCGACGTTGAACGAACAAAAAAGCAACGAGCGGTTGAGGGCAATTGATCACAGCCTTGCTTTTTGTCTATCAATGTCGGTTTAGTAACGACTGAATGCGCGGACTTCCCGCCGCAGTATTAGATTTAAAATCAAAGTTGTTGAATGAATTTTTATATGAGTCGTCGCGCTTTTTTTGGTGAAACCACTGTTTTCCTGGGATTCTTAGTACTAACCGCCATCATGACATGGCCCTGGATCCTCCACCTGCGCGATGCCGTGGCTGACCATGGCGATTCTTACGCTCATGCGTATTGGCTTTGGTGGGGTGCCCATCAAACCTTTCACGACCCATTAAACCTTTTCAATGCGACGATCTTTTTCCCCTACAAAAATACGCTGGCCTTTAGCGAGAATGACTATGGGATTGCTCTGCTTTTTTCTCCGCTTCACGCACTCGGATTTCGTCCTGTAACAATTCTCAGCGTAGCGACACTTATCGCCTATGCTTTCTCCGGCTACGGCATGTTCCGCTTGACTCGAACGCTCATCGGTTCAAAGAGTAGCGCTTGGCTGGCAGGGATAATCTTCGCATTCCTTCCTTATCATTTCCAAAGGCTTCCTCATCTACCTCTTATCTTTGCCGGATGGATACCACTGTTAATTGAGGCGCTTGTTCTTTTTGCCCGACAACGGAGTTGGCAGCGTGCCACTTGGCTTGGTGTCGCTTTCATAATGAACGCATTGACTTGCGTTACGTGGTTTATCTTGACTCTGCTCCCGTTTGGTTTATCTGCTGCCTTTCTTTTAGTGTGGTGCCGATCGGGACGTGATCGCGCTTTTTGGATACGGGGAGGAGTAGCACTAGGCGTGGCGGTACTCGCACTTCTTTGTTTCATGTTTCCGTATTATCAAGTCTCTAAAGCTTACGGTTTCGCTCGGAGTGCTGGAGACGCAATGGATCTTTCCGCTTATCCCATTCATTGGCTCGCTGTCAGTCCACGAAATAAGCTCTGGAACGGTCTCGGTGGCAACGCGACGATCGACGAATTAACACTGTTTCCCGGGCTTCTACCGCCGCTCCTGGCTTTGGCAGCCTTCCTTCTGGTTACACCGGTATCACGACAAGATCGTAACCTCAAGTTGCCGAAGATCAGGCTTTATATTCCGCGCAGAAAACTCCTCGTTTTGTTGGATGTGCTCACCTTTACATTTCTGTTGACCAGCCTCTTGACAATAGGTTATGGCGGCATTCACTTTCGATTATTTGGTTTTGAACTATTAAGATCCACTCAACCAATCCGTCCTCTCATCTTTGCCATTACGACAATTTGCGTTCGGTTGTTGGTTGCCTTTCCGGAGATCATTCATCGTATCATTCGCGAAAAAAACATTGTTGGGACTTTCCGGTCGAATCCTTACTCAGTCGCTTTTGGGCTTGGATTAATTTGGGGCGTCACTGGATTACTCGGATCGTTTGGAATGCATTTCTTTTTCCACCGAATTCTGTTTGAGTTTGTTCCTTTCTTTAAGAGCATGCGCACTCCAGTGCGTTGGGCAATGATCTGTTACGTAGGGCTCTCAATTCTTGCGGGTTTAGGCGCAATGCAGGTCGCAAAATCAATTGCGCGTCGGCGAGCCCATGTTCCGCGAGCTCTCGTCCCAGTCTCACTCGCAATGTTAATTCTCTTCGAACAACGTGTGGCCCCGATTGAATTTTTTCATGGTGAGGTTGACCCTGATGCGCTTACGCTACACTTGAAAGAGACTCCAATGTCAGGTGGGATTGTGGAGCTTCCGGCAGAAAGGGACAACTATGCATATTTCCGATACATGCTTCGTGCTGCCGATCACGGTCGTCCCATCGTTACAGCAAGTTCGAGTTTCGCACCTCCGATTGTTCAGGAAATCGAGTCATTAACTTTGACGCGGCCTATTCCTGATCGTTTTATTGACCTTCTTGAGAAAATTCCCGCTTCTTATCTGGTTGTGCACAATTCCTTGCTTTCGACTCAGAGTCGGGACGCCATTCAGTCTGTTTTGGCGCGCGGAATAGCTGGGGGGCGAATTAGATTCATCAATAGCTACGTAGATTCAACAAGCGGCGATAACGCGATAGCTAGCGGTGACCTCTACGCTATTACGAAGATTGAGCCTAATACGCACACAGAAGCTCCGAACCCAATCGATGACGCGCTCTTCTTTGTCCGACAACAGTATTTAGATGTGACTTATCGCGAACCGACTCCGACTGAGTCAGATACATTAGTGGCTTTTATCAACAGTTGTCAGGGAGAGCAGCACTGTCTCACGGACCATCGGGTCCTTGGTGCCTTAGATCGGTTTCATTCAAATGAATTCGTTGAAACCAGTCTCTTTATTTATCTCATATACAAGCTGGCATTTAACCGCATGCCGAAGTATGTTGAGTGGGAACATGACATCGCTCAGTTCGGTCAGAATAGTCAGGAGGCCAGATTAACTTTTGTCAGAAGATGGGCTCATACGAAGGACTTTCTCGATCAGTATCCAGAAGCGTTGACCAATGCAGACTATGTAGACAAACTGCTCAAGACCTCTTATAGGCCGCTAAACAAGGCGGAGCAGAAGGCGCTCATTGACAGTCTCAACAATGGAAAGGCGACTCGCGCTGAGGTATTGTTGAAAGTAAAGGATAGTCTCTTAGTTGCTAAGAGTGAATACAATGAGGCGCTCGTTGCAATATCTTATTTTAACTACCTCAAGCGTGATCCTGATCCGGACGGTTACAATCATTGGTTGCAAATTTTAAGGACTAAATCAAACGGGGAGACTGCCGTGATTAAGGGATTCATTTACTCTGGAGAGTACCGGTCCAGATTCGGTCATTCTTAGAAGCCTATATGGCAAGCACAATACGGCCTTCATTACGCAAATTGGCCTGGCTCTCGCCACTTCCTCCCCAGCGAAGCGGCATTGCCAATTATAGTTATTGGCTTGTGAGAGCGCTCAATTCCCACTTCGATATTGATCTCTATTATGACAATCAGCCACCTGTCGCGGAACTCAAGAACGAATTCGATGTTTACCCGATATCGGGCTTCGCAGGTCGACATAAAAGTTACGATGAGGTGATCTATCACCTTGGGAACAACAGCAGTTTCCACAAAAATATATATGAACTTTCATGGAATTTCCCAGGCACTGTGGTTCTACATGATTACAATCTTAGCGCCTTCATGCGTGACGCCTTCTTCCGCGAGAATAACGAGTTGTATCGACAGGCTTTACCCAATGGCCACGGTGCCAGGCTTCACGCGTTAATCCAGCGGGTAATCCCGGATGCCGCCAAGTCACCGATGTCACACGCGGTGGTCAGAAGAAGCAAAAAAGTTATAGTTCATCATCGATGGGTCAAAGAGCAGTTTGCTCAAAGTGATCACATCGAAGTTATTCCAATGTTTGCAAAACTCAATTACCGGCCTACGCAAGCAGATATTAATGAGTTTAAGAAAAAGTTTCTCATCAAGAACAGTCAGTTCGTCATAACCTGTTTAGGGTTCGTCAACAGCAACAAATTGCCCAAGCTGCAAATAGATGTTGTTAAGAAACTGATTGATGATGGATATCCGGTGAAAATGGTATTTGCCGGCGAACCATCCCCGGAAGTCAAAACTTTAGAGTCGGACATAAGGTCGGGCAAATATAGCCACGACATCATTTTCACCGGCTATCAAAATGAAATGGACTATTTCAGCGCTATCTTTGTCTCGGACATCATAATCAATTTAAGAAACCCTTCGATGGGCGAAGCCTCCCTCACTTTGATGCAGGCGCTCTCGGCCGCAAAGCCGACGATCGTCAGCGATATCAATCAATATCGTGAGTTTCCTGACAAGGTATGTTGGAAACTGACTCATGATGAAAACCAGGAAGAGGTTCTGTACGCATATATCAGCACGCTGCTGGCAGATAGGAATTTGAGGGGGGCAATTTCAGCTAACGCGGCCGAATACGTAAACAGTGTGTTGGGGTGGGAGAATATTATCGCTCAATGGATGCGGGTCGTCCTGAAGTAAATTTTCGGTAGTTTTACCAGCTATTGGGTTGCATCGTCGGGGCAGTAGCCCGACCGTTAAGGAGGGCTTCGATTTGAACCATTAGAGCCCTCCTTAACAGTCGGGCTACTGCCCCGGCGTGCACGGCTTCAAATAAGGCCACTAGCTCGTTTTCTGAATGCTTGCGATTAAACTGATCTCTGCGTAAAATGTGGGTTCTTTTGATGCTGGGTGATGACGATATAGTCTTTTTTCGCCCGCGCATTGCTGCTGCTCGCTCCCCGAGGGCATCTAATCTGCTCGTATCTGCGTCTTTATTTCGGAGGATTCTGTGAAGCAAGTTTTCAGCTCTCTGTGCGCCATTGCTGCGCTGGTCGCCGCCTTTGGCGCATTTTCTTACGCGCTGGGACAGACACCCAGCGCCACTCCCGATCCATTCGTGGTTCAGTTGACCTCGAGTCCTGCCGGGTTCAGCTCTTTCGCCGGCGATATTACCGCCAATGGGCGCTTTGTGGTGTTTGAATCGAATGGAGACCTGGATACCCAGAGCCGGAAGAACGCTGATGGTAATCGAGAAATTTATCTGGCTGACTATGCGCAGCGACGAATTTTTCAGTTGACCAATACCATTAACGTTCCAAAGCCGCCAGCTAGTCCGACACCGACTCCAAGTCCCAGCCCAACGCCGAATCCCACACCCGCTGATCCTGCTCAAACACAAATTGAGATTAGTAATAATCACCCCATGATTAGTTTAGAGCCGCCGCTCGTAGCAGGAACGCGCATTTATACGATCGTCTTCAGTTCTAATGCTCCGAATCCTTCAACTTTGGATCCGGTAGACGCTGCGGGCTCCGCCGCTGTCGACGGTAACCAGGAAATTTGGATCTACCGGTTGCCGCCAGTCTCAGACGTAAATCTTTCAAGTGGTGATGATCAGCCTTTCGTAAATCTGGCTGGTGGTACATTCCAGAGAATTACAATTACCCCTACCAGCCGTACGCTGCGGACGGGAATTAATCCTCCAGACGTGGTCGACGACAATCGCGAAGCAGCAATTAGCGATGATGGTATTACTCTGGCGTTTATTTCAACGCGCGATTTAGTTCCATCACCCGGCAATGCGGACGCCAATCCCGAACTTTTCTTTTGTCGATCGACCGGCGGATTTGCTCCGGGAACAAACACCTACACTCAAGCAACAAACACTCAAAACCATACCGTTGGTGCAAAAACCTTTTCTCGGTTCCAACAAAACCCTTCTCTTTCTGCTAGCGGAGGCACGGTTGCTTTTATCTCTACGGCCGATCTGGCAGGTAACAACAACGATGATGGTGCGACTCATGGAAACGCGGAAATTTACGTCGCGGACTTCACCGGCTCAGGTATTGGCAATATTCGTCAAATCACCAAAACGAAAGCCGAAACGACCGGAAGCAATACCGGCGCGACTGTAAACTTGCTCAGCCCGGGGCGCCGCCTAAGCCGCGATGGGGCGTTCGTTACTTACGAGTCGAGAGCGGAAAATCCTACGGCTAACAGCGCGACAAACATAGGGTTTATGGCAGTGTTTGTTTCTACTGTTTCAAGCGGCGCTTTTAGTCAAGCTGGCCCGCGCGGACTAGTTTCTCCAGGTGATATCATCCGCTTTCCCACGTTCACGGATTATGATCCCACGTCGTTGGCGCCCGGCACAGTCGTCTTTGCTTCAGCACTAAATTTCAAAGCCGACGGAACATTTCCGGCAGTGGACCAGGACACCACCGGCTTAAACCCACCGCGCGTGCCTCAGCTCTTTGCGACCCAGGTCTCATCATCGCCTGCACGCACGTTCAGACGGATTACAAAAAATCCAGCGTCTGGCGGCCTGCGAGCATCAGCGAGCAGTACACTCAAGAGGATAGCCTTTAGCCTTGGGGGAGCAGAGCTCGGCGGCGGCAATAGTGATAACTCGGTTGAAGTGTTTTACCTGTTAACTCCGGATGTAACTTCGGACTCAACCGCGGCGCTGTCTTTCTTTACCGGCGCAAGCAACTTTCCCGTCGCAACAGCGACTCCTTCCGCAAGCCCGACACCTGCACCGACTCCGACACCGGCACCAGGCACTATCGCAATCGGACTCGCGCAGGGTGAGTTGAGCATTGTTAGATCGACGGTGGCCCTCGGTCCTTCGCCAGATAAGAGTACCGGTGGTAGTCCTTCAGAAACAGCGCACAGTCCCATACTTCCGATCGAGCTCAATGGCGTATCGGTATCCGTGAATGGCGCGGCCGCCGGTCTTTATTTTGTGGGAGATTCAGCGTCGGAGGGGATTAATTTTGTAGTGCCTATCGGTGTACCGGCTGGCGTCGCGACTGTGGTGGTTAATAACAATGGAACAGTTTTCCGCGGCTTCGTACAGATAGTCGCCTCACAGCCCGACATCTTTACATCTACCAACGCCGCCGGCGGTATCGCCATGGTCTGTAATGTCACAAATACTGCGGCATCGGGTTGCATAACCGGACCCTTCAAGGTCATGTCCGCGGATAGCACGGGAACGCTCGTGCCCACTGTCCTTGAGATTTGGTTGACGGGAGTTCGCGGTGTTATTGCCAGCGAGGCAAAAGTAACTATTGGCACCACTGACATCACCCCTACTTCAGTACGGCGGAATACCGGGTTCTTTGGCAACGATCTGATCACAATAACTTTGCCTTCAACGCTGACACCCGGGGATTATCCGTTAATTGTGACGGTCACAAAAGGTGGTGGAACATTCTCGAGTAGAGAGGCTACCACCGCACCGCGCATAACGATCATTCCCTAGTCGAGCCGCTTTAAGCGCTTTTCCTAACCCGCGCGTTAACCGTGCGGGTTTTCTTTTGTTACTGGCCGGCGTTGGAACCTGACCACACAAACTTTCGGTACTGGCGCAGTTTGTCTTTGCGACTCTTTGCGCCTACTTTGCGCGCTTTGCGGTTCCGCTGCTTGTTTTACCGCAGAGGACGCAAAGAAACCGCAAAGAAACGCAAAGACATGCATGTTCAATCCAGCAAACTGAACCTTACCCCACACTACCGTTCGCTTTTTTGGGACAAGCACCCCGGAAATGTTACTATCAGCTAGAGGGAGCGTCTCCCTGTTCCTAATTGATCGCCTACAGCTTTTCCCAGGGCGCATCAGCTCACTGTTCATTCTCGGTTCCCTGTAATGCGACGTCCCAATCCCCTACTGGCGTTTTTGGCAATGCTGGCCTTTGTTGTGTCCGGCCAGCCATCTCCTTATGAGCTAACCGGTTTTGAGCCGCCGGGCAGTTCTCAAGAACCACAAATGAAATGGCCGGCTAAGCCAATCCAGGTAGCTCTTTCAACATCGCTTTTTTTACCCTCGCCGGCTCTCAAGCCGGAAAGTGACGTAGCCGGCGCCGTTCGACGGGCGCTTGAGAGCTGGTCGACAGCTGCAAATGTTACGTTTGTAGAAGTTCCTTCCAGGGCTCAATCAATTAGTCCGACCAGTGGTGGCGACGGCATCAATCTGATCACTATTGCGTCGACAGCAGAAAACCTTGCCGTTTTTGGTGAAGGAAACAACACGGCACGCACGCGCCTCTTTTACAATCCGGAAACTGGAGAGATAGGCGAAGTAGACATTGCAATTAATCCCATTCCCTATTCGGAGGATGGCGCACTTCTTCAGTTTTCGACCGACGGGACGCCGGGTACCTACGATCTTGAATCAACGCTTGCCCATGAAATTGGACATCTCCTCGGATTAAGTCATTCGAATGTCATAGCCTCAACAATGCAGGCAGCACAGGGACTAAACGGTACTTACGGCCTGCCGGCTCTCAGCGAGCGTACGCTCAGCGAGAGTGACATGGCAGCCGTTCGCAGCCTCTATGGCTCGCGAGAGAAGCTCGGCTCTGTCGATGGAAGAATTTTGAACAGTAACGGCGCAAGTCTTTTACCGGCTGTTAACGCGCACGTTTGGATCGAAGACTTGCCTACAGGTCGTGTAATCGCAAGTAGTCTCACCACATCAAGCGGAAAGTTCAGTATTAACGGCATTCCACCTGGCAGTTATCGGGCCATGGCGGAGTATCGCGACGGGAGTACTGACGGGTCCACAGGCGAGCACGAACCGCGTGTCCGGCAGCGAGCTTTTCGCAGCGTAGAAATTAAGAGTCGATTACGAGTCGCACCAGACAAGACGACCACGCTCAATTATGTTCTTGTGCCGCCGCAAAATTCGCCACCCGGTCTGAACCCTCGGTTCTTCGGAATGAACGGTGAGCTCTCAACTGTTCCGATACCCACAAGGGCGGGCACTAAGTTCACACTCTACGTCGCAGGTGAAGCGGTGGACCAGGTTCCGGGCAGCGGTCTTTTGATCAGCTCTCCCTTTATTACAGTCGACCCGGCAAGTCTTACGCTGCAACAGTTCAACAGTTCTACTCCAGTTATTAGTTTTGAAGTGACTGTGGCGGCAAATGCGCCACCGGGAGACTACAGCCTACGGCTCCAGTCAAACTCCGGTGAAATTGCTTACCTCGTCGGGGGCATTACAATAAACCCCGGGTTTTGAGTTGAAGCCTCCCCCGCAATTGGCGGCTCGCTCCCACTTATCAGCCCATTCTTATCTGCCATACATTTCGACTTAGAGTACTTTGAACTTTGAACTTTGGACTTTGTGCTTTGTACTTAGTGCTTTGTACTTAGTGCTTTGCCTTTCGAGTGTTTTTAGAAGTCGGCTCTTCTAAGACAAGATCAAATACAACACTCTAAATACAAAGCTCAAAGTACAAAGTACAAAGTTCAAAGTACAAAGCTCAAAGCACGAAAGCTCTAAGTGGCGCAGCTCGCTTTATGAAACGTAAGTTACTCGAGTACCTGCGATGTCCTTCGTGCGCCGGTGCATTTCTCCTGTCATCGGTTTTAGGTGAGGAAGATGCTGAGATTATTGAAGGCCGGCTCGCTTGCAATAGTTGCGAGCGTACTTTTCCCGTCACCCGTGGCATCCCTCGTTTCGCAGCTCCTGAGAAACTTGAACCCAATAAGGCCGCCACTGCGGAAAACTTTGGTTGGCAGTGGCAACACTTCAGCCATGATGACGATCTTTACGCAGAACAATTTCTCGGATGGATAGCACCCGTGCGGCCTGAGTTTTTCCAGAGCAAGCTTGTGCTTGAAGGTGGTTGCGGAAAAGGACGTCACACGCGATTGGCCGCGGGTTGGGGCGCGCGCGACGTAATTGGGGTTGATCTGAGCGACGCGGTGGAAACTGCGTTTGCCGCCACTCGTAATCTTGAAAACGCGCACATCGTGCAGGGCGACGTTTATCATTTACCCTTCGCTCGCGAGTTTGACTATGCGTTCTCAGTCGGCGTATTGCATCACTTGCCCGATCCGCAGGGTGGGTTTCGCTCTTTAGCTTCAAAAGTGAAAGACGGGGGTTATCTTTCAGCGTGGGTCTATGGGGCTGAAAATAACGCATGGATCACGCGTGGCGTTAATCCGGTGCGTGAAAAATTCAGCTCCCGCATCGATCAGCGTGCACTGTTACATCTTTCAAAATTGCCGGCAGCTCTTCTGTTTGCGGCGACCAAGCTCGTGTACGGACCACTCAACCGCTCAGACATGGGCTCCGCATTGGCGCGTCATCTTTTCTATAATGATTACCTCAACGCAATTTCGAGGTTTGGCTGGCGTGAACAACATACAATTGTTTTCGATCATCTGGTGGCTCCCACCTCGTACTACATTCGCCGCGAGGAATTTGAAAAATGGTGGCGCGAAATCCAGGCTGAGGACGTAGTGATCGGTTGGCATAACAAAAACAGTTGGCGCGGCTTTGGGCGGTTACAGAACGAACTTTGAGCTTTGTGTTTTGAACTTTGTGCCTAGTGCTTTGCCTTTCGAGCATTTTTTTGAGGTCGACTCTTCTAAGACAAGATCAAATACAAAGTTCAAAGTACAAAGCTCAAAGCACAAAGCTCCAAGGCACCCGCTTTTTTAATCGCTTTCTGTACTATTCACCGTTCACCATTTACTATTCACCGCTAATGATTTCTGCTCAAACAGCACGGCGCGCAGTGTGGCGGCCACTCTGGGAACTGCCCCGACGCTTCGAACTGATCATCTCACTGGCAAGGCGAGAATTGGTGGCGCGATACAAAGGCTCAGTACTGGGGATTGTCTGGGCCATACTGACGCCGGTAGTGATGATCGCCATCTTCACTTTTATCTTTGCCGGTATCTTTGGCGCGAGGTTCGGCACCCGCGGGTCTCCCTGGGACTACGCGCTCTATCTTTTCTGCGGCTTGCTTCCCTGGACTATGTTTCAGGAGACACTACAGCATTCGTCCACGACAATCGTCTCTCATTCAAATCTCGTTAAGCGCGTAGTCTTTCCGTTGGAAACGTTGCCGGTAGCGCAAGCGCTCTCGTCGCTGGGGAATCAAATGTTTGGCACGGTCGCGCTCGTGGTTGCCATACTCATACTTCACGGCAAGTTGCACGCCACCATTCTCTGGTTGCCGATCCTGCTTGTTCCGCAACTGATCGCTACCTTCGGTGCGGCATGGCTGGTGGCCTCTCTCGGTGTGTTTTTGCGGGACATCGTGCAGGGCATCACGCTTATCTTGATGGCCTGGATGTTCCTGACGCCGATAATCTATCCGGAAGCGAGCGTTCCCGAACCTTACCGCCCCTTCATCAATGCGAATCCTTTTACGGCGCTGGTGCGAAGCTATCGTCGCATTTTCCTGGAAGGTGCCGCTCCCGATTGGCCCAGCCTCGCCTACTTCACGGCCTGCAGCATAGTCCTGTTTGTTTTTGGTTACTGGTGGTTTGCCAAGACACGGCGAAATTTTGCCGATGTGATCTGAGGTCAGAGGTCAGAGGTCAGAGATCAGAGGTCAGCGGTCAGATATCAGATGTCAGACGAACAAAGTTCAGAGCTATCTGTGCCATCTAATGAGATTCAACAGCTTGTCCTCTGATCTCTGACCTCTGACCTCTGATCTTTGACCTCTGACACTACAATTCCCAGCAGCCACCAGAACACCAGCGCAACCTCGCCGTCGCCGAAGTTGTAGTTCACGAGTGAGCTGGCGAACAAGCCCGCTAACGCACCAGTGGCGCCGAGCAGGATGCCATACCGGTTTGTATCGCTCGAATCGCGCCCGGATTTTTCTCCCCTTGATGCGATAACCCAAAACAGCGCCATTATCCACAGCCAAAGAGCGAGGGCCGGCAAGCCCCGGTCGAAAGCCAGTTGCAGCGGTGTCGAATGCAGGTGGAGCATATCTGTGCCGGGGAAGCCCCAGTCTGCCCAGTGCACATGCATCGCATCCATGCCGTGGCCAAAAAGCGGGTGAAGCAGTATGCGCGAGAGTCCCACTTTGGCAACCTCTACGCGCAACGTTGAACTGGCATCCTGCAGCACCAATGCGTTTTGTGCGCGAGTTTGGTAGACAGCAAACGCGCCCGCCGCCAACACAATCACCACAGCCGCAAGGCTTAACACCTTCGCTCTTCTTTCGAGCGCGCGGACACTGATCACGCAAAAGCCGATTGCAAGGGCCATCAACACGGTTCGCATAGCTGTGAACGCAATTCCCAAAGCCAGTAGCAGAGAGGCTGCAAATGCCAGCTTCGAGCGGAAATTGAAACCATGATTTCGGAAATTGGCCAGCGCCAACCCAAAAGCCACTTGCGCAAGAATCTGAAGAATCTCGGAATAGGTTTCGTAGTGACGGGTCCAGCCAGAGGCCCGAAACCGGTGAGTCGGCCCGGCGCCGACAATACCCGAGGGCGAGAGCCTCCTCTGGATTACTCCGGTTACATTAAGCCCGCGAAGTTCGAGGTGTTCGCCATGGGCGATCACACCTACGATCATCTCTGCTTGTGCTGGAGAGTTTCTTATTCTCTCGTCAATATCCGTCACGGAGTAAACCCGCCGGCCATCAATCCTCCAAACGGCATCACCCTCCCGAATCTGAAGTGGACGCAAAGGACTATCCGTCGCGAGGGATCCAACGATAACCCCCCGGCCGCGCGCGAGATCGTAGACGCTGTAGATTGTGCCCGCTGTGCCCGAAAGGATCATTACGGCGACCAGCAGGGTTGCAGTCCTCCGCGTCACGGTGGCTTGTGTCAGATAAAAAAGAAAAATTACGAACGTTGATTGGATTTTCGCAATACTAATGCGTGGCTCCTGCGAAAGGAAAGAAGATGCTGCTGTCCATACGAAGAACAGCCAGATCGGAAGATCGAATCGAGTTCTGCGAAATCCGGTTTTTCCAGTTGCGATTGTCCGGACAAGCCAGCCTGCGCCTACTATGGCCAATGAGATTTCGGCCGCCGCAATTGAGTGGGGTGCGAAGGCGGAAAAGAGAAAGAGACCGATGGTGGCCGCCTGCTGGCCCAGGTGTGACCACCGGTGTTGTGATGTGGACAGCTGCGATCTTTCGCCGGGTTGGTTCGCTTGCGTGCTCAATAGACTGGTAACTCAGATGGGAAAGTCAGTGTTAATACCGCGAACGTCATAAATTAAGCGACCTAAATTGGCCTTCTTCGCATTAAAGGGTTTCTATGATCCAACAATAAAATCAATGCGTTGACAGCCATATTTTGCGCATGTTAGCGTAGCCTTTGGCTCTTTCGTCAAAGAAAAGTCGTAAACAAAAAATGCTGCACCCGATCCTCCTTTCTTCTGAACCCCCTACTGCGTTTGACTCCACTCCTATATTAAGTGATACATAATACCCCTGATGCTCTTCGAAAAAACTAAGGTTTTAAGGGCCGCTGAGAAATTCCTCTCGCAGGGAAAGATCAGCGCCGCCATTAAAGAGTATCGCCAGATCATCAATAACGATGTCGACGATCTCACGACTCTCAACATGTTGGGAGATCTTTTGGCGCGCGCTGGAGAAAAAGAGGAAGCGATTTCCTGCTTCTCTCGCATCGCGGAACATTATCGCGAACAGCAATTCACGCTGAAGGCGATCGCGATGTACAGGAAAATTGACAAGCTCAAACCTCGCGAGCCGGAAACTTCCTATAAGCTTGCTGATCTATACGCCACACAAGGCCTGGTCGTGGATGCGCGGGCCCAGTATCTGGTAGTCGCGGATGCCTACACTAAAGCGGGTGCAACCAGACAAACGCTTCACATACTGCATAAGATTGCCGACCTCGATCCTAATAACACCGAAATCAGACTGAAGCTTGCGGAAGGTTATCTTTTGGAAGGTATGCAGCCGGAGGCCATCAAGGCCTTTTGCGAAGCAGCCGACCATCTGCTTGAGAGCGGGTTTTTCGAGAAATCGCTTGCTGCCTACTCCAGAGCCCTCGAACTTCGCCCGCGCGACATAGTGGCCCTCAAAGGTCTGGCTGCCGCTCACGCAGCAATAGGAACGGCCGACGAAGCCGCTGAACTCCTCGAACAAGCCGTCGCAGAAACACCTGATGATGCAGGGCTTATTTCCATGCTGGCGCAGTCATATATCGACGCAGAAGATCCGGCGGGAGCTGAACGCGCGACCTCGATGCTGATGGCGCAGGACGCCTCAAATTATCGACGGCTTATAGAGGTCGCTCACGCTTATCTGAAGCAGAATCAGGAAGACGAAGCATCCAGAATCCTGGGCACGGTTATTGAGCCCATGCTCTCAAGCCGTGAAGAGAATGATCTGCTCGAACTCGTTAATGAGCTTCTTGCCCGCAATCCCGAACACGTTCCCAGCTTGCGATTGCTGGCGAGAATTCATTGGTGGCAGCGCGACATGGAGAAACTCCGCGCAGCCCTCGAGCGGTTGGCGGAATCCGCCGAGGCAACCGACCTTGTCGAAGATGAACGCTATGCGCTAACCCAACTCATCCGCCTGGCTCCTGACGAAGAACGTTATTTGGATCGCTTGAATTCAATTGGCGGGGCCCTCGAAGAAGCCGCCGAAGAGCCCACTATGGCGGACGATCCATCATTAGCTGCAGTGCCCTCATTCGAAAGTTTTGCCATTGTAGGAGAGACAGCGACGGCGACTTCCGAAGCTGGCGATGCGGAAAACGCGGCCTCAGCCGAGTTTGAATGGAATTCAGTGGCCGAAGGAGCGGTCTCCGACCCGAACGCTTCATTTGCGGATCTGAATGAAAGTGACATCGGGGCAAGAATCGAGTCTGGCGCCAAAGTGGTACCTGAGTCAGCGACGATTGATTCCGGTTATCAGGAGTTTGTATTCGACGGTGCGGGAAGTGCGCACTCGACGACAGAACATGTGCAGACTGCGGAAGAAGCGAGTACGTCGGCCAGTCAGTCGATGATGCAGCAGGAACTTGAGAGCGTAGATTTCTATATCACGCAAGGTTATGCTGACATCGCCGGCGACACGCTTGATTTGCTCGAAAAGCAATTTGGCTCGCATCCTGAAATCGATGCTCGCCGAGCAAAGCTTTCTGGGGAAGCACCAGGCACAAAACCAGCAGAACATTTCGAATCGGCGCCTGTGGCCGTCGAGATTGGGCAACCACCCTCGTCTGGATCGGATGATGCCAAGGCCGCGCGCGAGGGCACCGGCATCGATTTAGGTCTGGCGGAAATTTTCGAAGAGTTTCGCGTGGAGGCTGAAGGTGAACACGCCTCCTCGAACGAAGATTATGAGACACATTACAATATGGCCACCGCGTACAAGGAGATGGATCTTCTGGACGAGGCCATTCGCGAATTTCAAACGGCTGCCGGATTAACCGGCTCGGCTGATGGGACACCACGATATTTACAATGCTGCAACATGCTGGGCCATTGCTTTGTTCAAAAGGGCATACCTCGAGCAGCGGTACTTTGGTTCAAGAAGGGTCTTGAAGCTCCAGGACGCACGCCCGAAGAGTACACGGCGTTGCAATATGAACTCGGTTCTGCGTACGAGCAGATGGGCGATGTGACGCGTGCCATTGAAGTGTTTACGGAAGTTTACGGCGTCGACGTTGGCTACCGTGATGTTGGGACCAAGCTCCAGGAGCTCCAGGCTCGGAAGGCTTCTCAAAAAAAGAAGAAAAAGGGGAAGTGAATCAAATCGTAAATCGTGAATCGTAAATCGTAAATCGTGAATA
This sequence comes from Pyrinomonadaceae bacterium, assembly GCA_046262375.1. GTDB lineage: Bacteria > Acidobacteriota > Blastocatellia > Pyrinomonadales > Pyrinomonadaceae > PSRF01. Next base: position 32,651 of record JBHEMV010000012.1, read on the forward strand.
GGCAGATCAAGCCTCCGAGGCTGTGATTGACCCGCCAGATCAGGGAAGACTGATATTTACACTTGCTATTCACGATTTACGATTGACGATTTACTATCTGAATGTCGGCCAAGTTAAGTGTCATTTTCTATATTATTCTCTGCCTGGAAATAGGCATTGTGCTTACACTCCTGCCGTGGATTCCTCAAGGCACGCTGGGTTTGAGCGACTGGGGTAATAACTATTTTCTTCTGTACGCGGCACGCAAGACGGGCTTATATGGTTTGCAGACTGTCGTCGCTTCGGGATGGATGCGCGGGGCGGTAACCGGCATAGGCCTTTTAAACGTAGGTATTGCTTTTTGGGAGATATTCCACTTCAAGCAGACTGTGCGCGCACTTCAGGAAAGTACTCAATCCTCCACCGTCTCCAAAAAGGATGCCGTTTAATCCGCAAAGGCCACTCCTATATCTCATCACGAGTGGCGAGACCACCAACCAGACAACAGCGGCAACCAAAGATTTCGCCAGCGTTCTTAGGTTAATCGAAGCAGCCGTCGCTTCCGGGGTTGACCTCGTTCAGATCCGGGAAAAGAACCTGTCCGCAAACGTGCTCTACAAGCTCGCAGGAAGTGCCGCCAAACTCACCAGGGGTAGCGCAACCAAACTACTGATAAACGATCGGTCTGACGTTGCAGCATCGGCCGGCGCTGACGGCGTCCACTTGACTACTTATTCGCTGCCGCCCGACGTTATACGCCGCACATTCGGTGACGAGTTCCTAATTGGAGCGTCCACTCATTCATTGGCAGAGGCAACGACTGCTCGTGGTGGGGGTGCGGACTTTTTAGTCTTCGGTCCTGTTTTCGACACGCCGTCCAAACGGCAGGGCGGCGAGGGCTCCGGACTTAAAAGCCTTGAAAGAGTTACGTCCCAGCTGGCGCCCTTTCCGGTCCTGGCTTTGGGTGGAATCGCGATGAGCAACGTCGCAGATTGCGTTCAAGCAGGAGCAAAGGGCGTAGCCGCTATCCGGATGTTCAGCGATCCATTAGAGCTGAAGCGGGTCGTAAATGAAATTCGGGAAACCCTGGACAAGCGTTAGACTGGCCGCATCAAAACTAACAGCAAAGGGTGCAAAGAACGTTCGCATAGTTTCGTTAAAGCCTGGCCTTCTTTTGCGGACTTTTAGCGCCCTTCTGGCTATGTTTTGTGAGTCCTGTTAGATCAGTGCTGGTAGGAGGGCCATGGCTTTAGAAGTAAATTCCAACTTCAGGGCGCTGACGATTGCCGGTTTTGATCCTTCAGGCGGAGCAGGTGTTCTCGCCGATGCCAGAACCTTTGCGACCTTTGGGTTTCAGGCAGTAGCCGCAGTCACATCAGTAACTTTTCAAAATGCATCTCGTGTTTTTGGTGTCACACATCAAACCGATGACTCCGTGCGCGCGCAAGTTTTAGCTCTTCTCGAAGATCACAAAATTGTCTGCTCGAAGATTGGGATGTTACCGACGCGTGACGTTGTTCTGGAGGTTGCGCGTCTGTTTCGAGAGACTGACCTGCCCTCACCGGTTGTCGATCCGGTGATCAAGTCAACCTCAGGTCACCGGCTAATGGAAGAAGATGCCTTTCAGCCATTCGTCAAGGAAATGTTGCCGCTCGCTCGCTTGTTAACGCCAAACATTCCCGAAGCTGAACAACTCACCAGCTTGACGATAACTTCGGAGTCGGAAATGCGACACGCTGCGGCAATGATTCGCGGGATGGGCGCGCGCGCCGTTTTGATCAAGGGTGGGCACCTGGGAAGGCAGAAGGCAGGAGGCGGAAGGCAGAAAGCAGAAGGCAGAAAGCAAAAGGCAGAAACCGAGAGAGCCGATGCTGAGTTTGAGTTAGCCGAAGATGCGATTGATGTGCTCGACAATGAAGGGAAAGTAACTGTGTTTCGCGAGAAGCGCGTTGTTGATGTTGAGCTTCACGGCTCCGGCTGCATCTTGTCTGCGGCGATTGCTGCGGGGTTGGGAAAAGGAATGACTCTGGAAGACTCGATCAGTGCCGCAAAGACTTTCGTGTTGGAATCAATTCGCCGTATGGCGGCGGGGTAGTGCCGTAGTTTGCAATTTTCCGAGCAACTTCCTATTGGGACCGCGGGCGCCCTCGCCCGCAAGATGAGGTACGGACCTGTTTAAGGAAAACTTGCGCGTTATGTGACATTGCGGGCGAGGGCGCCCGCGGTCCCAGTAATAAGGTTGAGCGATTGCAGTTAAGGGGAACCAATGTGGCGCGGGTTGAGCGCAGCTCTCAAGCTTCGACAGTTACCTTCTCCATTTTCACTTCGGAAACCGGCTTATCGCTTCGATCTGTCTCTGAAGTGGCGATGGCGTCTATCACATCGAGTCCATCCGTCACGCGTCCAAAGATAGTATAGCTTGGCGGCAAGGGGTAATCGGCATGCATGATGAAAAATTGCGAACCGTTGGTGTTTGGACCGGCATTAGCCATGGCTACTATGCCTTTTTTGTAGCCTCGTTGATATACCGCCGAGGCGCTGTCTATCTCATCGTTAAAGCGCCCGCCTTTGGCCGCCTCGCCGCCGCGGCCGGTGCCGGTTGGATCACCGCCCTGGATCATGAAGCCTTTGATAACGCGATGGAAAATGACGCCGTCGTAATAGCCGCGTTCCGCCAAAGTAATAAAATTCTCGGTTGTCTTGGGAGCATCTGATTCCAACAGTTCAAATTTAATAGTGCCCTTGTTGGTTTGGATTGCTGCCGTGCGGTTTGCCATGTTTCTCCCCTTTTTTCTCTCTTAAAAGTGCGACCTAAAAAATGATAGGTGACAAGATACTAAGTTGAGCCTAATTTGTCACACGCAAGCGCAAGCGGGGAGTCTGGTCAATTTGGGTTTTCCGAGCAACTTCCTACTGGGAGCGCGGGCGCCCTCGCCCGCAAGGTGGGACACAGATCTCTTTACGGAAAGGCTTGCTCGGTGTGTAGAGAGCGGGGATCAACCCGATAAACCGCAATGGGATCCCTTACTAGTTCGAGTTCAACCTTTATTAGGTTGTTGTTCTCACAAAGACGCAAGCTAAAGCTTGAAACTCCTAAACTGCCTTCGCGGATGCAAGATGATTGCTCCAACTGCCAGTAAACCATGGCGATTTCCCTTTGAAACGTATTGCTTCGACACCCAAAGCCTGCGAGAAAGGCCGTAATCTAATGAATGTTACGCACCTTGAATGCGCTGCCTGCCATTTGAAACACGAGGCACGGCGGTTGCTGAATCTATGCCGTGATTGCGGAAAGCCACTGCTTGTGCGCTACGACCTGGAACGTGCCGCACACACTTTGAAAAAAGAATCGTTGGCGAGCAGACGGGCCGACCTTTGGCGGTATCGCGAAGTTTTACCGGTGGATGACGACGAGAATGTTATCTCGTTAGGTGAAGGATGGACGCCGTTGCTTCATGCCCGCAGGTTAGGAAGGAAACTTGGAATTGATCGGCTCTACATCAAGGACGAATCGCAGAATCCCACACAAAGCTTCAAGGCTCGCGGGATGTCGGCGGCGGTGTCGATGGCAAAGGAACTTGGAGCGCAGAAGCTCGCGGTGCCGTCGGCTGGAAATGCGGCAGGAGCATTGGCTGCATACGCGGCCCGCGCCGGTCTCGAGTGTTTTATCTTCATGCCAGATGACACACCACGCGCCAACGTCATCGAATGCGAGCAGACAGGCGCCGAAGTTACTCTGATGGCCGGGTTAATCACTGATTGCGGAGCGGAAGTCGCGCGGCGAAAGGAAGCGGAAGGATGGTTTGACGTTTCCACCTTGAAAGAGCCTTATCGCGTTGAAGGGAAGAAGACACTTGGGTATGAACTGGCTGAGCAATTTAATTGGAGTCTACCCGACGTCATCATTTATCCGACCGGCGGTGGTACCGGGCTCATCGGAATGTGGAAGGCGTTCGATGAAATGGAACAGATGGGCTGGATTGGTTCCGAGCGTCCTCGAATGGTGACCGTTCAGGCTAGTGGCTGCGCTCCGATTGTGCGCGCTTTTAGAGAAGGGAAGCGATTCGCCCGCGAGTTTGCAGATGCTGAGACGGTGGCGTCTGGACTGCGAGTACCGAAGGCCATTGGAGACTTCTTGATTCTTGATGCATTGCGCGAATCAGGGGGCACCGCCGTCGAGGTCACGGATAAAGAATTAATTGAAGCAACTCGTGAAATTGGCGCGGCGGAAGGAATATTCTGCGCGCCGGAAGGGGCAGCGTGTTTGCCTGCGCTAAGAAAGTTAATTGAAGCCGGCGAAGTAAACTCAAACGAACGAGTTGTCTTATTTAACACCGGCGCGGGCGTGAAATACCTGGAAGCTTTTGACCTATCCTGATTCACGTCCTGGTTGCGCAAACTGTAACACCCCACGCGGGTTGCGGCGCTCCCCGGTTAGTTTGCGGTCAGGCTAGTAGCAAGTGTTCCAACAAAGACATACAGGCCGGCATTGCTTAGTTAGAAATTTGATCAAGTGAAAATTGGAGGCGCTATCAAGTGAAATATTTTATCGTTTTTATAATTTTGGCGTTTGTGCTGGGTTCAGCAAGTGCTTTCGCCCAAACGACCGCGAGCTCATGGATAAGCGAAACTGAGCGGCCGCAGTTTGAATTGCTGCGTCGCAATGGGCTGGAGGCTCTTTATAATCTCGACTACGACAAAGCCCAGAAGGATTTCAAGGAGATTGGCCGGCTCTATCCGAATCACCCGGCTGCTCCGCAGTTGCTGGCCGCGCGAGTCTGGATAAAAACGCTTTACGAGTCACGGCGGCTGCAATCATCCCTGTTCAGCTCGGACAGTTTCTATTCGAGTGGTGACGACAAAGTGGATCCGAAAGTCGTGGACGAATTTCGGAGTCTGACGCGCGAAGCGAAAAGGCGCGCCGAGGCCCGGCTGAAACTGAATTCCAGGGATATAGAGGCCCTGGATTGGCTTGCCGTAATCCAGGGACTAAAGGCTTCATTTGAAGAAGCAGTCGAACGACGCCACTTTGCCGCGCTGCGTGATGGCGATGACGCGGTCGATTATCACCGACAAGTTCTCAAGCTCGATCCGACTTTCATAGATGCTGGTCTAACAGTGGGACTCTATGAATACGTGGTGGGGTCTCTACCATTGCCGATTAAAGTGGTTGCCGGACTGACAGGTTTTCGCGGCTCGAAGAAGCGGGGGCTGCAAATGCTCGAGCGCGTGTTGAAAGAAGGCAAGTGGTCACGCGACGACGCCAAGACGCTTCTGATTGTTCTCTATACTCGCGAAAAACGCTTCGCGGATGCCCTGGCCCACGCGCGCGATCTGAGTGCCAGGTATCCGCGGAACTACCTTTTCCGCCTTGAAGCGGCTGATGCCTTAGTCTCCCAGGCAGAGGTCGCAAGAAAAAACAAAAATACCGAAGCCGCGATTAAAGCTGAGCGCGAAGCCTTCGCGACCTTCGAGGAGTTGTTGCACGACCGCTCGGTTCGAGACACAGTTTCTCGAGCGCTTGATCTGGTCCATTTCAAGTATGGAGAAGTTTTGTTGACCGCTGGTGAAAGAGAGCGAGCAGCAAAGGAATTTCTCGCCGCTACCAAAGTTGAACGTGCGGAACCTGCTCTGGTTACGATGGCCCACCTCTATGCTGCGCGCGCCTTCGATTTGGCGGGTAAACGCAGCGACGCATTGGCACACTATCGGGAAGTTTTGACGAGGACGGATATCTACGCTGCCCACGATGAAGCCAAGAAAGGACTGCGCGCTCCTTACAAAACTGAAACAGCAACTAGCGGAATGTAGAAAGAATCATTAGCAAACCAGCGGGGGCAAGCCCCGGGGTCCCCAGCGGGGCAGCCCCGCTGGGGTGGAAGTCCACCTTCCTAACCAAGAGCTGATCGGAGTTGAGTTGTTATTCCTTGCTTGAGAGGCTTTCAAGGCGAGATCAACCAAGCGAGTCAGGAGGTCTCTCAGGTTGGGAAGGTGGGCTTGCCCCCGCTGATTGGCCAACTAACTACCCTACCTTGATCAAGGGTCCTGAAGTTTATTGGACCAGGATGGAACCTTCAATGAGTAGTAACAGTTTCAAGGATGCTAAGCGAGAACAGACAAGTGTGCTGGCTCCTCTCGAAAGGGCGGCCCTTCGCGGACTCGTGCGCCGCATGCCTCAGTGGGTAAATTCAGATCACCTGTCGCTCCTCGGACTCGTGTCCATGCTCTTCGCCGGTATTTGCTACGCGGCAAGCGGAAAGAATCCGCTGATGCTCCACCTCGTGAATCTCTTAATATTTCTCAACTGGTTTGGCGACAGCCTGGACGGAACGCTGGCGCGCTACCGAGATCGACAGCGCCCGCGCTACGGATTCTATGTGGACCACATCATAGACACTTTCGGCACAACATTCCTGATGTTGGGGCTCGCACTTTCAGGTTATATGACGGAACGAGTGGCCGCAGCGGTACTAATTGTTTTTTTTATGCTGGCCATCAACTCCTATCTGGCTGCTTACGCCCTCGGTGTCTTCAAGATCTCTCAATGGAAAATGGGACCAACTGAAATGCGTTTGATTCTCATCATCGGCAACATTTACTTGCTCCACGGTTCCCATGTCCATGTTTTTGGCCAGCGATTGTTGCTCTTCGACGTCGGCGGAATGGTTAGCATCGTCGGCATGACCCTCATCCTGGTCTTTGCGTCTATCAAAAATACCTACACTCTCTACAACCTGGAGCGGCTCCCGGTCAGAGGTCAGAGATCACATGTCAGAGGTCAGGGATCAAAGGCCAGAGGACAGGGATCAGAGATCAGCGGCCAGAGATCAGATGTTGGAATCTCTGCCCTTGGCCCAGAATAGCTCTGAAATTTGATAATCTGATATCTGATCTCTAACCCCTGATGTCTGACCTCTGACTTCTGACCTCTGCCCTCTGACCTCTGGCTCTGCAATGTATCATTGGATGAAGTTCAATACTGTTGGCGTGCTTGGCTTTGGTTTGCAGTCCGGCGCGCTTTTTGTTCTGACACACAGCGCTCCTCGCGTTAGTTATCTGGCCGCAACGGCTGTAGCGGTTGAGTTGGCCGTGCTGAATAATTTTGTCTGGCATCAACTGTGGACGTGGAGAGACCGACCATCTGCAACTATAAGGGGAACTCTGCGCAGGCTTGCGAAGTTCAATATAACGAGTGGCCTTGTTTCGATAGCCGCCAATCTCGTCTTCATGAATGTTCTTGTTGGACGCTTTGGCTTACCGATTATCGGCGCGAATCTGGTGAGCGTGGCGGCATGTTCAGTATGCAGTTTTGTTCTCGCAGATCGGATCGCGTTTGATGTAGACGACAGCTCGCTGGTGTAACGCAAACTGTTAGTTTGCGGACGCAGGTTAATAGTCTCCCTTTTTTGGTAATCGCAAACTAACAGTTTGCGTTACAACAACGGCTTGACGCCTCACTCCATCCCCAAGTACAAACCTATGAATGCCGGAGTTACAAACAGAGGTAGCGCCCATAGCCACGGCTATTGAGACTTTTGATCTGGTGCGCCAGTTTGGGGATTTTGTAGCGGTTGACCATCTCAATCTGACCGTTCGCCGGGGAAGCTTCTTTGGTTTTCTCGGCCCCAATGGCGCCGGAAAATCTACCACGATAAAGATGCTTACTGGCCTGCTTGGACCAACAAGCGGCAGGATTCGTGTGCTCGATCGCGACCTTGCGACTGAGCCTTTGGAAGTGAAAAGAAGGATCGGAGTCGTCCCTGAAGATCTAAATCTTTTTGAGAGATTAACAGGCGCCGAAATGCTTGCTTTCACCGGGAAAATGTACGGATTGCAAAAAACAGAGATCGCCGAACGGTCGCCGGAACTTCTCGATCTTATGGAACTTCGGAACGAGCCAAAGAAGTTGATTGTTGAATACTCGCACGGGATGAAAAAGAAACTTTGTCTGGCGTGTGCCTTGATTCACCGCCCGGAGATTCTTTTTCTTGATGAACCTTTTGAGGGTGTCGATGCCATAGCCTCACGCACGCTGAAGGATTTGCTTTCCAGGCTCACCGCGCGCGGTCTGACGGTTTTTCTGACTTCCCATGTGCTCGAAATTGTTGAAAGGCTCTGCAGCGACATTGCGATCATCTCGCAAGGGAAGCTGCTCGCTGCGGGTTCACTTGACGAGCTGAAAAAAGGAATTTCTTTGGAAGGCGATGCCCTTCAGAAAGGACCTATCTCTCTCGAGGAATATTTCATTCACGTGGTGGGCGGCACGCGCGATACAGGAGAAGAAGAAGTGTTGCAGTGGCTGGGTTGATGCACAAGGAAGAACAGCAGAACAGAATCTTTCTTGATGCGGCAATTCTTCATACAGTTTTTACCCTGAACCGGCGCAAAGTGGGAGGCAAGGCTCTGAGGTGATTTTCTGGCCGCTGGGAATCCGGTTGGTCAGTGAGATACCGTATAAGATCACGAATCTCGTACTTGCGTCGCGGATCCGCCTGATAATACATGTTCGGCGGCTTCCCGGTGATGAGTCATCGGATTTGGAACAGAAGTGCTTTGCTTTAACAACTAAACAAAAGGAGATAAAACAATGAAGAGAATGCTTATAATTATGGTGATAGCAATTGCAGCGTCATCTGTCGCTTTAGGTCAAATGAAAACGCCGAAGAACAACAACGGCGTGCTCGTCATGGTCGCCGCTCCCGCAACTGGCCAGGAGGCAAAGCCAGAGGAGGCAAAGATGGCCTCGCCGGCGGACGGTCACACAATCCACGTCTTGGCCCCGCACGTGGTCGGTGGGAAGGTCATGGGCCCGTACCACCATTACTGCAAGGTTCTTGCTCCGGACCCTGTGATTGAGTGCCTCATCTACGATTCCACCGATCCGAATGCCAAGCTTCAACAGATCGAGTACATCATCGCCAAGTCCATCACTCGAACAGGTGCGGTGACGCTCAAGAACTGGAACAAGAACTGGCACGACCACCGGCAGGAGATCGCCACCGGCCGCGTTCAGGTGCTCGATCTACCACCCGACAAGGCCAAGGAAGTGGCCGACCTGGTGGCCACCACGGACGGCATCATTTTGCACCTGTGGTCGCATGACGAGAAGGTGCCGAGCGGCAAGGTCATCATCGCCCAGTCCGTGGGGCATGTGAACCTGACCGACGCGGCGTTTAAGAAGGGCGCCGAGGAGAAGCCACCGGCGAAGCCGTGAGGGCAGTGACCATTACGGTCGGTGTTGCGCGCCGTCTAACAAGCGCTTGGAGCTGACGAGGCGTGAGCGTGGCGGCAGCCGCTGATGTGATCGTGTGCGGGACCCGCGGCTGCCGCGGTACGCCTCGCAGCTCAAGCGCAGGTCGTTATGCCGACAGCTTTCCTGTTAGTTCATCATTGAAGTAACAAAATAGCTGTGGTATATGCGGCACGTCTTGGTTAATGCAATGAACCTATATTTCGATTCCAAAGGAGAACACCAATGGCACAGCAGATTCTACAGGTCAACTTCAAATTCAATGTTCCTCGTGAGCAGTATGAAAATACTGTCTCTCCTATGGCGCAAGACTTTGCCGAAGTTTCAGGTTGTCTCTGGAAGGTTTGGCTGATGAACGAGACAGAGAGTGAAGCCGGTGGGCTATACCTGTTTGCTGATGAAGCATCAGTTGAAAAGTTCAAAGGCAGCGAACTGGTCGCTTCGGTGCTAAACCATCCGGCTCTTAGTGATTTCAGCATTAAGCAGTTTGAGGTGTTGGAGAAAGTCAGCCGAGTCACCCGCGCTCCTCTTGCCGCGACAGCTGCTGCCGCTTAACGGCACGGTCGGCATAACAAAGCCTTGCAGCTGACGGCGCGGTAGCATGTTTCTCAAATAGCCTTTTTCCATGCTCGGAAGCTGATCGCGCGCCGCAGCTGAAGGCCATCATCTAGCGTTATGCCGCCTGTCACATGAATGCTATGGAAAGACTGAAAAACGAGAAGGCCCTGATTGACATCTTTGGCCGGTGGCCCTCTTTCCACGACGCCGAAATCCTCTCAATCTATCTTGATCGCGATGGCGAGGGAGGGCCCTTCCTTGACGCAAAGATTCATGTCTCCGAAATGACCAATGAGGTCGATGCTAAAGGTTACTACGTCTCGAAGAACGATACCTTGGTGATCTTACGCTTCACCCACATCGTCATGGGTGAGATCAAGTGGTTCAATCAGCAGAATGTCGTTGCAGACTTGAATATTGAGGAAGTTAAACCTGAAGAGAATGACGGATCCTGTTTCAGTATTTCTATTGAATCAAGTTATGGATGTGAGGCATCCTTCGGTTGCCGCGAGATAGTCATTACGGATGTTGAACCATACGCACCGGCGGCATAACAAAGCCTTGCAGCTGACGGCGCGATAGCATGTTTCTCAAGTAGTCTCTTTCATCCCAGGCTGAATGCTGATCGCGCGCCGCAGCTGAAGGCCATCATCAGCGTTCGATGCTTCGTGAAGATCTTGCTTGCTAACATATTGCCTCATGTAAGCGTCAATATTAGTAAGTCAAATACCGTGAGGATTCGAACGGAATGTTTAGCATGAAGAATACTGTTCGGCTGTTTCCCCAATTGTTCGCACTTCTCCTTCTATTGCTCCAAACTCCTTTATGCGTGAGCGCACAGAAGTCCAAGACACCTGTTACCTCACCTGACTTGCAGTTTGCTTCAGGTCAAAGCGCCCGCCGAATCCCGTTTGAATTCGTCGGCAATCACATCTACCTGCGCGCTCGGGTTAACGACTCTGAACCTCTGTGGTTTTTACTGGACTCCGGTGCATCCGCATCATACTTCGGCGTGCAACAAGCCAAGGCTTTAGGGCTTGGAGTTCAAGGTCAATCTCTAAAGGTCGCCGTCAGCCTTCCCGGAGTGAGACTGCTCAATCAAAACTTTTCAATAGCCTCGTTCGGCTTCTCGGGTTACGACGGTCACGCCATAGACGGTATGCTTGGTTATGATTTCATCAACCGCTTTGTCATCGAGATAGATTACGTAAACAGGACTGTGAATCTGTACGACCCTAAAGACTATAAGTATTCCGGTCTGGGGGACATCATCCCGCTTATCATGCTGGAGGATGATTCGGGCGGGAAAGTCCCCTTAGTGCGTACCAAGATTATGCAGCTTGGACGCGCTCAAATCGAAGGGAAGTTTATTGCTGACTTGGCTGTGCGAGCCGCCATCACTTTCAACACGCGTTTTGTGGAAGCGAATAAGCTGTTGCAGACTCCCCAAAAGACGATCCAAGCGGTTCTTGGGGCGGGCGCGATGGTCCGTGAATCAAAGCAACCGATCGGGCGCTTACCAAACATACTGTTGGGGCGCTTCACGATCCAGAATCCTGTCGCTATCTTCTTCCAGGACAAGCAGGGGGTTATGGCTAGCCCTGAGTTCGATGGAGTTCTTGGCAGCGAAATCCTGCGTCGTTTCAAGGTCATCTTTGACTACTCGCGCCAGCAAATGATTCTGGAGCCGAACCGTTACTTTTCTGAAGCTTATGAACACGATATGACTGGAATGCTTTTGGTTACCGAAGGAACAGGGTTCCGGGTAAAAGCAGTAATGGAAGATTCACCGGCTACTGCGGCGGGGCTGCAGGAAGGAGATGTTATCTCAGCTATTAATGGCAAGCCTGCCTCAGCCCTCAAACTGGAACAACTACGGGTGATGTTCATGCGGGAACGGCGTAGCTATAGATTAACCATCAATCGTAGTAAGCAAAGAATACAAACCATAATCAAATTGAGACGACTGATATGATCCCGCATCTAACACGTCGTTGCAGGTGAGCCGCGATTGGAACGTCTCTTAACTTGAAAACTAGAATCCACCTTGTGTGCCGCCGCGCGGCCACCTGAACTCTGACGTTATGCGCTTCGACCCACTTCAATTCCCGGAGAAGGTTCCGTGTCCAAATTGCATATTGATACCGACTTGGGCGGCGATATTGATGATCTGTGCGCTTTGGCCATGGCACTCAATTGGCCAGACGCTGAACTGATCGCCGTAACCACAGTCGCAGAACATCAAGGCAAACGAGCCGGTTATGTACGTTACGTCCTGGAACTCGCCAATCGCGCGGAGATCCCCGTCGCGGCGGGCGCAGATGTCTCACTTCATTGCTACCGCTCCTGGCAAGGTTTGCCCGACGAAGACGCTTATTGGCCGGAACCGATTCCGCCGGCCCCGACCTCGCTCGATGAAGCCCTCACCTTGCTCCAGAACAGTATTGAGCAAGGCGCGAACATCGCCGCAATTGGAGCTTTCACAAATCTAGCGCTGTTGGAAAAGCGCTCTCCCGGCATATTACGCCGTGCCAACCTTTACCTCATGGGTGGTTATGTGTTCGCTCCCAGGGAAGGCCTACCACGCTGGGGCACCGAGATGGACTTCAATATGCAGATCGATGTTAATTCTGCACACTACGTCATCGAGCACTCCAATCCCACATTCGTACCTTTGGCAGTAACTGTCGAAACGTCGCTCAGACGAGCTCATCTGGCTAGGCTGAGACAGTCTGGGCCATTGGCCCGGCTCGTCGCCAGTCAAGCGGAGGCTTTTGCCAGGGACGAGAACTACGAAGTGCGGTATGGTCAAACGTGCGAGGGTGTGCCGGAAGACATCATTAATTTCCAGCACGATCCACTCGCCTGTGCGATTGCGCTAGACTGGCGCGACGAAGTGGAGATCAGAGAAGTCTCTTTGAAATCTGAGTTCAAGGACGGCTGGCTGTGTCATACGATTGACACAGATGGGAAACCAACTCGAGTCGTAACCCGAGTCTACGGCGACAAGTTCAACAGACTCTGGCTCAATACCGTAGCGCATTAGTTCAGCGGGATGCCGGTGAGCGCGCGCATAACATTGGACGCGAGCGGCGGGGAGCGTGTTTCTCAACTTGCTCGGTGCGGCGAAGGGTGTTTTGATTCGCGCCGCCGCGTCAACTCAACCCTTAAGTTGCTTCGCCTGTCATTCGTGGTGGTTTTGCTCACAGTATCAAGCTCGTGCGCCCACGGCCGTCCACATCACAACAACTCACATCTATGGCTTCACCGGCCGCAAAGGTTGAATCGACGCCAACCATTCCGCAGGGTTGGCAGCGTATGGAAGTGGCGGAGAAATTCGTGTTCTACATGCCCTTAGACTTGAAGAAGACGGAGAGTATTGGAGATTACTTTGGTCCTAACGCTGCTTTCAGCAACGGCCATTTGGATTTCAACTATCAGTACGCTACAGAGGACTTGTGCTCGGATCATGGGTCGATCTCAAAGGAAATAAGTTATCGGGTTTCTGCGCTGGACTTTGCAGGCAAATCAGGAAAGCTTCAAACCTGGGGCGACGAGCGGTCGGGCCGGTTTTTTGTTACTCTCTGCTTCCGCGACATTGGTGACGGCAAAACGCGACTGCATTTTGGCGCGGCCACTAAAGCTCAGCATGAAATAGTCGTGGCGCGGCAAATCTTTGCGTCGGTTCAGTTTCGATAGTGCGCAACATAACAAAGCCTTGCAGCTGACGGCGCGATAGCATGGTTCTCAAGTAGTTTTATTCCATCAGCTCGAATGCTGATCGCGCGCCGCAGCTGAAGGCCGGCGTTAGATTTCTTTCTCTTGCGTAGGGTTGAATGTGATATGCCCTCAACACCGACATCGAGGAATATTCTCATCGCCTTGCTCCTCTCACTCATCCTTACCTTTGTCTTCGCTATCGTTTATGCTTTCTACCCCATCCTGGCCGCCATCATAGCGAGCTTATCGAGTAGCCCGGATGGCACCGGTGGTATCGGGGCAGTAGCCGGCGGGTTGGGTGAATCGTTCTTATGGACAATTCTCTTATTGGAGCCGGCGCTTTTTCTTATCATCATCATTCTGCTAGAGCGGAGGCGTGTGAGGAGTTCATAGCCAGTCCTAAAGATGAGGTGTGAAATCTAACAACGGCATGCAGCGGACGCGCAAACCAGCGTTATCTTTATCTTTCAGGTTGGCGGCGCGCCGCTGATGCCGGGCGTTATATCGCTTCCTGTAGCGTAGGCTCACATAATCAGAATGGAAATTGTAAGAGCAACTATGAACACGTCTGAAAACAAAAACACGTCGGATGATGTTTGTGAAGACTGCGGAGCGGTTGTGGCACAAGGCAAGGCTGGCTGTCTAAAGTTGTTTGAAGAAATCCTCGCCAGAGAGTTTAGCGATTATCGGTATGGCAAAATCCACCGCCTGACGGTAGATTCCTATTCCCTGCAACATCCCGACGCATACATGCGTTCGGGGAAATCATTTGCCGCACATCTGACAGGCATGTGCGCCGCGTTTGAATATGAAGACACCTTAGCCTTCAACCAAGCGGTGCAGAAGTGGCTTAGTACGAACCCGAAGATTGAGAAGCCTGCTCAGATTCCAGAACACCGAGGAAACTTGACGATTACTTATATACACAGTGCTTCCGATGCGGACGAACACACGAAGCTTGTCCGTGAGTGGGCGCGAGATGTCTGGGGCGCGTGGTCCAAACATCACAACCTAGCAAGACAGTTGATTAGTGAAGCAACCTCTGGAATCAATAAAAGCTGAATAGTTCCAGCAAAGGGCGATATAACAAAGCCTTGCAGCTGACGGCGCGATAGCATGGTTCTCAACCAATCCTATTTCGGTGCTGCTTGAATGCTGATCGCGCGCCGCAGCTGAAGGCCATCAGCGTTCGGCTGCATCAGCCCTGAGAACGGAGGAGGTGCTTGAGAGTCATCGTCAAGGCTGTAATCATCGGCATGTTGGTAATGATTGCCGGGACAATTCCGCGTAACATCATCTTTGTAGCCAACCTGCGATACTACCCGAGCTTCCCTTGGGCAGTGCCGCTGACGGCTGTGTATTTGTGGTTCTTCTGGCGATACCTGAACGGCGCGGGTCCGCCTGAATCAACGGCAGAGGAGCGACGCACCAGCCTTCGCGCTAACCGCGTCTCGTTCCGCGTGTGGGCATGGTCACTAATCGCTGGCGGGCTGGGCATCGTCGCCTTAGTCATTGCGCTTCGTGTGGCGAGTCGTATGATCGTCTTACCTCAACAGCAACTTCCCGATCTGACGCAGGTGC
The DNA here is from genome assembly GCA_046262375.1 of Pyrinomonadaceae bacterium. Lineage (GTDB taxonomy): Bacteria > Acidobacteriota > Blastocatellia > Pyrinomonadales > Pyrinomonadaceae > PSRF01. The sequence continues at coordinate 47,739 of JBHEMV010000012.1, forward strand.
CGAAGTTTACTATTCTGTCTCTACTGCTCATGGCTGCTCCTGTCGCCGGCGTCGTCGAAGAAGCGGCGTTTCGCGGCTACATGCAGAGACCTATTGAGCGGCGCTACGGGCTGGCTATTGCGATTCTGATTACAGGGACGATGTTTGCCGTCGCTCATCTGGACTTCACGCTGGTTCTCTTGCCCTACTATGTGGCGGTAGCCGCGATTTACGGCACCATAACGTATCTGACAGACTCAATTCTGCCCGCCATAGTGCTGCACACGAGCGGGAACATTTATTCAAACATTGATTTGTGGCTGCATGGTCAGGCGGAATGGCAAGCCTCGTCAGGCACTACCGAGCTAATCTGGAAGACCGGCACTGATGCGTCGTTCTGGGTGTCGAGCATTGCGCTCTTTATCACCGGGGCTGCGACGGTCTGGGCATTCTTCAAGCTCGCACGCGCTGCTCGGAAATCGCCAGCGAGCGTTGTGTAGCCCTAATCACGGGCAGCCGAACAAGTCATTCGAGCGGACGCGCAGTTAGCGTGGCTCTCATGCGAGGCTTGTCGCTGGCGGCGGCCCGTGCGCGCCGCTCAATTCGGGCGTTCGACCGGTCTCGTGTAATGAAGGAGCCTCGACCCGTGAAGAAACAACGCCAAAAAGTGATCGCCAAAATCCCGATGCACGTGCCGGACTCCACCAGGTGGAAACAGCAAATCTATGACGCTGTTCGTAAAGCTCAAAGTCTTGCGGGAGTGCGCTATTCCCCTCCAAGCCAAACTGGATGTCGAGGTTCGTTTCTATTTTCGGGGTCACAAACTCCACGAAACTCGATCTTGATAATCGGCTAAAACAGGTAGGCGACGCACTGCAGGGCTTCATAAATGATAAGGGCGGGCCAAAGGGTTCGGCCAAGCGAACACCAATCATTCCAAACGACAATCAGATCTATCGATTGACGGCGGAAAGACGCTTGCCCTCTAAACGGTATCCAGACTCGCTCAGCACTATTACAATCCGGCGTTATACTGGCGACCCACGTACTGTCGCTGACCCGCGCGAAACTCGTAAACAAGCGTAGGCGCGGTCGAACAAGCGCTTGGAGCGGGCTCGCCGGTGAGTAGCCTTTACTCGTAGTTGCGTGGGCGAGCCGCTCAAGCGCAGCGTTAGCCAGCATAGGAAGGCCATGACTATGACACGAAGTCTCCGTAAGCTCACGCTCACAACGCATATCACTCTGTCCGTCGGCTGGATCGGTGGGGTTGCTGCTTATCTCGTCCTCGTCATCGCCGCGATGACCAGCCAGGGTGCTCAGACCTTGCGCGCCGCTTGGATCGCGATGGAGCTGATTGGCTGGTATCTCATCGTCCCGTTGGCTCTCACTTCGTTGCTGACCGGGCTCGTTGTGGCACTGACTACCCCGTGGGGATTGTTCCGGCACTATTGGGTCATGATCTCAATCGCGTTAACCATCGTTGCCACCGTGGTCCTGGTGCAGCACATGCAAACCGTGAGCTTCTTCGCGGGTGTAGCGGTTGACACGGACATCGCCGATATCGGTGATCTGCGGGGCGGGCTGCGGGGAGAACTCCTCCATGCCGGCGTCGGTCTGCTGGTGTTACTCACGATCGAGGCGCTGAATGTGTACAAGCCCGTCGGCATGACCGCCTACGGCCGCCGCAATGCACCGCAGGTTGCCGAGCGCTCCGGTTCGATCGACGGCGCTAGACCTGGGTCGAGTCGGGGATCCGTCGCCACGAGGACACCGCGCTGGGTGCAAGTTGTCGGGATCCACGCCATCGGCCTGGTCCTGCTGTTGGTGGTGTTGCACCTTGCGGGCGGTGGCCTGCGGAGCCATTGAACGGAGTGCGAGGCGGTACCGCTGACCTGGCTTTTAGGAGTCCGAACTGCTTTGCATTTTCACATCGCCGGGAGAGTTGAGAATCAGTTCACCAGTCGCGTGGTTATAAGGAGCTAACCAAAACAGGAGAATGTTATGGCAAATTCTAATCCACTTCAGGTGCTCGAGGCATGGGCTGCAGCATGGACAACCCACGACATTGAGAAACTCGTCTCCCTCTTTACCGACGACTGCATCTATGAAGACGTTACGTTCGGGGTGGTCAACCGCGGCAAGCAAGAACTCCGAGCCTTCGCCGAGGGTGTCTTCGCCACTGTGCCGGATTTCAGGCTGGAGCTGACATCTCGGTTCGCAGCCGATAGATGGGCTGCCGTGGAGTGGTTGATGTCGGGAACGCCGACAGCAGATGCGCCACCTTTTACGGCTACCGGTAAGGGCTTCTCTGCGGTACGAGCTGTGACGATCATTGAACTGGAGGGCGGGAAGATTCGCCGCAACTCCGACTACTGGGATGGTGTCATTGTCATGAAGCAGACGGGCCAACTTCCTGTGAGCGGTCGGGGAGATAGGTAACAAAAAAGTCCGGGTTGATGGGTTACAGTTTTTGTTTCTTCTTATGGCGCCAGAGGCTGCCGTAAGCATCTTCGATACGCATGTGTTGTTCGCTGAGACGACCGAGTTTCAGCGGCCCAAAATACACGTTCCAGATTCCGTTGTCGATCTCCTCCAGGCCGACATACTCGCCGGCGCAGGTAATGCTGACGTTGACCCAGGCACAGTTCCAGCGGATGCCACCGTTGTGACTAACATAGCGAGTTTCAAAGTGCGCTGGGTATTGCAGCGGGAGGAGTCGCGCTGGATAAGGACGAG
>JBHEMV010000012.1:50547-51635 GCA_046262375.1 Pyrinomonadaceae bacterium
CGACGATGATGGTTGATAAAGAGAGGCCGGCGTCTCCAGTGCGAGAGCTTCATGCGGACGCACATTGTTGAACTCATTACGAAAGCGGTTGAAGGGACGCTGTTGCGTGCGGCAGTTAGCTGCAGGTGGACGAGTGGCCTCAGCTTTCAGAGTGCGATGCATTCTTTCATGTCTGCCGTTCTGTTGAGGTTTGCCGGGTTCGATCAGTTCGGGGAGGATTCCAAGTCGAATAAACCAGGCGGAGAGAGTTGAGAGGCGAGCCAGAGAAACGGTGGCAAAGGGCACGCCGTTATCAGTGCGGATGCGCTGTGGTAATCCAAACTCTTGAAACAGCCTGCGGAAAACGGGCTTCGCATCAGCACAGGACGTGGTGAGCAGGGCCTGGCAGCCGAGCAAGTAGCGAGAGAAACCGTCAGCCACAGTCAACGGATAACAATAGTGGCCATCACGAGTTTTGAAGTGACCTTTGAAGTCAGCGGACCATATCTGGTTGGCAGCAGTAATGATCGAAGTTGGCTTACCCGGATGGCCAATGAGGCGACGGCGGCGTGGCTTCTTGATCAAGCCGTGACGCGCAAGAATATCGCAGACGGTTGTTCTCGAGGGCCAATCACAGTTAGGTTGGCGCGCAGAAAGGATCTTGAGTAACTTCTTGGCGCCCCAGGTGGGATGATGACCACGTGCTTCGAGAATGGACTCGACGAGTTTGGTTGGAGTCTGATGCGGACAGAAGTGCGGACGATGGGAGCGATCCTCGAGTGCATTGGCACCGTGGCCCAGATAACGATCGATCCACTTGTAGCCCGTCTTGCGGCTAATGTTGTATTGCTGACACAGCTCAGAGATAGAGAGTGTCGGCCGTAGGTAATCGGCGATAAACTGAGTCTTAAGGTCCATGGGTGATGAGTCTCTCCAAGGCATCGGGCACCTCCTTTTCGAGGTGCCAATATGCCGGAAAAGTGTTACCCATCAACCCGGACTAATCTGTTACCTATCAATCTGGACTATACCCAACGGCATGCACCCGACGCCCCTCCACGAAGTCTCTCATGGAAGTTGAATGCGGGCGCGGGTGATGCCCGGCGTTA
>JBHEMV010000013.1:0-50389 GCA_046262375.1 Pyrinomonadaceae bacterium
GCTTAGGGCCGACATAGGAAATGTCCTCTGCCTCGTCGACTACAGGATCATTAACAAGCACCGAACCCCGTTGATTAACTTCTTTTCGAGTAGGTTTGCGTTCCTGCCGCGGCATAACTTCAGATTCCGCGAGGGAGGGGCGTGCCGGAGAAATATCAACCATTGTTTCGCGCTGGCTTGCCCCGAGGCCAGGTGTCTCAGGCCCGCTCGCTGAGTCAACGGTCGGAACCCCGCTGTCGGTTGTTTCACTCAAGAGCAGCCCTTCATGCATAGGCATGTGTTTATAGCACTCCATCGAAGGCGCAAACTGCCAGGAAACACTGACGACCTCGGCGAGTGGACAATCCGGACCAGCTAAATAGCCGGTCTCTGAATCAACTTTTACTGTCGTGATGCCCGCCGGTTTCAGAAAAGAGGCGCCCCCGAGACTGGGTCGAACAGCAATCGCTTCTTTCACAAAATCGATCCAGGCTGGCAGCGCTGCCTCCGCACCCGTGAGTCCCAACTGCTTGTTGTCGTCATACCCTATCCATACGGCGCACACAAGATTCGGAGTGTATCCAACAAACCAACCATCCCGCGATGTGCCGGTCTTGCCCGCGATCGCCACGTTCTTGAAGCTTGCTTTGGCACGGCGCGCGGTGCCTCGCGCGGTTACGTCTGAAAGCATATCTGTGATCATGTAGGCCGTGGTCGGTTTAATGATTTGCGTTCCTGCGGGCAACGCAGTGACGGAGGTTTCAACGCTACTGTCCATCACTCCAGCTATGACACTGGGCCTAATAATCTTGCCGTTATTCACGAATGCAGAATACGCCGTAGCCACCTGAAGAGGCGTTACTTCAGTAGTCCCTAAGGCCATCGCCGGATAGGCAGCCGGCTTTGGTAGACCGAATTTGGCCGCAGTTGCTGCAACGTTCGCGAGCCCTGTTTGCATGGCCAGATTAACTGTAACTACGTTAAGCGAGCGGACCAGCCCATCGCGCATTAATACATCGTGCATTGAATAAGACTTGCCGTAATTGTCTGGCGAGTAGGTGGCGTTGCCATACTGAAAGGTCTGTGGCGCATCAATGTAAGTTGCTAGGGGTGAGATGCCGGCTTCAAGTGCCGCCGCATAAACGAAAGGTTTGAACACGGATCCAGGCTGGCGCTTCGCATCAGTCGCTCGGTTCAATTGCGACTCGGCGTAACTGCGACCGCCCACCATGGCCAGGACCTGCCCCGTATGTGGATCTAAAGCGACCATCGCTCCCTGCGGCAGGATACCTGTCTTGGAAGATTTGCCCAACATCTCCAGTTGATGAACGAGCGCGCGTTCGGCCGCTGTCTGCAAGTCGGGATCGATAGTAGTCTGAACCCGCAGAGGTTGTTCAGTGTCTGGATCGACGCCTCGCATTGACTCTTCCAGCGCGCGATTTACCGCGTCGACGTAATAAGGAGCCATCTCATTGCCTGCGGATTGAAAGGCCGCAACCTGAACTGGCAGGGCTTGTGCTATTTGTCCCTGATCCGAACTAACCGCTCCATCTCGAATCATTGCCGCGATCACCTCGTCACGTCGCGCCTTTGCTGCATCAGGATGCTTGTCCGGAGCATATCGAGCGGGACTCTGAATCATGCCGGCAATGGTCGCGGCCTCTGCAAGCGAGAGGTCCTTCAAATCCTTATCGAAAAAGACCCTGGCAGCCTGCGCTACGCCGCGAACGCCGACGCCGCTTCTTTGGCCAAGATAAATCTCGTTACAGTAGAGCGCCAGGATGTCTTGCTTGGAGAGTCGATTCTCCAAAGATATCGCGATAATAGCTTCGTTAAATTTCCGTCGCACAGTTCTCTCAGGGGTGAGGTAAGTGTTTTTAACGAGTTGTTGTGTGATGGTCGAACCACCCTGACGAAACCTGCGGGAGCCGCTCGTGGTCGCGTTAACAAGTGCGCGACCGATGCCCCTGATATCGATCCCGTTATGCTTAAAAAATCTGCGATCTTCTATCGAAAGGATCGCCTGCACCAACACCGGTGGAATATCCTGGTATGTGAGCGTCTGTTGCTCTCCAGTCTTGACAGCAGCACCTGTAGTTAACAATTCGGGTTCCAGAGCATACGACGGTAAATCCGCCCGATCATTAGCAGACAGATTCGATATGTGTCCCTGGTTAAAGTTGATATTAATCCATTCGTGACTCTCTGTTCCCTGACGTGGCAGGACACGGACGTAGTCGTCGCCGACCTGGAAGCTGCCGTTCCATATATTGCTGGCCGTGTCACGACCGTAGCCCGCAGTTTGCAGTGCTGCTACAAGTTGGTCCTTCGTAACGCGCGCACCCTTTTCGATCACGCGCGGCGCAGCATAAAGCCCCGCATGGCTTTTCAAATAGCCCCCCGCAATTTGCTGATCGATAAGGCGGGAAAAATTGATGTATGAGTAGACTGCGATGGATGCTACGACGGCAAAACCCAGCATAGCCACAATCGCCGCAACCTTCAGAAAGGTAAGCAGGCGTCTGGCGAACTCCCCGTGCTCAGCTGCCTGGTGAACAATTATGCGGCGACGAGGTGCTCGTAATGATGGTCGGCTTAGTGTTAGTTCGGCTGCCACGACCGGTGGAACGGCAACGGATGTGCCAACAAACTTTAACGTGTGTTACCGAGCTCTAACGATACCCGGAAGGCATCTAAAATCAGCAGTTTGAAAAGATTCGTCTTAGCCCAGTAAAGCCTTTGATGGTCGGCCGTAAGGTCGGCACGTGCATCAAAAGCGCTCACGGATTCTCAACCTCGTGCCGTACTCATTCGTTTCAGTCCCGCCGTCGCTTTCGTGCGGCTCTTTCACAAAATTGTGAGCAAACGAAGGGTCTGCAGGGTTGAAGTAAAAATCAAGAATGACCGCCAGGCACTGGGTTATCTGGAAAGCCTACGCGGTGTTAAGCTGGCTTGGCCGTCCTGTGCGCAAAATGATTTTCACGACACTGCTCGCTAAACTGTTCACCTTGGGGCCAAATAAAGCCAAGCTACGCGCAGGCGGAGTCTTAGTGCTGTTTCTGTCCCTAACTAGTTTTGATTGCCGGACGGCGCGCTCGCCAAATTTTCCCAGCGAGAAGGCGGTGGGAAAAGAACGTGCGACGAATTACGGTTACAAGGTAGTCAATACCTGGCCGCACGATCCGGGCGCGTTTACTCAGGGGCTGGTTTTCCATGATGGAAAGTTGCTCGAAAGCACCGGAGGCCAGGGCAGGTCGAGTCTGCGTTTGGTAGAGCTTGAAACAGGTAGGATAGTGAAGAAAGTCGAAGTACCAGGACCGTATTTTGCCGAAGGTATTACTGTCTTGAAGGGCAAAGTCTACCAGCTAACCTGGCAGGATCAGCGGGGCTTCATCTATGACGCATCAACTCTAAGCAAGCTTGGGGAATTCACTTTCGAGGGAGAGGGATGGGGCCTCGCCAATGACGGTCAGTCGTTGATCCTGGACGGCACTAATCGGATACGATTCCTTAATTCGGACAACTTCCAGGTGCGGAGAACAATCGCAGTCTCTGACGGGAACAGGCCAGTAACCGACATAAATGAACTCGAATACGTTCAGGGTGAGATCTATGCAAACATCTGGCACGCTGACCGGATAGCTCGTATCGACGTTCAGACGGGCCGCATAGTCGGATGGATTGAGTTGCCGGGACTACTCCCACAGATTGAGGTTTACGACGAAGAGTCTGTACTGAATGGCATAGCCTATGACGAGACGAATGGCCGACTTTTCGTGACGGGCAAGCTGTGGCCTAAGCTTTTCGAGATTAGAATACAGCAGAGCCCGTTATGAAAGACAAGTGGCCCCATCTCAAACTGGTTGTTCTGATGAGCCGGATTTGAAATCGCAAGTGGCCCTCAGGGTTGGTTTATTTTCTGATGAGCTTTAAGACGTACTTCCAAGCTGCCTCCTACGCCACGATCGCAGTCGCGACGCTGGCGCTGATGTTAGCCGGGGGGCTGCCAATTGCTCTGGCTGCGCTATTTTTTCTTTTAATGGTCGCAGCGTGGAAGTTCGAGGGGACCAGATGGCAACTTTCAGAGCGCATCGGCCTGGTAGTTGTCCTTCTTTCAATCCCACTATTCTTTCTGGATTGGCACTACCAGAAAGTCATCGGTCAGCCGGTAGAAAGATTCGGAGTGAATCCGCTCGCGCATCTCATCGTCTTTCTATCGGCGGTCAAGCTGGTGCAAGTGAAGAAAGATCGCGACTGGGTCTTTTTGTATCTCATTTCTTTCTTCGAAGTACTCCTCGCGGCTGGCTTAAGCTTTAGTCCCGTCTTCCTGGGAACCCTGACGCTTTATCTTCTGTGCGGTCTTTCTACCATAATCGCTTTCGAGATCCAGAAGTCTAAACGAGCGGTAGCAGTAACCGAGAGTCACCTTCTGGTACCCCCGGATTCGCGAATCTTCAAGAACGCCGCGCGTCGACGCGGTAAGCGAAACACCGAGGCTCACCGCCTACCGTTTGTCGCACTTTTTCTTTTAGTGATGATCTTTGTTTTAGCGTTGCCCCTGTTTCTAGTCGCTCCCCGCTCCGGGTCGGCGGCTGTGACTCGGAGCGGCGGTGCAAATGCTAACTTCACCGGCTTTTCAGAAAGCGTCACCCTGGGAGAAATTGGTAATCTCAAACAAGACGACGCCGTCGTAATGCGTATCCGCGTAGCAGACCCCCCACCCGGACGTGAGATAAGGTGGCGAGGTATCGCTCTGGACGAGTTCACGGGTCGCGGTTGGAGAAAATCAAATGAGGTACGGCGCAGCGAAAAGAGGTTGGAGGGTACCGGCTTCTTTCCGCTGGGAACTACAGAAGCGCTTCACCGTCTGACAAGCCAGACCTTTTTTCTTGAGCCTATTGAATCTTCTGTTCTTTTTGCGGCGTCTCGTCCTGTGGCCATTCAGGGGGACTTCCCCTATGTGCGTGTTGATGCCGAGGGTTCGGCACAAACACGCAGGCATGAGTTTGATCGAATAATCTACAAAGCTCTTTCAGACATGATAGAACCCGAGGTCGCTTTGTTGCGGGGTGACATGCGGCCTTACCCCGCCACATTCGAACGTTATTTACAGCTGCCAGGTACGCTGGATCCCAGGGTCTACGCGCTCGCCAATGCGATGCTGGTAAATGCTGATGCTCACAACCGGTATGACGCAGCAAAAGCAATCGAGCTTCAGTTGCGAGAGGCTTACGGCTATACGCTGAACATGAGGGCCAGCGGGCCCGATCCAATCTCCGATTTCCTTTTCAATATTAAGGCGGGCCACTGTGAGTACTTTTCCACGGCCATGGCAGTAATGTTAAGGACGCGAGGAATTGCGGCGCGGGTGGTGAACGGGTTTCTTCCCGGCGAGTATAACGAGGCAGCCGGCGCGTACACGGTCAGACAAAGCGATGCACATTCCTGGGTTGAAGTTTATTTTCCGGAAAGCCGTTCCTGGATCACTTTCGACCCAACTCCCGCGGCCGGAAAAATCGAACCGGTAAGAACAGGTTTCGCGGGTCAACTGGGGAAATACGCTGAGGCACTGGAGTTGATCTGGTTTCAATACGTAGTGAGCTACGACAAGCAGGAGCAGCGCTCGCTGGCAACTTCTCTGCGCAACCACTTGTTCGACTATCGCCGCTCCTTCGCTAATATGGTGGCTGCCCTTCGGAAAATGGCTTCTTCGCATAGGCAGGCAGTTGCATTTATTAGTCTTTCTTTCTTAGCCGCTTTCCTTCTGTTGCTTGTCGCGAAACGCGTACGTCGTTTCGGATGGCTCCGGGGGTTAAGCATTCGACCGCCAAAAATTTCCGCGACCACTTCATCGATTGTTTTTTATGAACGACTGATGGCCCTACTGGCACGTCGCGGCTGGCAGCGGGACCCGAATTTAACTCCGCTTGAGTTTGCCACCGCTGTAGACTTTGCGCCGGCTTTAGGGATTACCCGCGCATACAACCGGGTTAGATTTGGAGGCCAGGAGCTTTCCCCTTCAGAGCTACAGGAAATTGAACGAACGCTTAATAAGCTCGAACAACTTCAACCGAAGGCAATGCATTAAGCAGCAGGCGTTCGATTTACCATTCACGATTTACGATTCACTGTTATGACCAAAGTCGGATTCATCAGCCTCGGCTGTCCCAAGAATCTCGTCGATAGCGAGGTAATGATGGGCCAACTTAAGGCAAACGGGTTTGAGATTACTGCGAACGCAAGCGAAGCCGATACGGTCGTGGTCAATACATGTGGCTTTATCGACGCGGCGAAAAAGGAGTCGATCGAAACAATTCTCGACGCCGCCAGGCTGAAGACAGACGGCACAGCCACCCGGCTTATTGTTGCCGGATGTCTCGTAGAACGATATCGCGACGAATTGAAGGTATCGATGCCGGAAGTTGATGCCTTCATCGGCACCAGTCAAGTAAATGACATTCTGGCGGTTTGCGATCCTAAGATAAACACGCGAGCTTTGCCTGTGGTGCCACTTGGCAATCAGAGCGCCACCTATCTTTACGACGAATCAACGCCGCGTATGCTTGCCACTCCGTCCCACTACGCATTCATCAAGATCGCTGAAGGCTGCGACCGTCCCTGCGGCTTCTGTTTTATTCCGCAGATGCGCGGCCATTTTCGCAGCCGTCGCTTCGGGTCGATCGTAGCCGAAGCGCACCAACTCGCTGAAGAAGGCGTGAAGGAACTAATACTCGTGGCACAAGACTCGTCACGATATGGAGAGGACCTTGGCAAAAATGATGCGTTGGCCCATCTGCTGCGCGAGCTGTCGCACACCGAAGGAATCGAGTGGGTCCGCGTGATGTATACCTATCCAACTCACATCAGCGATTTGTTTCTCGATGTGCTGGCGGAGGAGCCCAAGGCTGTTAAATATCTCGATATGCCTTTGCAACATGCTTCTCAGAACGTTTTGAGACTAATGAAACGCGGCGGCAATCGTCTAAGTCTGGAGCGTTTGATCAAACGCATTCGAGATCGCGTGCCGGAAATTGTTGTCCGAACAACCTTCATCACAGGGTTTCCAGGGGAAACGGATGCAGACTTTGAAGAGCTACTGGCGTTTATTCGCAACGTAGAATTCGATCGAGTCGGCGTGTTTACCTATTCCGATGAAGAGGGAACCCCGGCATATGAGTTGCCGGACAAAGTTGATCCAAAGATTGCCAAACAGCGCCGAGCGCGTTTGATGAAAGTGCAGCGGCTCATCTCGCGCAAACGAAACAGAGCAAAGATCGGCACGCGGGTTCGAGTAATGTTTGAAGGCGAGTCAAACGAGAGCGACCTTCTGTGGCAGGGAAGAATGGAGACTCAAGCACCCGACATTGACGGTTGCGTTCTCATCAACGACGCGCCCGAAGGGTTCGTGCCATCGCCGGGCGATTTCGTTAATGTGCTCCTTACCGAAGCGCAGGAATATGATCTCGTCGGGAGGATTGTTGTGTAGTGCAAAGTCCACGGTGTGAGTTTCTTACGGCTCCGCCGCCCGATGTGCGGTAAGGCTGTGCCTTACCGACAGTTCCAGTTTAAGTCAGTTTCGCCGAGGCTCAGCCTCGGCGAAGAATGGAGCGCGAGCGACGGAAAGGCTAAGCGGCATAGCCGAAAAGAACCATGTTCATCTCTGCCTCTAGCAGTTGTTTCATTGCCGATGGTCATAAAAGAATCCAGCGATGAGTTGAATCCGCCGGGTATCGCGGGTCACTCTGCGTTGGATACACCGCGGCCGGCGTCTTCAGTGAAAGATTATGTTGCTTTGGCCGTCGCCACCTGTGGCGTGGGTTATTTGCCACTAGCGCCTGGGACATGGGGCTCGCTCGTAGGCGTCGGGTTGTATTACTTTCTCAGGTACGCATTCGCCCAGGTTTATTTGTTCGCGTTCGATAACCACTGGACAACGAAAGACGCGTTCGCAGAGGGATTCGAACACCGTGTTACTTTTTTATTTACGTGCGTCTTACTGCTTGTGATTGGGGGAATATCTCTGCTTGGGACTTGGGCTGCTAGCCGAACAGAGAAGATCATCGGACGTAAGGATCCAGGGATTGTTGTCATCGATGAAGTTGCCGGTCAATTGGTCACGTTCATCTTTTTACCTTCTTTTTACTTCGGAGTGCTGGTCCCTCCAATGGTTATCATCGGCTTTATTGCCTTCCGGTTTTTCGACATCGTTAAGCCATATCCGGCGCGTAAAGTGGAATCACTCCCAGCAGGCTTGGGAATCATGGCGGACGATCTAGTCGCCGGCGCATACTCGGCTTTGCTTGTTGCGGTAATTATGGCGTTCAGTTCATTAGGGGGTATTGTGACAGCATGGTGAATGCAAGCGGTCGGAAAGACGACACTCAAAGCATCAATGACAAGGAACGACTGGAGGAGCGGAAGTCTGATGCGACAAGCCATGAGACGCTAAGTGATCTGGAAGAAACCGGAGATTCGAGCTCAACTGATAACGGTCTCGATCCAGGCCCGTCGCCTGACGGCATGCTGGACGAGTCCGATGAAATCAAAGATGCCGGACCGATGTAAAGAGTTCAAGAAATTCAAAGTTCAAGAAGTTCAGAGTACAAACTTTAGTTTGCGTACTTGGTAACCAAGCAAGCTGAAGCTCGTACTCAACTAGTTAGACTTCAAGCTTTAGCTTGCGCATTGGGAAACTAAGCAAACTAAAGTTTGTACTCTGAACTTCTTGAACTTTGAACTAGTTGAACTCTGAACTGCTTGAACCTCGAACTACGTGAGTGCTACGGCGCCGGCATCAGCGAAATCTGCCACGCGATGAAGGTGATGAAGACGAGCATCACGCCCAGGATCACGAGCACTACAGGCTCCATTCCAAGAAACGTCTTCTCATCCCGCCCTTCCATCATGTCCTTCGGGAGAGTCAAATTGTCCCTGTCCACGACGATCGCACCAGGGTCCCGATTCGCCCGGACATCACTTGAGTTCGGACCGCCCCCGACCAGCCCGGGAGCTATGCCCGGGTCCAGTTCTTCGGGGGGAGCAAGCAGGGCAGCTAGCTGAGCGGTGTCGCCCTTCTTGCGCTTTGGGTGCCTGTGAAGCGAAAGCTTTTTCTTTATATCCATTTCACTCTCTTCAAGTAGACGTACAGCGCCAACCCCACCCCCACCATCGACAGAAGTGCAAAGATGTACCCGAAACGCCATTTTAATTCAGGCATCAAATCAAAGTTCATCCCGTAGATGCCGGCGATCAGAGTCACGGACATCAAGATGGTTGAGATCGAAGTGAGCCGCTTCATGATCTTGTTCATACGATTGCCGGAAACGGAAAGATAAGCGTCCATGGTGGAACTAAGCATGTCGCGTAGTGAGTCGATCGTATCGGCTACACGAATGAGATGATCAAACACGTCCTGAAAATAAACGTGAGTTTCGCGCGGAAAGATAGGCTGCTCGCGCCTTAGCATTGTATTGAAAACATCGCGGAGGGGTGTTATGGAGCGACGCAGGTAAAGCAATTTTTTCTTGATGGTGAAAATATCTTCAATGACATCGGCGCGCCATTGTCCGAAGATTGAATCCTCAAGATCGTCCATGCGTTCGCTGATGATGTCGAGCAACGGGAGATAATCGTCAACGATTCCGTCAATTAACAAATAAGCGAGCAATCCCGAGCCTTGCTCAGCGCGATCCGTCCACTCGTGCCAGAGGCGCCTGGCGGTTTCTATTGCGCGGATAGGGCGGCTGTGCACTGTGACAAGGTAATTCTTGCCCAAAAAGATGTTTAGTTCACGCAACTCAAGCCGGTCATTGGGGCCGGCGAGTTCGGCCTCGTAAAGCACGATGAAATAGTAACCGGCATACTCTTCGACCTTGGGGCGCTGATGGGCGTTTTGGCAATCTTCAATCGAGAGATGATGGAAGCCAAATTCTTCGGCCAGCTCCTCAAAGTCCCGGCTTGTCGGATCACTTACGTCTGCCCAGATAATGTTTTGATCTTTTCCACGCAGTTCGCTGATGTCAGATACGTTGCAATTTTCAGTGAACTTCCGGGAGCTGGCATTCAGACAAACGGTGGTGATCACCTCGGACGGTCTCCTTATGAGTTAGACGTTATTACCGGCTGCTTGACAAATCTGAACGCGATTCTAAGAGCCCTTTAGGTAATGGGAAAATTAAGCCAGGCGTTATCTTATAACGTTTCCTCGACGTATAGAGAAAAATCAGCTCAAAACCTATTGTAACCTCGAGGCCTTTGAGACAGGCTGAAACTAAAACCGCTATAATCCGCGCACTAATGAGTGGGACAAAAATACTAGTCGCCGACGAAGTGAGCGAGAAGGGACTTCAGCCACTTCGCGCTGCGGATTTTATCGTGGAGAAGAGGACCGGGCTCTCACCCGGCGATCTGCTTTTGGCACTAAAGGACTGTCAGGGTTTGGTTGTGAGAAGTGAAACCAAAGTCACCGCGGAGTTGATGGACCGCCTGCCGACTCTGCGAGTTGTGGGTCGCGCCGGTGTAGGAGTTGACAACATCGACGTGCCGGCGGCTACTGCGCGCGGCATTGTTGTAATGAATGCACCTGATGGAAATACGATCACAACCGCGGAACACACGATCGCGCTCTTGATCGCACTGGCCCGCCGCGTTCCGCAAGCGAATAGCAGCCTCAAATCAGGTCATTGGGATCGAAAGTCTTTCGTCGGTGTTGAGTTGCAAGGCAAAACCCTTGGCGTGGTGGGTATGGGCCGAATAGGGCGCGCTGTTGCTACGCGTGCACGGGCTTTCGGCATGAAGATACTTGCTTATGATCCGTTTCTTGCGCCGGAGCAAGCGGGAGATATGGAGATTGAGCTGGCGCCGCTCGACGAGGTGTTTGCGACTTCAGACTTTCTGACAGTGCACACTCCGCTGACAAACGAAACCAGAGGGATGATTGGCAGCCGAGCGTTCGGCATGATGAAGAAGGGCGTTCGAGTAATCAACTGTGCACGCGGCGGGCTGGTTGACGAGAGCGCGCTCTATGACGCGATAAAATCGGGGATTGTAGCTGGGGCAGCTTTAGACGTCTTTACCGAGGAACCTCCCTCGCCGGATGATCCTCTTTTGTTGCTCGATGAAGTTATCGCCACGCCGCATCTGGGCGCTTCAACTGCTGAAGCTCAGGAAGGCGTCGCTTTCACCGTTGCTGAACAGATGCGCGATTATCTTTTGTCGGGCGCGCTGCGAGGCGCAGTGAATGTCCCATCTCTGGGAACCAGGGAATTAGGGATCCTGCGTCCTTATATAGAGCTGGCGGAAAAGCTCGGTCGATTCCAGGCACAACTCGTTGATAGTGCCGTACGCGAAGTCAGACTCGAATTTGCTGGTGAGATAGTCGAACTGAACGCGGCGCCGGTGACGAGATCCTTTCTTGCCGGGTTGCTGCGCGACGTAAGCGCGCGGGTCAATGCCGTCAACGCATTTCTGATTGCTGAAGAGCGGGGCATCAAGGTCACAACCAGCTACTTTCGCGCAGGTTCCGACTTCGTGCCGGCGATTCGCACCCATGTTGCCGGCGCCAGTGGCGGACAGTCGCTGGCCGGGACGATCTTTGGTTTTGGAGAACAGAAGCGCGAAGGTCGCATCACTGAAATTGACGGATTTCACATCGAAGCAATTCCGCAAGGCCACATGCTGGTAATGCGCAATCGCGACGTACCGGGAGTGATTGGCCGCGTTGGCACAATTCTGGGAGAGGGAAGTGTGAACATAAGTCGTTTCCATCTCGGCCGCCGCGAGCGCGGTGGTGAAGCAATGGCGGTGGTGGAAGTAGATGCACCTCTAAAAAGCTCGACCCTGGATGAGTTGCGTTCTTTTGCAGAAGTGATCTCCGCTCGTCAGATCGAACTTTGACAGGCGACGGTAGCGCGGAAAATTCAGGCCGCAACCAGATTAGGCCCGGAGGGCCCACGAGTAAATGGACAGAGGACCCGAGGCCGCACTATTTGATGACGAGCACGAGTTTGGATTAATGCTTTCGAAAATCCCGCAAAGTTTCCGTTGACACTTATGGGCGGTGGGAGTATGTTTTGGCTGCTCAAACCTTGCTAACGTGGGACTCACATCCAAGTTGCCTCGCTGCAACTAATTGTTAAACTGGACTTAACCATGACGGTGCCGCCCCTGCTTTATCGTTTTTTGGCACGATCAAGTCGAAGTGTGTACCGCGCGAAATCGATGAGGTAGGGCAGCCAGCCTTACCAAAATGAAATGATCACCTAGAAGCAGAAAGCTCCGCGGTCAGTTGACGCTGACAGCGGAGCTACTCAACAACACAACCTCAGCCGCAATTTTGGGCAAAGGATGCGTTCTGGGCAGGACCATCTTATCCCAGGCAGCGGCAGAGTCTCAACTCTAGCTCGAGGTTCCCCATGAAGGACGCTCCTGCGGATTTGAACTGTTATCTTCAGTTCAGTAACTTCATTTCCATCCTCGTTATCAGCACGGATTGCGCTCCTTCCGTTTCGCCACCGGTTTTTGGAAGGAATGGCATCGCTGCTGTTCTTGCCGAGTCTCATTCTCACTTCCAATCGCTAACTCAACACCCCACACCCGATTTCCCTCGAAAGGAGACTCAACATGAGTACATCTGATTTCCCATCCTTACCCGCTAGTCCCGATGCTCCGCCCAATAGACGAAAGTTCCTTGGTCGTGTAGGTGGAGCTACAGCTGGGGCCATAGCAATCGGCGCGATTGGTTTGCAACCGCTGCTGGGATCGAAAAGCAGTCAAGTCGAAGCTCACGAAATCTCGCCAGAGGAACCCAGCGACCGCCTCGGTCACGCGGAGCAAATTCGAGAAACGGCCGCGAAAAATGAAAAGAACCTCGGTGTGTTTGCGCACCCCTGCAACGGCGACGAGGAGTTGTACCCGAACAGGATCGGCAACTTCCATAAGACCTTGCCTCACAACAGCATCGGCGAGGTTGATCAGGCTGCCTACAATCAGTTGCTTAGCGCTGTGGAGGCAGGCACCTTCGCCGCTTTCGAAGCCGTCCCCAAGGGCGGCACCGCCGAATACCTGAATCCACTGGGAGGACTGGCTTTCAACATGGAAGGGCCGGATTCTCCAGCCACATCATTGGTGACCACGCCACCCGCTATCGCCAGCGCCGCAAAAGCGGCTGAGGCGATTGAAGTCTACTGGCAGGCATACCTTCGCGACGTGCCTTTCGCCGATTACAACGTCAACCCGGTCGTCCAGGAGGCTTGCGACGATCTGTCAAGATTGTCGGACTACCGCGGGCCGAAAATCGGTGGCGTGGTCACGCCCCAAAGCCTCTTCCGGTACAACTATCCTGGGAGCCTGGACGGGCCTATGGTTTCCCAGATCCTGTACCGGAACTTTGCTTACGACGCGATCCAGATCACACCACTGATACGCACCCGCCAGCGAGTGATCAACTGGAACCCAGACGGAACCTTTACTTTCGATCCGCTGGGCCGTGACTTCTTGACCGCGTTCGCTGAGTTTCTGAATGCTGAGAACGGTGTCGCACTGGGCAATGTCAGCGTGTTCGACGCGACACCCCGCTTCATCAGAAACGTCCGCGACCTGGGGGTTCTCGCTAGCTCGGATAACATAAATTCTGCCTACTCCAGAGCCACTTTGATTTTGGGCGGCCTGGGAGCGAGGGCCGACGCTGGCAATCCCTACAATGCCAGCAACCGCCAGGGTGGCTTTGCCACGTTCGGCGGCGCTCACCTCTCGATGCTGGTTGGGTGCGCACACAAAGCCGAACGTCACACCTGGTATGACAAATGGAATGTGCACCGTCACCTCCGGCCAGAGGCCTACGGCGGACTCGTAGACAATCATTTGCAGGGCCGCGCAACCTATCCGCTTCCTGCTGAACTGCTGAACTCGCCCGTGTTGCCCTTGATCGCTGCGTATAATCAACACCTGAACCAGGTAAGATTCGGCACGAACGAGGCTAGCTTCCTGCATCCGCAGGAGCTTCCGAACGGGTCGCCATCGCATCCTTCGGCCCCCGCCGGCCATGCCGTTAGCGCCGGGGCCTGTGTCACGATGCTGAAAGCGTGGTTCAATGAGGACACCGTGATAAATCCCGCGCTGACGGTGCAGCCCAACCGCGATGGCACGGCACTGGTGCCTTACACCGGGCCTCCGCTCACAATAGGTGGAGAACTAAATAAGCTCTGCCACAACCTAACTGCGGGGCGCGATATGTCAGGCGTCCACTGGCGAGTAGCTGATGACCTCACTGGAAACGTCCAGGGCGAGGACGTTGCCATTCGCATTCTCCAGGAGGCGAAGGCAACCTACCCTGAGCCGAATGCTACTTTCTCCCTGACGAAATTTGACGGCACAACAATCACCATTTGACGCTGTCAAATCGAAGCGTGCCGGAGCAAACTTGCTCCGGCGCGCCTCTGACCACATAACGAGAGATCCGGGCTTCCACGAGAAACTACCAGTCGAGACCAATCACATTTGATTGATGAGTTTGTATTTCTATCTGTTCTTTAGCCCGGTTGCCCATGTCGAAACCGATGAAAGACGCTCACTCATTGGTCGTGCTATCGAAGGCAGCACCAAACGACGTCGCAAGTTTGTCACAAACGAAAAACGGCAGGCTCTTCAACCTGCCGCAAGTCATTGAAAATAATGGTGAGCCGTGGAGGGCTCGAACCTCCGACCCGCTGATTAAGAGTCAGCTGCTCTACCAACTGAGCTAACGGCCCGTAGCGGATGAGAATTATACGTCCGCAAGCTGACGTGTCAAGCGACTGACGCTGCGTGTCCAAACGACGGATGCTGCGGCTCAAACGACGAATGCTGCATGTCACGCGAAACAATACTGCAGTGTGGAGTTTAGGCTTGCGCCTTTGCCGCCGTGCAGTGCGGTAAGCTTAAGGCTTACCGACGACTCAGCTAATTTAGATGAGGAGGCTGCGCCTCCGAAGGAAAGGCAAGGCGCAGCCTTACTAAAGGTAGAACGCAGCGTCGGAAAGGCAGAGCCTTTCCGCAATGCACGGCGGCGAAGCCGCGACGGCAACCCATTGCACGATCGCAATCTCACAGTTGCGTTACGAGATCGCATAAGGTCACTGCTGCTAGTTATTTTTGATTGCGTGACGGAATGCGTTGCATGATCGCAAACTAACAGTTTGCGTTACGAAGACATCACGGTCACAGCCTTTTCACCAGCCGGCAATCGCCTTCGGTATGCGGACGTTCTGCTAATTACGCCGTCGCGGCAGCGCATTCTCTATCAGACAGCAGTTGGCGAACACTCTCGATCAATCCATCGATGTCAGGCTTGGCCACGTAAGCGTCAGCGCCAGCCGCTAACGCCTCAGATCTATGAATCTCATAGGCGTCGCCGCTATAAAAGATGCACGGGACACCCGGCGTTAGCTTGCCCAGGTTTTGGCATAAATCCAGGCCGCTTCCGTCCGGCAAATGTCTATCCATGACGTATAGATCAAACTCTTGCGTCGTCGCCAGTTCTGTTGCAGCCTCGCAGCTGACCGCGGTGGACACCTCATAATCCTCATGAGATAGCAGAAGCTTGAGCATCTCCGACGTGTCTTCATGATCGTCGATGCAGAGGACGCGACACTTCACTCGTGGCATAGGGGGACCTCCGTAGATAAAGCGTATCTTGCGGGAAGAGAGGCTTGGATTTTAGACTTATTTGGGCCAGTGGTCGAGCCTTTTCAGAGCAAGTAGTGGGTTATTTTGACTTGGGAGCCCCGGTCCGCTCCCGGTTCTGTATTGATTGCTTCTGAGGTTGAGGAAAGTTCTTGAGTTTTCCCGCCCTCCGCCGAAGCGAGGTCCGAATAGCCTCCCCGTTTTGGAATCCTCGGTTCATTATCGCTTTGATATCAATAACTACGTCGAGGATCGTTCACCTTCTAGCGATCCACTACGAGTCAGGTGGGCAGTGGGGTTGCGAGTCTCTCCTGCCCACCACCAACCTAGCCAGTAAATAGTAAATCGTAAATAGTAAATCGTAAATAGTTGAAACGTAACAACGGCGCGATGGAGCTGTTGAATCGGGACCGTGAGCTTTGCCAATTAGGGATTTTACTAGTCTAGCTAACCTCTGAACTCTGACCTCTGACTTCTGATTCAATGTCCGGCAGGGCGCGGCGCCTGCATCGCCTTGAGGAGCTGGTTGACAGCTTCGATCTCTGCATCGTCAGGTTCGAGTTGCTTGTACTTTTCTAAAGCGCCGAGGGCTGCATTGACGTCTTTCAGTTTGTGGTAAACCAACGCCAGGTTGAAGTAGACAAGAGAAAAGCCCGATTCGATCTGCGCGGCAGCTTCGTAATGAAGACGTGCGAGGGGAAGTTCGCCGGCATCGTAGTAAAGGTTCCCCAGGTTGTAATGGGCTTCGACGTGGCGGGGCTCATGCTTTAGCGAAAGCGTGAAATTGTCCAAAGCTTTGCCAACATGGCCCAAGTCCAAATCGATGATACCCAGATTGCAGTAAGCCTCAGCCACATTGTCCCCATTATTTATTGCTTCAAGGTATGACTCGGCCGCCTTCGGATCGCCTTGCTCGTGAAACAAGAGCGCTTCCTCGAAGGGAGTTAACAAGCGTGAGAGTTTTCCGCCTTCAAGGACACGAAAAAGATTCAACTGTCCTTGGAGCTCAGCTTCGATCTGGCGAATGGTCTGCCCTTGCGCGCGCAGTTCGCGAACACGCCGAAACTGCGTCAATGCCTGGAAGTCGAAATAGTAATCGCCGGCTTCGGAGATTGGCGTGGCTTGAATAATGCCTTGTTCAGTCCAACGACGGATCGTGCGTTCGCTCAGTCCGAAGAGCTGTTTGATTTCGCGAATGGAATAATTTGACTTGACGCGTTGGTAGTCGGCCTTTGCCGGAACACGTGAGGGAAAGGAGAGAACCTTATTACTGTTTTCGTTCATCTATAATGCAAACTGCCTGAAACGGTTTGCTTCATCCACCCGCTACCGCGGGTGGTACCGACAGAACGCACGCAAACTAACAGTTTGCGTTACTCAGGAAGCTTTTCGTCTCTTGACTGCCTTCGGTTTGGCTTCGGACTTCACCAGAGTAAGCGATTTCTTCTTTGTCCCGGTAGTGGTCGCCTTAACCATGGGCTTGCGACTCGATTGCTGCAAACTTTTCTTCAGCGCACTCATAATATCAAGTCTCGGCAGTTCTTCAACCTCGAATTCAACAACTTTCTTGCCTTTGATCTTTGACTCGATGAGTTTTTTGAGCGCCTCGTGGTAGTGGTCCACCGCATCGAGCTCGGACATAGAGGTAACCATCTGCTCAACCAGGGTGGTCGCCAGCTTCAGCTCATTCTTGTCGAGCTTTTTCGCGCCCTCAAGCTCAGGCACATCATTGATGCTTCTGATCTCATTGGGATAGTGAAGCTTCTGCATCACTAAGCCGTTTTCGTGAGGGAAGAGAGCCACCAGATCTTCTCGATCTCTGAGCACAACTTTCCCAATACCGATCTTGCCGGTTTGCTTCATCACTTCGCGCAGTAGAGCGTATGGCTTTTCCGCCACTGGCCCATCCGGTCCCGCATAATACGGCGAGTCGTAGAAAGTTGAAGGAATTTCTGAGCTGTCGACAAAACCGATGATGTCGACGGCCTTGGTGGTTTTTATCTTGACCTTCGCAATATCTTCAGGCTCGACAATCGCATAGCGATCCGGCTCATATTGATAGCCTTTTGTTATCTGATCGTTGGTCACGACCTGACTGCATTTCTTGCAGCGTTTGTCGTAGCCTATAGGACCATAGTCATCGCGGTGTAGTTGATTAAACTGAATTTTCTCAGTCGTCTCTATCGCGTTATAGATTCGTACAGGAATAGCTACTAACAAAAACCTTATGTGGCCTTTCCAGATGGATCTCATTTTGATTGTCTCCTGGGAGGGCGCTGAATCTTGCCTGCCCTTTGTCGGCATCGGAGCGTGATGAATTCACGCCGCGTAGACAGCATCACCGGCTTTGCGCCGGTGGGGCGCGTATTATGCCGCCGATAGACATTGTAAGTAAAGCCTTATTTTAAGTGACTTCCGGTCCTTTTAGCGGGCAATATTTGAAGCGCCGAGGTCGAAAAGGCTACCGCAAAGAACCGCTGAGAACTACTCTTTGCCGACCTTTGCGGAAGTTTTGCGTTCTTGGCGGTTACATCTGTTCCACCGGGCCGTGGACCATCAAATCTGATCGGGTTTCACGCATGTAGCAACGCTGTGCGCATCGCGTTGGCCGACTGCCAGCGTTCGGCAGGATCCTTGACGAGCGCGCGATCGACGATTTCGCAAATCGCCGCGGGAAGCTGAGGCGCGCGCTGGCGGAGTGGAATAGTGGGCTGTTCGAATATCGCCTTGATCGTCGCAGGCATGCTCGATGTTCTTTCGATGCTCAACGCGAGCTCACCGGTATATAAGCTGTAAGCAGTCATGCCTACGGCATATATGTCAGACTGCGGTTTTACGTCGCGAAAGTTTTTGAGTTGTTCGGGTGGCATGTAGGCAAGAGTTCCGGCCATCTCACCCGCTACCGTGACCCCGCTCATCCCCGACTGGGTAAAGCTCTTGGCCAGTCCAAAATCTGTCAACTTCGCGCAGAGGTTGGGCCCTGTTCCTTTGACCAGGATGTTCTGGTCTTTGATATCGCGATGAATGTAGCCTTGCGCGTGTGCATACGAGAGGGCTTCGAGTGCCTGCAAAATAATTTCCAGCGTTTCCTGTTGTGGCAGCCAGCCGCCGTGTGCATCCGCAAGTTTCGCAGCGTCTGCGCCGTCGACAAATTCCGTCACCAAATAAACGACGCCGTTGTGTACACCGCGATCGATAAAATCAACGATGTTCGGATGCTTCAGCGCCGCCGCCACATCCATCTCGCGCATAAAGCGCCGCATGGCTTTATCGGTAACAGCAAACTCCGGCAGCAGAGTCTTGATTGCCACCAGGCCACCAGTCTTCTGATTGCGGCCGAGCATCACGCAACCCATACCTCCGCGGCCAAGAAGTCTTACCATGTCGTAGCCGGGAATGGGCTGAGGAGTGTTTCTTAGCTCAATGCGACAATCCTCACAAAGGAAGGTCAAATGTTCGTCCGCAGTGGTGGCCTGCGCTTGCTCGCGGCGGCCGCAATTCAAACAGTTGACGGTGACTATTGTCGGCTTAACTGAAAACTCGTCGCTTGTAGTCGCTCTGTCGGCGCCGACATCGCCCGTGCTCACCTCAACCCGAAGCAGAGTGTGACCGCCCTGGATTTGATCCCCGTTTTTCAGGAATGCTTCTGTCACTTTGTGGCCATTCACAAACGTTCCGTTTGTGGAGCCCAGGTCGCGCAGGAAGCAGTGTGGAGGCATTATCTCCAGCAAACAATGGTGACGTGAGAAGAATTTATCTTCCGGCAGGCACAGGTGTGCGTCCCCGGTTCTTCCAATCAGGAATGTGTCCGACTGAGTGAAGCTGAAGACGCGACCTTTGTAAGGTCCAGCTAACACTCTTAAGTCAATTTGCATTGCTTTTTGGGCCGGTGTCCAAAGTCCAACGTCCAAAGTCCAATGTCCGTTCAGGGAATCAGACTTTGGGACTTTGGACGTTGGACTTTGGACTATTCCCTAAACTACTAAGGCATTTTACTACCGTTTGATCTCAAGGTCGTCGAAAGCTACTTCGGCTATATCGCTGGTATAAAACCCGGCCACGCCGCGCTTGAAGTTCTCGTTGTCCTTAATGCGGTTTACATACTCACCATTAATATAGAAGGAGAGTTCTGAACCTTTTGCGCGTACCTCGAGCTCATTAGGACTGGTGCCCGTCAGTATTACACTCGACTTGGTCCAGGGTATGACGGTTGTCTGAGCGCCTCCCTTATGCTTGATGATCTCATACTGCGGTTCGGAGCCGGTGTAGATGAGCAGAGCATAATCTTCAAGCTCTCCATTTTTCGATTTCTCGCCATGTACGATAAGGCCATAACCTGACGCCGCCGGTGTGCCATCCACACTGCGCACCTTCACGCGGACCGTGGCGTTGCCGGTGTTGTAATCGGGCGTTGGCGCATACATCACCAGATAAGTTTTGTCTTTCGAGCGCATGTGGTATTCGTCGTCGACGTACCAGATGTCGCCAAAAGCGTACTTGCCCGTGCCCCATTTTGCTTCGGAGAAATCATCAGTAACTGATGCGGGAAGATTCGCGGTGGAGTTTATGTTCGAACTATTTGTATTGGTATTTGCATTGCGATTGGAAACTCTCGAATTGGAGTTTGTTCCATTGGCATTGCGGTTCGAATTCGTGCCCATACTATTCAACGCCAGAATCATGATCAGGAGGCCAATCCCGATAACTGCCACTACTGCAATTCCTCCCAGGACCCACCAAACGGAGTTTGACCTCTTGCGAGCCGCAACAGAACCAGGTGGGGGAGACCATTTTGGGGGCGGGCTGATTGGCCGCACCTCCGCGGCGACCTGATAACCAGGCGAGACAGGTTGTTGAGGGTGATCTTCGCCGCGCGGGGCTTTCGTATCCCGCGGATCAATGTATCGAATGGTCGCGTTGAGGTCACCAACAGGCGCAGCTTCGGTGACAAGAGGAGTGCCGTCTTCGAGGCAGAAATTGAGCGAACCATCAGTATAGGTGCGATTACAAGTGGGGCAGCTTTTCATTTTTGGTTCGCTTTTTATCTAGATACTCTCGTTCGAAACAGTGTCTAGGGCGGGTTGTTTATATCACATCGTCAATTAATCTTTTCGAGCCGTTTTCACGTGAATGATTGGTCGCGATAAACATTCGTCCAGGGAGACCCCGAGACATTCCAAGTCTTCTTAAATCTGGACACATTCGAAACGCACGTTTTAGGCAGAATTGTGTAGCAACCGCTGACTATTATATGGAAAGTGACGTGAGGCTCAAGCGTTAATGGGCTTGCCGCAACGGCCACAGAATTTAGTGCCGCCGGCGTAACTCGTACCGCACAACTTACAAAGGACCTCAACTGGACGAGGTTGCCGCCAATCGAGGACCGGAGCGCCAATGGGAATGCCGCATTTTCCGCAGAATCTGATGGCTGAAGGATATTCCTGCTTACACCGGGGGCAAGTTACTGTACCTGGAGAAGCTGCCGACCCACTGCCAGAGGTCTTAATTTCCGCAACACCACTAATAAGTTGAAAAGTCTTGTTGCCGCAGCTGCCGCAAAACTTTACGCCTTCCGCGAATCGCGACCCGCATTTTGTGCACGCGACCACACGCGGAGCGATCGAGGGAATGCCAGTTCTGCTGTCAAGGCTGCCTCCTCGAGAAGGCGTCAAATGCTCGCTAGATGCCCCGCTTTTGAATTGTGCCTGAATTATCTGTTCTATGCCGTCGGGCCTGATTTCGATCACGCGCTCGTCGTCTCGTTCACCGCTTCGAG
This sequence comes from Pyrinomonadaceae bacterium, assembly GCA_046262375.1. Lineage (GTDB taxonomy): Bacteria > Acidobacteriota > Blastocatellia > Pyrinomonadales > Pyrinomonadaceae > PSRF01. Next base: position 21,416 of record JBHEMV010000013.1, read on the forward strand.
CTACGCGCAGCACGTGCTGGCCGGGAGGAATTGAATTTAGAATCACCCGACCTGACCGTCCAATGCTTCCGTGTCGCTCATCGTCAACGTAAACTTCCGAACCCTGGGGCGCCATCACTACCAGGCGTGAATCGTTGTGGCCGTGAGGCATAGAACGCTTCCCTGCGGCAGTCTCCAATTCCTCAAACCAGTCGGTTGCACTGGGAGGTCTATCGGCGGGGTCTCGCGCGAGAGCATGCAGGATCGCCTTGTCGACTTCCGGGGAAATGTCTGATCGCAAACTGAGTAGCGGCTGAGGCGACTGCATCAACTTCTGCGCAACGAGCTGAGCAATGTCGCCAATGAACGGCGCCCGACCACCGAGCATGTGATAAGCAATGGCGCCGAGCGCGTAAATATCCGCCCGCGCATCCAACTGCACTCCAGTTTGCATTTGCTCGGGAGCCATATACTCAGGCGTTCCGATAATGCCGCGTGATTCAGGCCCGGTGGCCGCAGTCGCTTCGGTTCGATCCCGATGAACAATTTTCGCCAGTCCAAAGTCACCGACTTTGACGAACCCGTCGGTCCCGCTTCCCGTTTTCTTCCGCTTCTGCATTATAAAGACGTTGGCAGGCTTGAGATCGCGGTGAAGAATGCCTTCGTCGTGGGCTGCATCGACCCCGGCGACAACCTGGCCCATGATTGATACCGTCCGCTGAATATCCAGGGTCCCTTCGCGTCGCAGCAACTGATAGAGGCTTTCGCCATCAACGTATTCCATCACCAGGAAGAACACGCCTTCCGGGCTCTTGCCAAAATCCGTGACGTCAACGACGTTTGGGTGGCGAACTGACGCAGCCGCACGAGCTTCGCGTTCAAAACGGGCGATTGCTTCTCCTTCCTGCATCACCTCGTCGCTCAGTATGTCGGGACGAACGGTCTTTACGGCTACCTGACGTGTAACCAGATTCTGATCTCGCGCGAGGTAAACCTGGCCCATTGCGCCCCTGCCAAGTCGTTTTTCCAGAAGATAGCGCGCCGAAAGGAGAGTGGGTCCAGGCAAAGTGTGTTTGGTATTCGCCTCGTCTTGCGGACAGACAACGATGTCGTCGTCATAACAACTTTCACAACGTGGGCACTCGCGCATAGGCAGGAGTTTACAATACCGCAATCGATAGCACGCGGGTTATTTCCCTAATCATCGAAGTTGCAGAGTCTAAGCTGCCGTGAGTTGGGAATTACATCCGGAGCATTTCGTCGCCGCACTCGGTATTGAAGACAAACAGTAAGGACAGTCTTTCACTAACGGCGCTTTCTCCCGTCGACGTTTATTAATCGCTTTGACGATCAAGAAGACCACGAACGCGACGATCACAAAAGCGATAATCCCGTTAATGAAAGCGCCGTAAGCGATGACTGGAATGCCCTTGGTTTTGGCGTCGGCCAGTGAAACCGGCACACCCTTGGACGTATCCAGCATGTAGAACAAGCTGTCGAAATCTACGCGACCCAGAATCAGACCGATCGGCGGCATGATGATCCCTTCCACCAGCAAAGTGATGACCTTTCCGAAGGCGACGGCCATAATAAGGGCCACCGCAAGGTCAATCACATTTCCGCGCTCAATAAAATCCCGAAATTCTTTCAGCATTTTGGTTTCCTTTCCACGAGGGGAGCTGATAAACGACCTGTTTTCCTGCTGTTTTGTGCCAGTGTCATCCAGTTTTGACAAGTCTGGGTGTTATTACTGGGAGCGCGGGCGCCCTCGCCCGCAGTGCGCTGCAGGCGCGAATTCGGCTGGAGCAAGAACTGTTAGGGGCTCATCGCGTTGGCGCAACGATGGCCAGGTTATTGTTTGGAGAAACCTGTTCGCGCTAGGCGCGCATTGCGGGCGAGGGCGCCCGCGCTCCCAGTAAAACGATCTCGGCTTGCTATTCATGGCACTGGGTTGCGAGCTTATAGCCGGCTCGCTGCGCTTCTTCCTCACTTTTAAAGACGACGCGGTCTGCCTCTTTTATTTCCTTTGCAGGAAGGCACTGTGCGGAGTAATAGGTTTTTGCTTGCCTATCAGCAACTATCGCTTCTGACGATCCATGGTTTCTCACTTCAAAAGCGATCGAACTAATTCTTCCAGCTCATCTGGTTCGAACGGAGTCGAGACATACTCATCGCAGCCGGCAGCGAGAGCGGCCGCGCGAAATTGATCCGCGCCATAGGCTGATACGGCAACAATCGGGACTTTTTGGCAATTCGCGAGGTTGCGAATCTTACGCGTGGCGTTGAGGCCGTCCAGTTCAGGCATCTCAAGGTCCATGATGATCAGGTCGGGACGATTGCGTTCGGCCGCGTTCACTGCCTGAATTCCGTTTTCGGCCTCAACTACGTGAAAACCCTTTTTCTCGAGCCAGGTTCTTAAAAGCAGCCGCGTGTCATCGAAATCATCGACAACAAGGATCGTTGGCTGGCCGTCGTTTGGCGGTTGGAGATCGGCGGGCATCACACCTCTTATGTTCTTTACCTGGGGAATGACATCGATGGCAATGGTCGGATTTGCAAGGCTTTTCTACGGCTACCCAGTGGCCAGTTTGGATAATAGCAGATCGGTCTATTTTTCAAGTTTTTTTGGACCGTCGGCGAAGTCATTAGACTAACACGCGCTAATGCCTACGCGCCAACCCAGAAAGTATGTTCTTTCGATTTCGTGGCTGTGTTTTATTTGGCACAGGTCGTGCTTCGATCGAGCGATACCCGCGGGTTTAAGTCGGAAGGCGTGGTCAAAGAGTTATTCAGCCCGGGCGAGATGCTTCGCACTGACCTTTTTGCCGCACCCTCAATTTTCTTTCTTATCTCGATCGCCCAATCGAGGACACATGATCGATATTCTTATTGTTGACCACGCAGCCGAAAACCCTCGCAGTGTGCGCAACTTATTGCCAGGGGCAGCTCTCGCGGGCTTTCAATTAAAGTTCGCAACCAATTATCGCGAGATTCTTGAAGGCTTTCACAGCAAAGCTTATGACGTTTGCTTGATCGACTCTGCGAGCGGCAACGGGCTCAGACTCTTTGCTCAGGCACGAAGCATCGGTTGGGAGGCGCCTATAATTCTTGTAACCACCAACGATGCCGGCGAAGCGATCAGGGCTTTTCGCAACGGCGTCGCCGACTGTCTCACGAGAGATAGTATGACACTTGCAACCATCGAACGTTCGATCTGTTGCGTAGTTGAAGAAGCGCGAGTGAATTCTCTGCAAATTAAGCGACACCGCCGATACCTGGCGCTGATCGACAATGCAGATCAGATTATCTACACCCACGACCTAAAGGGAACCTTCACGTCAATGAATCGAACTGGAGAGCAACTGATTGGTTACTCGCAGGAAGAGTGTTTGAGTTTGACTGTGGCACAGATAGTTAGCCCAAAATTTCTCCGCGTCGCTGAGCAAATGATTGAGCACGCGCTGGATTCGCAGCGACAAGCGTTTTATGAGATTGAGATTCTCACGAAGCACGGTCAAAGCCTGGCCGTGGAGGTGGAAACACATCTAATTTATCACCAGGGAAAAGCCGTGGAGATTCAATCTATTGCACGAGACCTAAACGTGGAGAGGCACACTGGAGAGACCCTGATGCAAGATTCGCGGCTTCACTTACGCCGAAAAAGTTCCATGCAAAAGCTAATGCTGATCGCGTGAAGGAATAGAAACTTTTGCGCTGACGTCACTCCAGCAGCGCGAAAGGCGCAGACTATTTCCGAGCGCTTGCGATATCAATCCTTTAAACGCTTCCGGACTACTGGTGGCAGAATCGAATCCGACCCAGGCCGAAATCAATTCACCCATTTCATTTTGCCGAAGTGAGTTGAACGAAAATTTACGTCTCCGCTCGTTACTGTAAACCGTTTGCCGGGCTAAGGTGAGACAGCCATGACAATCGATCAGACCTCTTGTTTCTCCAGAGTAGACCAACCTGATTCCTGATCCTTTCTTGTTTCTCTCCTGCGTCCAGGTCTCCAACGCTTCCAACAAAATTTGCTTCTGCTCAGACGTAAACTTGCCGGTGACGAAATACACCTTAACAGTGGAGTCTGGCGGCCAATAAAGGACAGTGATTTTGACGTTCCGGTTGGGTTTGCAGGCTTCCTTTTCGTCTGCTGTTGCTGCAGCGAAGGGGATGAAGAAAAGTAAGGTGATGACAAGAGCCGAAGTTTTCATAGTTATGGTGGGGACGCGTCCGACTCTTCAGGCGCGTCAGCTGGAATGAAAGTGTGGTCAAAATGCGGAGGGTTGAGGCGGGTCGAGTTCGTTACGGCTTAGGCCAACGGCATTGCTGCAAAGAGAATGGCTTTCGGGCGGAATGACTCGCCGGTGGGCGTAACGCCGCGGAGTCTTGTCCGATATCCGAGCTATGCAGCCGAACGCGCTGCATTTCGGATACGTGGCATTTAATATGCCAGAAAATAACTGATTCCAAACCAGAACCAACTTTACAACTTCAGAAGAAGCTTGCGGTATTGAGATCAAATTGTTCAGACACGCCGAGCGCCATTAGAGAAATTGCCCCTCGTCCGCCGCATCCGCTAAAATTCGACTGGAAAAATCTCGGCTCACATTCCTCAAACACCGTAATCGGAATTTACACTTGCCGGGATGCCGTAGTAAAATCCTCTTAAGGCATTAAAACTCGTTCATCGACAAGAACTCGTACGAGCCTCGCTCCACCTTAATCTCGCAGTCAGATTGCAATTGTTGTGGGGCGAAAAACTTCCAATACTCTCCCGATTTGGTGCCCGCCCTGGGGGAACGAACAAGCGGCTGACAGGTTGAAAACGCGCCCTTTGAAACGTAGCTTCGAAACGTCACGGCGCTGATATCGTCATTTTCCTCGACCCGAGTAATTTCTATTCGGGGTGCCGAACGACGACCGAGCTGTGGGTCTAAGCCAGGGGGCCGTGGTTGATTCAGAAGGTCCCAGGAAGTCCAGGTAGCGTTAATAGAGACCTGATACGGAAGTCGATCATGAGGCGAGCCTTATTTGAGCTGACAGGGGTTTCAATCAAACCGTTGGCTTGGCCGACTCAAGGGTTTCTCATTGTGAATTGTTTGAGCCTGCATTAGCATAAACGCACGTGCGGCTAATTGCCTTCAAGTCAGTAGGGCAGAAGCACGTGTCAAGAGGCTGCCTCGCGTTTTGTAAACTCTCCCGACCGGCGGCGTTGCTCATAACGGACGGGGATCCCTTCCTTTTTGGAAGTCACCTTCCAGTTCCCCAAAAACCTAATGAGTTGGGGTGCAAGCTAAATGAAGCGAATCCGTGTCATCGTGGCAGACGACCATACGCTCGTGCGAGCTGGCATTCGTGCGCTTCTGGAAAAAGCGGACGAAATCGAAGTGGCGGGCGAGGCCGGAGATGGCTATGAAGCGCTCGCACTGATCCGGCAGCAGACGCCTGATCTGGTTCTTCTTGACATGGTAATGCCGGGAGTGGGCGGCCTGGAGGTGCTGGAAAGAATCAAGCAAGACTTTCCATTGATACGAGTGATTATTCTTGGTGTTCATGAAACTCAGGAATACGCCATCAGAGCTTTCCAAAGGGGTGCGGCCGGCTATATTCCGAAGAAGGCGGCGAGTGGGGAATTGGTAGAAGCGATAAAAAAGGTTATGCGCGGTGAAGAATATGTTTCTACTGAGATCTCCGGAAAAACTGGCTTGAATTACGGAAGCGGGGCGGCTCAAGACGTCAACTCGAGCAAAGAACTCACTCCACGTCAGCGCGATGTGCTCAAAATGATCGCTGATGGCCTCAGCACGAAACAGATTGCGAAAGTGATGAACATCAGTGCGAAAACGGTCGAAACTCACCGTGCTTTGCTAATGGACCGTCTGGATATTCACGACGTCGCGGGCCTGGTCCGTTACGCGATCAAGATAGGCCTGATTGAAATAGAGGTAGGTCGGCAAAGTCAGACAGCCAAAAAACGGCCGGAACGATAAACACCCCGGGACATTTTGTCCCACGAAGTGGCAACCACGTTAAATCAGTTTCGGAATTCGTCCTAAAACGGTTTGAAACGGACGAGGAGGGTGTTCAGAGGGAAACAAATGGCAGGGTTCTTTTCACACGAAGGGTCAGGGTCTGCAGTCGGATTGGAGTGGACCCGGCCGAAACCCCTTCGCGTCTTAATCGCCGATGACCAGTTATTGGTGCGAGCTGGTATTTGCGAGTTGGTAAAAACTCTTCCGGATGTAGCCATCGTTGGCCAGGCAAGCGACGGACACGAAGCACTGCGCCTTATTGAAACCCACCAGCCCGATATAGTTCTGATGGATACGACAATGCCGATCATGAATGGCCTTGAAGCAACTGTTCTGGTGAAAAAGCGGTTTCCGCGCGTTAAAGTCATTATCTTATCCGAATATTCAAGCGAAGAATTCGTGTTTCGTGCTCTTCGTTCCGGTGCCGAAGGCTTCGTCTTGAAGGACGATTCCGTTGACGACCTTTATGCCGCCATCGAGTCCGTTGCGCAGGGTCGAGAGCACTTAAGTCCGCGAGTAACTAAGAAAGTGATTGTGGGATATCTCGAGGGACAGGACGCTGGCGATGAATTAATAGAGCTGCTTACTCCACGTCAGCGGGAAGTGCTGCAACTAATTGCCGAAGGCAATTCAACCAAAGAGATTGCGGTCATGTTGCATATTAGCGTTAATACCGTGAAGACGCACCGGCTGAAATTAATGGAAAAACTTGGCGTGCACGAGATTACCGGAATTGTTCGCTACGCAGTCAGCATGGGATTGATAAAGAACTCATGACCAACGTTCGGTTCCCCCCTTCCTTCCTATTTCTTTGTTAGTTCGACTCACCCTTTTGTCTTTTTGATCTCACCCATCAAACGGATTGTTTGCCAATGGCGGCGGCACTACACTCTGCGGGCAGATCAAGAATTATCTCGAGGCCGATCGTCACTCGGCCTATTTTAAAGTCTCCCGACTAAGGATTCCTTCATATAGCGTCCGGAAACTCCCCCCTCAATTGTCCGGGCCTTTGAGAACTCGCCGTTCATTCAATAAATGAACAGCAAGTAATCGCGGATTCTGCAGTTCGCCTCTCCTCCGTTTGATGAACTGAAACAGAGACGCAAGCTTCATAACCCAGCCAGCAAAAGAAGTGGGGGTCTACTGGGAGAATTGTCGCCAGATGAAGCGAAACCGCGGGATTATTAAATAGGCGCGGAAACCCGAAGTAGTTGCGTGAAAATCTGACTCTTTCTGGATTCGCCTATTCCTTTTAAACGAATGCCAAGCTTATCTAAATCCAAGCCGGATCCTGGGCTCCTCCAAACACAATGCGGCGGGGAGCGGCAGCGCCTACGAGCTTTATTTCCGGAAAGTTGCGCAGCTGACTTGACCGCGTCAGATTCGACAGAAAGCCGACCCACGGATCTCCCGCGTTCCACTGTACAAGAGCAGAAAGAGGTCGAGGCAGTAAGACAAGCATGGACAAGGTTCCTGCTCGATCTGGAGACACCCGAGCCTTTCGAGGACACAGCAACTGCAAGTTTTGAGGATGCCCGAATGAGTGAAGCTCCAAGTTCGCCAGTCGGGTCTGGGCCCAAAGGTGAAATGAGAGATTTGAGCAAGCTGCTGGCCGGCAAAGTCGTGGGTCAAACTGCTGCCACGCTCGCCATAGTTCCTTATGTTTACATGTACCAGACAGGCTTGGCGCCAGAGGGCCGCCCGGCCGGAGTGTTTCTACTGCTTGGTCCTACCGGCACGGGCAAGACAAAGACAGTTGAAGCGATCGCGGAGCTGCTGCACGGAAGCGAAAAAAAGGTGGTTAAGATCGACTGCGGCGAATTTCAAATGGACCACGAAACGGCAAAACTCGTTGGCGCTCCACCCGGATATCTGGGGCACCGCGAGACCACTCCGCTGCTCACCCAGCAGCAGCTTAGCGATGCAACCAGTGAAGATTGCGATCTGGCCTTAGTGCTTTTCGATGAAATTGAGAAGGCAGCTCCTTCTATTACGAGTTTGCTGCTCGGCATGCTCGATAAAGGCATCTTGGGCCTGGGTGACAACTCTTCTGTCAACTTTGAAAAGAGCCTGATTTTTTTCACCAGCAACCTGGGCGCACGCGAAATGATGGCAGAGCTAAGTCCACATATGGGTTTTCAATCTGCTGCCAGGCGACCGAAAACGGATGTGACAGAACGATTGGGAAGCATCGCTCTGGGGGCGGTGCGAAAGCGCTTTTCTCCTGAGTTTGTTAATCGAATTGACGCGGTCGTCACTTACCAGCCCCTCGATACCGATGCGATCGAGATAATATTGGACCATGATATCCAGGCGTTGCAGGGACACGTTAACTCAAGGCTAGGAGATCGTTGTTTTAAGATCGACGTACTTCCTGAAAGCCGACAGTTTCTATTGAACAAGGGTGTTAGCGAAGAGTATGGAGCCCGCGAGCTAAAGCGCACAATTCACCGACAGCTCACGCAGCCGCTGGCAACCATGGTTGCTCGGGGCCAGGTACTTCCCGGCGCGCAAGTAAGTGTTTCAGTAAGCACGTGCGGAGAAAGTCTTTCAATAATTTCGACCGGTGGGGAACTGCGGGAGCGGCAGCCCACGCCGACGCTTCTCATTGTGGATGATAACCACGACCTGCTGTTCTTTCTTGCCGCCGAGTTGAAAGCGGAAGGTTGGGAAACTCTAATCGCTGAGAATGCCGCGCAGGCTCGCCTTGCCTTTTACCAACGCCATCCCACCGTCGTCTTGCTCGACTACCTGCTGGGTGAAGATGACGGTTTGCAGCTTGGCTTGGAATTTCAGCTACACGCGCCGCTGACACAGATAATGTTGATGACGGGGGGCAGTCTTTCAAGCGAGGAGCAATCTCTTTGCGAAAAACGGGAGTATCACATTCTTTACAAACCATTCCTGGCGGAGGACGTTTTGAAGGTTGTTCAAGGCCGGGTGCTTGGAGCGTCTGATGGCGTCGGCGTCTGACGAACAAACAGAATCTCAAAGCTTACAAATTCTAGCGAGATCGCGTGAGCCCCTGACGGTGGCACGCGCGCACGAGGAGGGCGCTGTCTTTGGGGCGAGAGCGGCGCCCTTCTTCTACTTTGGAAATGAACGGGACGCATCCAAAAAGCGGGTCAACGCCCCGCACTTAGCGAATGGCAGAATTCACTACGACACGGAGGATGCCATGTTCCTGATTGAAATCGACGGCGTGCTTCTGAGTACAGGCGGGCGGTCTTCGCGACCCTGACACTTGGTTAGCGTTGCTTTGCTCGCAGTTTTTAATCAACTCTCCCCGAGAATGATTGCGGCCAACGGAAGCTGGGTAAAAACGGGGGAACTCAAATGCTGGAAAGAGTAACCATTCTTCATGGGGAAGATGATCCTGTGGAGACGGAATTGATCCGCCAAACGCTGGCCGATGACGAACCAGCCATTAGGCGTATTGAACTCGAAGATGCGCGGATGTTCACGGGGTACATGCGGAGCATCACGGAAAGAGAAACTACTGAGGACCGGCTGGTCGCGCAATACGCAGTTACCCGCGCTATCGCTGAATCAAACACGATTAGCGAAGGGGTACAGAAGATTCTCCAAACCGTTTGTGAAACCCTTGGCTGGGAATATGGCGCACTGTGGACAGTCGAACGTGCGCGCGACGTCATGCGTTGCACAGAGATATGGCAGGCGCCGGGCACTCAAGCAGAGGATTTCGCGGACGCCAGCCGTCAGTCTGTCTTTGCAAGGGGGGTTGGACTTCCGGGACAAGTTTGGAAAGATTTCCACCCGGTCTGGATTTCCGACGTGGTTGAAGACGCGAATTTTCCGAGACTCTCAATCGCTGCCAAAGTCGGCTTGCACGGGGCATGCGGTTTCCCAATTTGGTTTCGCTCGCAGGTACTGGGTGTAGTTGAATTTTTCAGCCACTCGATTCGCAAGCCCGATTCGGCGCTGCTTGCGATGATGGCCACCATCGGTGGTCAAATTGGGCAGTTTATAGAAAGCAAGCGAGTTGAAGAAGCTTTAGGTGAGAGCGAAGAACAACTTCGGCAATCAAAAAAGTTGGAAGCAATCGGCCAATTAGCTGGTGGCGTGGCCCACGACTTCAATAATCTGCTGACTGTTATCGGGGGTTATTCAAGCATCCTTTTAGGCAAGCTGCCGCATGGAAGCCCGCACCGGTCGAGCGTCGAAGAAATTAAAAAAGCCAGTGATCGCGCCAGTAGTCTGACCCGCCAGTTACTCGCCTTCAGCCGCAAGCAAATTCTACAACCGAAGATATTGGATCTGAATACCGTGGTCTCCGATGTCGACAAGATGGTACGCCGGCTGATTGGCGAAGATGTCGATCTACTGGCGATCACTGATCCAGCGCTGGGAACAGTGGAAGCAGACCCCGGGCAAATTGAACAAGTCTTGCTAAATCTTATCGTAAATGCGCGAGATGCAATGCCGGCCGGGGGTAAGCTGACGATTGAAACCGGCAATGCAGTTCTCTCCGAAGATTACGCTTTAGGTCACGCCGCCATCGCTGGCCCTTATGTAATGCTCGCTGTTAGCGATACCGGGTGTGGAATGGCGGCCGACTTACAGGCGCATGTCTTCGAACCCTTCTTCACCACCAAGGGTGCTGGCCAGGGCACGGGGTTAGGTCTCGCAACCGTTTACGGAATCGTAAAGCAGAGTGGCGGCAATGTCTGGCTTTACAGCGAAGTCGGGAAGGGCACCACTTTTAAAATCTATCTTCCACGAGTCGATGCGGTCTCGGCCGACCATCAACTTAGCCCGGACACGGTGGCTTTACCAAAAGGGACGGAAACGTTGCTACTCGTCGAAGACGAGGATCAGGTGCGCAAGATAGTGCAGGCTATTCTTGAAGGGCAGGGTTATAACGTGCTCTCCGCAGCAAACGGTGAAGAGGCGCTCGAACTTGCCGAGCAACATGATGCAGAGATCCAACTGATGATAACCGACGTGGTGATGCCACAGATGAGTGGGCGTGAGATCGCCGATCGACTGGCGGGGATACGACCGAGGTTAAAGGTGCTTTACATGTCGGGCTACACCGATGACGCCATCGTTCGTCACGGACTTCTGGATGCAAAACTGAATTTTATTCAGAAACCCTTTGACGCTGCCACTGCGACACGAAAGGTCAGAGAAGTGTTGGATTTGTGAATTTAGTAGCGATTGCAAAGCGAAACGCGTTGCTCCTGCGGTTCTGATAACCCCCATCATGGCAGCTCCTGGCAAAAACAAACGACAGATATTAATCATCGACGATGAAGAGCAAATCAGGCGCCTGCTGTTCACTCTGTTAGGCGACCGCTATGGCTGTTGCGAAGCAGAATCTGCTGAACAAGCGTTGAACGCCCTGAACGAGAATCACTTTGATCTGGTTATCAGCGACATACAGATGAGCGGGCTGGGCCCTTTCGAGCTGTTGCGACACCTACATGCAGTTGCCCCGGACTGCGTCGCCTTGATCAGCGGGCAAAGTAACATTGAAACGGCTATCGCCGCGATGCGTGCCGGAGCCTTTGATTACATTACAAAACCGCTGGACATCCCGCATGTCGAAGCAACGATTGAACGAGCGCTGAAGCAATCTTTCATGCTGAGAGAGCAGCGCCGTTATGAGGACAAACTTGAAGAACTTTTATGGCAGCGAACAGCGGAAATTAATCAACTGGCCTATTACGACACTTTGACGGAACTGCCCAACCGAACGCTTTTCGAAGATCGCGTGACTCAGGCCGTAGCCGTTGCCCAGCGCGCGGATCAAACGCTCGGCCTCCTTTTTGTCTCACTCGATCAACTGAAAAAAGTCAAAGACACTTTAGGACATCTCATCGGCGACCGGTTGCTAAGGCAGGCGGCCACAAGACTGAGAGGGTGTGTCAACGAGTGCGACACGGTTGCGCGGTTTGGCGGTGACGAGTTTGCACTTTTGCTGAGTACCATTGGGCAGACTAACGATGTTCTGGAAACAATCGGGGCAATTCGGAAAGTGCTGAAGCCCTCATTCGATCTGGGTGGGCACGAGATCTTCGTAACCGCGAGTGTCGGAATTAGTCTCTTTCCTCTTGATGGTGACGACTGCGAGAGTCTGCTGAAGAACGCGGGAGCGGCTTTGTATAGAGCGAGAAACTCCGGAGGTAACACCTATCAGTTTTACACTTCCGATATGCACGCGATTGCCTCAAAACGTCTGGCACTGGAAACATGCCTGCGCCATGCAATAGAAAACGAGAAACTGATTCTCCACTACCAACGGCGGTTGATGGTTGACTCACTCGAGATTACCGGAGTGGAAGCCCTTGTGCGGTGGCAACATCCACAACTGGGTCTGATTCCACCAGCCGATTTCATCCCGCTGGCCGAGGAGACAGGGTTGATTTTGCCCCTTGGCGAGTGGGTTTTGCGCGCTGCCTGTCGCCAGATCCGTAAATGGCAGGACCAGGGATTCGCGCCGATGCGGATGGGAGTAAACATTTCGGCGCGCCAGCTACAAGAGCAATCACTGGCAGGAACAGTCGCGCAAATCTTGCACGAGACGGCTCTCCCACCCGAGCTTCTGGAACTCGAGCTCACTGAGAGCTCCATCATGAGTAATGCAGAAGCTGCGATCGATGTCCTAACCAGTCTTAAGACAATGGGAGTGACGATTTCGATCGACGATTTTGGCACCGGGTTCTCTTCGCTCTCCTATCTGAAGCGTCTACCGATTGACGCATTGAAGATTGATCAATCGTTCGTGCGCGATGTAACTACAGACCCTGATGACGCCGCTCTGGTGATGGCGATCATCACACTGGCGCATAACCTCAGGCTTCGTGTTGTGGCTGAAGGAGTTGAAACGGAAGAACAATTGAGGTTTTTGCGTCTACTCAGGTGCGATGAGATACAGGGCTTCATATTTAAGAATCCTTTACCCGCTGATGCGCTCGAGCGGTTACTCGTAAGACATCCGAGTCAACTCCGGGCGCATATGGCACTCAGCGCATAGTCCGGACCAAAACGGTATTCATTAACAAAACTCAGGGTGGAGAAAAAGATTCATGCAGGCACTGGTAATAGACGATGAGCCGCAAGTGCGTGGTTTCGTAAGCCAGGTTCTTCGAGACGAAGGCTTGGAGGTATCCGAAGCTGACTCCGCCGAAACCGCTTTCGAGATGCTGCGAGAGGGGAAATGGTCGTTGGTTTTCTGCGATGTGATCCTGGGCGGCGCCGATGGATATAGTGTTTTGAGACGCTTCAAAGAAGAATTGCCCCAGACGAAGGTAGTTCTAATGACGGGACGCGGCAGCGCCGTGGGCGCCCTGGACGCAACCGCCTTCGGAGCTTACGACTATCTCTTGAAGCCTTTCAGTGTTGAGTCTCTACAACAGGTTTCACGCGCGATTTCAGAACGACTGGCCCATCGGCCCCACCATCGTTTGATCTCGCATAAGGGGGCGAGAGCTTACGAATCAGATGTTGATCTCGTTGGTCGCAGTGGCGCGCTCATCGAAGTGATGAAGCAGGTTGGTCGGGTTGCGGGAACGAACCTTGCCGTTCTCTTGACCGGTGAGTCGGGCACTGGAAAAGAGGTTGTAGCTTCCGCTCTACACCAGCGAAGTAACCGCGCTCAGAAATCTTTTGTGGCCGTGAACTGCGGCGCTATACCGGCGGAATTAATCGAATCGGAACTGTTTGGCCACATTCGTGGTTCATTCACAGGAGCAGACCGCGACCGCCGCGGACTTTGGGAGGAAGCCGACGGCGGAACTGTGTTCCTCGATGAGATAACGGAGACGACACCAAGTTTCCAGATCAAGCTTTTGCGCGCGCTCCAAGAAGGCGAGATTCGGAAAGTTGGGTCAAACCAAACCCAAAAAGTTGACGTACGTGTCATCGCCGCAAGTAACCGCGACGTGGAAGAGGAAGTAAAAGCTGGAAGGTTTCGTCAGGATCTCTTCTATCGCCTGAACGTCGTTTCAATTGTTTTGCCTCCGCTCAGAGACCGGCGCGAAGATGTATTGCCTCTTGCACAATGTTTTGCGAAGCGGGTGTATTCACTGAATGCGGCCGTGGAGTTGTCGCCTGAGGCTTTGGTATTGCTGGAGAAATACTCCTGGCCGGGGAATATCCGTGAGCTGGAGAATGCGGTGGTGCGTGCGGTGGCGATGTGTGGAGGCACAATACGCCCGCAGGACCTGCCGGAGCGCATCAGGAATTATAGCGAGGCAGGAGCGAGCGGGGGCGGTAAGCTTACAGACATCGAGGACACCGAAGCTGAAGAAGAGTGGGTTTCCCTTGCGGAGATCGAAGGACGCTACGTAAAACGGATGTTGGAGTATAAGAAGGGAAATAAGCAAGCTTCTGCTCGTTTGCTCGGCGTGGACCGCAAGACGCTTGACCGCATGATCAAGCGCCACAATATTGACCTCGTTAACCCTGGGCACTTCCCCTCGCGCGCGGCTTGAGGTCGCGCCAAGACCGACGCCATTTGATAATCTGACGCGGCAAAACTTTTACTGCGCGCGGGCACCCTCGCCCGCAACTCTGTGCACCCAGATCGAGCTCCATACAAGCGACGCAACCTCTTTACTGGGAGCGCGGGCGCCATCGCCCGCAACGTGACCCCCGCACAACGCGTTAAAGAACAAATCATCCTGTTTACTGAAAAGATTCAGGTTGACCCACTGCTTTATTTCGTATTCGGCTGCGTCCGTTGCGGGCGAGGGCGCCCGCGCTCCCAGTAAAGAGGTTGACCTGAACTCCCGCTTCCTTCGTTAGAGGATGCGTTGAGTTGCAAAGCGGCGACGTGCTGCTGGCTTATTCTGATGGCATACTCGAGTCGTGCAATAACGCAGAGGAGGAATTCGGCTATGAACGGCTTGAGGCGCAACTGCGCCGTGCGCAGGCCGGCCGCGCCGATGCTGTGCTGTTTTCAGTGTTGGGCGCCGTGCAGGATTTCGCCGGCACGCAGCCACTGATCGACGACATGTCGCTCGTCGTCGTACGTCACCGCATCCTATGAAGCTCGAAACATTGTAGTATCTTAATTTAGTTTCTTCTGTGCGATCTCAGTTCACAGAGGGATGCAAGAGAAAATCTCAATTAAGAACACTACCAAACACCTACCAACAAATGAGAGGAGAACATTTATGGCAAACGTAAAACCAATTCCAGAAGGATACCATTCGGTCACACCATATCTGATTATTAAGGGGGCGGCGGACGCCATCGAGTTTTATAAGAAGGCGTTTGGCGCAACGGAGCTGTTTCGTATGCCCCAGCCAGACGGGAAAGTGGGCCATGCTGAGATCAAGATTGGCGACTCGCCGATCATGCTTTCCGATGAGCACCCGGAATTAGGCTATACCGGTCCGACAACGATTGGTGGCACGCCGGTCAGTCTCATGATCTACGTGGATGATGTAGATACGGTCTTCAAGCGAGCCATCGCAGAGGGTGCCGAACAGCAGAAGCCGGTGCAGGACCAGTTTTATGGTGATCGCTCCGGCACATTAAAGGATCCGTTTGGGCACATCTGGACTGTGGCAACGCACAAGGAAGACGTTACGCCTGAGGAAATGGATAAGCGCATGGCCGCATCCGGCCACGGCGGTTAATGGATGGCCGCATTCGGCCAGACAGGTTCTCACGCCACCGCCAGGACGGGTGCTGACGCTCGCGCTTCCAACTTTGAATGCCGCTCAAGAAGTTCAGAGTTCAACTCCCGGGTCCCCGCGCGGGCAGCCCGCGTGGGGTGGTAGCGTTCAGGTTGCTGATTGGTAGGCATTCAAGCTAAAGCTTGTACTCTCAACTACAGGACGCTGACACGTGCGGGAGCTATAATTTCCGTACTATACTTCTGCTCAATGCTTCAGGTTCAATAATCAGTTTCCATTCTGAAGTGACGGCCTACCGAAGCACCTCAGCTCGCAGCCTTCAACTTCAGCTCGCAGTCTTCAACTAAGTAAACTCGCAGTCGGGAAGAGGGCCTTGGCCCCGCTCTTTCCGAGAGTAAAGAATAGTACCGTCCGAGAGCAAAATTTCCATACAATACTTGTGTTCAATGCTTTGAGTTCAACACTGAGTTCCATTCTGACGGGGATGGACAGCGCGACGTTTCCGCGGAGACTCATGAACGACTAAGAACGGATTCTATATGACTCGCATTTCTGGTTTAGAAAAAAAGCAGGCGCCGTGGCATTTACGATGGTTTTATACCGTGATGCGCAGGATGTTTGGTAAAGACCTCACGCCGGTGAAACAGCAGATGCGCGTGCCCGGCATCGTCTGGGGCAGCATCGCCATGGAGGCCGGCCTCGGCAGAAAGCGACGGGTGTCGCTGCGCTACATCCAACTGGCTAAAGTGCGCACGGCAGCCCGGGTAGGCTGTCCGTTCTGAGTGGACATCAATTCTGCCGTCGGCAGAAAAGCTGGGTTAACAGACGAAAAGCTGCTCGCGGTCGCAGGTAGTGACCTGACAATATTGCCCTCAGGCAATGACCTCGCAGTATTCACGGGCGTAGAACGGCTGGTAATTGAATTGGCCGACGCAATGGCAGACACGCCGTCGAATGTTTCTGAAGATTTGTACACACGCCTGCGCAATCAGTTTTCTGAACAACAGTTGCTGGAGTTAGGAGCGCAGATCGCTTTTGAGAATTATCGCGCGCGACTAAATCGAATCTTCGATGTGCAAAGCGATGAATTAGACAAAAGCCGGACAGGCAAAGTAATTTCTGTTCCGATGTTTTCGTCCGAAGGTACATCAAAAATTGCCAATAAATGATTCTGTCATCTAAATTTGAACAAGCCCTTGTTTACGCCGCCAAGGCCCACGCAGAGCAGAAGCGCAAAGGTACCGATATTCCGTACCTGGCCCACCTCTTAGGGGTCGCCAGCATTGCTCTTGAGTACGGAGCTAATGAGGACGAGGCCATTGCTGCTCTCCTGCATGATGCGGTTGAGGATGCGGGCGGATTTGCTCGACTTGAGGATATCAAGAGTCGATTCGGAGAGAACGTAGCTGGCATTGTTGCAGCATGCACCGACGCTTACGTTGTTCCAAAACCGCCGTGGAGGGAGCGCAAGGAAAGGTACATCGAGCACATTGCGCAGGCGTCGAAGTCAGCCAGGCTTGTTTCGGCGGCCGATAAGCTTCATAACGCGCGGTCCATCCTGAAAGACCATCGCGTCGAAGGCGAAGCGTTGTGGTCACGTTTCAATGGCGGTAGGGAGGGAACGCTCTGGTACTATCGAACGTTGGTGGAGGCGTTTCGCTCAATTGAGAACGACGAGCTGATCGATGAGTTTGATAGAGTCGTTGGGGAAATCGAGATGAGCGCAAACAAAACTAAGAACTGAGCCCCCTCGTGAATCAACCGCCAAAGTCTGCTGCCCTATTTCCACGCGACTGACCCTGATCCTGTCGCCGGACTGTGTTAGTCGGTCTAGGTTAAAGATTGAAGGGCAGAAGTTAATTTGATTTAAGACGCAAAGCGGACATGAAAGCGGACATCAGCCCTGTCGCCTACGATTGTGAACCTTCTAAATTGTTGAGATGATTGGTGCCCGGCGGCAGGGGTCGAACCTGCGACCTTTCGCAAGAAGCAAAGCCTCAAATTTGTTGGAGTCGGTGCTTCACGACGAATACGTTTTCGTGTGTGCATAATAATGATCACCAGAGCGGGTCTCGCCGTCCAAGTTTGCTCATTTATAAGCGCGGATATTTGCGGTCGCTGTGCGCACATATGAAGGCTTCCCGAACTCGGTCCACGCGAAATGTACTTCGTCGCCCAGCCGCGCCATCCGGGGAAAACCACTGGAGCGCGAGATGTCTGTTTTAGCAATAACAGCCGGCGGGCCAAGCGACCCGTCAGGTTGGATCCGTCGCACTTTAATAGCCCCACCTTCCGCTGTTCCTGAGAGCCAGCAAACCAGAGCAGATCCGTCAGGCAGCAGTAATACATCAACTCGTCCCAGGGTCTCACCGTCATCCACGTCGATGGGCTTGCCGAAGGTTGCGCCAGCGTCGTTGGAGAACGCTGCCTTAACACGGGGCGAGTCGTTCGCTCCGGTGTACCAAGCGACCGCCACGCGCTGACCATCGGCGGAGATCGAAGGACCGTTCACAGGACATCCGTTGATCTCCCAGTTGTCCGCATACACGGGCCGCGGCGCGCTCCAGCTTCCTTGTTGATCGCTCACAAAGTGGATGTCGCGCACCTCCTTTTCGGAGCGATCACGATAGGCTGCGATGGCTCCTTTAGCGGTGAGGGCGGCCGACGTTTGACAGCACTCGCATACGCGGTCGTCTAGTTCCGTCTCATCGGAGAGTTTGCCGTCTGCGTCAATCGCTGCGTAACGCAAAGTCATACTCACGGGCAGAGGAGTATGTTCATCGTCCTCATGTTTGACGTCTTTAAGATTACGACCGTCCAACCAAACCGCTCCTACGCGCCCGTCGGGGAGCGGTATCAGTGAGACGAAGCCATGCTCGGTCTGCGTTCCGTCTTTGTGCGGAACGATCGGTTTGCCCCACGTTTTACCACCGTCTTTCGATCTCGCAATGTTAACGTCATAGGCGTAGGTGCCGGTTCCGCTTTTCACGAGCCAGTGCGCGGCGAGCGAGCCATCCGTGAGTGCTATTACTGACGGGAAATCAGCCCAATTGACGAACCAGTTGTCACCTTCCGCGACTGTGCCGGCCTTGGACCAGTTGCTGGCATCTCGAGTAGCGAAACGTAACGCGTAACGTTTGTCTCCGACTTTTTCCACCCAGCTTAATATGAGTCGGTTGTCGGCGGTCGCACTGAGTTCGGGCTCGCGGCTGTCCAGACCCGCAGGGGAATTGCTCGCCTGGATCGTGAGCGCCGGCTGCGGGGCTGGTGCAGGGCTAAGCGCTTTCTGGGAAGACGTATCGGTGACGCTTCGGTTACAACCGAAGGCGAGGATCGCCAGCATCAAGAGCGGTAACGCGCGAGACGCGCACAAGAGTTTCATATACCGGTACACTCTCCTTCATGGGAAAACTACACTTGCCACGTAAATTCGCTGGCTCCTGTGCGTGTTGAAAACCAGGATAGTGGTACCCGCGGCAGGGGTCGAACCTGCGACCTTTCGCTCCGGAGGCGAACGCTCTAATCCACTGAGCTACGCGGGCAATGCTTGTTTGGAAAAAGATAACATAGCATCAAGGACCCATGCCACGCCTTAACCGTTGAAGACAGGACGAACAGCAAACAGCGGACAGTAAACAGCAAACAGGTGGAATCAGTAGTCAGCAGTCGGCAATCAGCAAATCAGCAATCAGCTGTCAGGCGTTAAGCAATCGACCGTCAATCCTACTGGTTTCTTTCGGCTGTTTGCTGAATGCTGAACGCTAATTGCTGTTTACTGTTTCCTGTTTACTGTTTACTCTGTCGAGCAGATGAATAGCAAAGATTATTTCGCTGAGGTCCTGGGCTTTCTTCGCTTGGAATCTGAAGCAATAGCCCAAACCGCGGGCCGTCTGAAGAAGGATGAGATTGAGCGGGTCGTCCATCTACTCGCCGCGTGCAAAGGCAAGATTGTGATCCTGGGGGTGGGCAAGTCAGGAATCATTTCGCAGAAGATTGCAGCGACAATGACCAGCACAGGATCGGCGGCCGTTTATCTTCATCCCTCGGATGCTCTCCACGGAGGCATCGGGATCATTAATTCGGATGACGTTGTCATGATTCTGAGTAATAGCGGCGAGACGGATGAAATAATCGGAATGCTGCCCTACCTGAAGCGACGCGAAGTGCCAATTATTGCCCTCGTAGGAAATCTCAACTCAACTCTGGCGCGGCGTGCGGATGCTGTCATTGATGGATCGGTGGACCAGGAAGCGTGTCCGCTAAACCTCGCGCCAACTACGAGCACGACAGTAGCTCTTGCGCTCGGCGATGCGTTAGCGATGACGCTTATGCAAGTAAAGGGACTGACGCCTGATGATTTTGCGATCAACCATCCGGCAGGACGACTGGGAAAACGTCTTACGTTGAGGGTTGCAGATTTAATGCATAGCGGCGCCGATAATCCCAAAATTAGAGCTGACGCCATCTGGGTGGAGATCGTGAAGGGAATTAGCGAGGGTGGATTGGGTGCGGTGAATGTTATCGACGAGGCAGGCCGACTCGTCGGAATCGTAACGGACGGTGATCTGCGCAGAACTATTCAGAAGCTGAATTCTTCGTCCCCCGGGAACCTCACGTGTGATGAGATTATGACAAAGAACCCTGTTGTCGCTGACCCACAACTCCTGGCGTACGATGCTTTGCGGTTAATGGAAGACCGACCTTCACAGATTTCAGTGCTGCCTGTAGTCGATGGGTACGGTACATGTGTGGGAATAATTCGATTGCACGACATTGTGCGGAGTGGGCTTTAATGAGTCCAATGTCCAACGTCCAACGTCCAATCACTCAAGTAGTTCAGAGTACAAACTTCAGTTTGCGTTCGTTCTGAAGATGCCAGCTAAAGCTTGGCCTCTGAACTACTTGAGCTCCGGTTACATTAGACTTTGAACTTTGGACATTGGATTTTCGGTTGGACGTTCGGTTGGACGTTCATTTGGACTTTCGTTTGGACGTGTGGCGTTGGACATTGGACTTTGGACGTTTACTTCCGGCATATCCACAATGTCCCACGCTGAACGCACTCGCAGCAATTTCGACATCAGCCCCGCGTGCATTATGTGACCGCTTCTTTCAGCGACCACCTTTCCTAAAATCGGCATGCCCAGGAGAGCTAAATCGCCAATAATGTCCAGAATTTTGTGACGCACAAATTCGTCGCGAAACCTAAGCCCCGTTTTATTCAACATCCCGTCAGGCGTGAGTACGATCGCATTGTCTAACGAGCCGCCGCGAATCAGGTTAGCGCGGCGCAGCGCTTCAATCTCATCAGTAAATCCAAAGGTGCGAGCGGCAGCTATTTCACGATTGAAGGCGCCGTCGTTCAACTGTATCGAGAATTGCTGCACTCCAATCATGGGGTGGGGAAAATCAATCAAACAGTCAACCTGATATTGATCAGCCGGCTCAACGCTGATCCGCCTGTTGCCCTGTTCGAAAGAAACCTTTTCGCGGACAAGCAAAGCCCGGCGCGCGAGCGGCTGATTAATGATCCCAGCTTTTTCGATCATGTCGGCAAAAACTTCAGCCGAGCCATCGAGAATGGGAATCTCCAGATTGTCAACTTCGATGTAGACGTTATCCACGCCGAGCCCGCGCAAAGCTGATAAAAGATGCTCAACTGTGGAGAGCATTACCCCGGTTCGCATTAGAGTCGTTGCATAACCGCAGTGCGCGACCGATTCAACTGTGGCGGGAATTTCAAATCCACCGAGATCCGTGCGTCGAAAAACATAGCCCGTGTCGGGTGGCGCCGGTACCAGGCGAATGCGAACCGGCACGGCCGTGTGCAATCCGACACCAGCGGTTTCAACGGCCGAAGCGAGTGTGGTTTGTTTAATCACGTATGTTTACTCGATGCAGATTGCAACTCAGAAAATTTGCAACTTCAATAACTTGGGCAATGCGCGTGCCGTCCCTGCAAACCTAAGAATCATCGAGGCGCGAGAATCGACATGTTGCGCGGCTGCTACACTCGGAGAGAAACGGAGGAAGGAATGCCACAGTATGTGGGTATTGGGTCAGATATTAACCGCAAAAGGCGCAAAGATTCCCGCAAAGATTCGCAAAGAAATCAAAACTTTGCGCTCCTTTGCGTAACCTTCTTCGCGCTCTTTGTGGTTACTCAGTTTTATCGTAATCGCTTGATTGACACTCCGAAAACGCCTCTTTATGATCGAAATCACATGCCAACCAAGCAAACCTCTGCTGGTGACAAACCAGTAGAACGGGTTTTTCTGATCGATTCTATGTCGCACATCTTCCGCGCATTCTTTGCGCCCATGGCGAATCGTGTGGCACCGCTCGGAACATCCACGGGCCAGGTCACTCAAGCGGTTTACATCTTCACAAACATGCTGCGTAAGCTCCTGCAGGATGAGAAGCCAAATTATATAGCCGCAATCTTTGAGTCGGGTGAGAAGACCTTTCGTCACGAGACTTTCGCTGATTACAAAGCCAATCGACTCGCGATGCCCGAGGATCTGGCCTCCCAGCTTCCATACATCATTCGACTGTGTGAAGCATTCAATATTCCAGTAATCAATGCGCCAGGATTTGAGGCCGACGATGTAATAGGAACGCTTGCGGTAAAAATCGCAGAAAACAAGCTTCAGGCGGTGATTGTTTCTAACGACAAAGACATGTGCCAGCTTGTCAGCGACCCTTATGTCATTGGCATGCGTCAAAATTCGCAGGTCGTAAAGCGTAAGGAATATGTACCCCCAATTGAGTGGTGCGACGAAGCCTGGGTAGAGAAAAAGTTTGGAGTGCCCGCCAGTAAGGTAGTCGATCTTTTGGGTTTGATGGGCGACTCAATCGATAACATACCCGGCGCGCCGGGGATTGGCTCTAAAGGAGCCGTGCAGATCATCACAGAGTTTGGCTCAATTGAAGATGCCCTGCGACGATGGGAAGAAGTTAAGCACAAAACCTATCGCCAGTCGTTGCGCGACAACGCTGATTTGATTCGTCAATCGAGGGAACTGGCACGCATACGAACGGATCTTGACGTCGAGTTGGATCTTGAACAGATTAAAGCCAGACCACCGGATCGCGCTGCCGCTTACGAGCTTTTCAAGGAACTGGAATTTGCGGCGCTTACGCGAGAGTTTTCCGACGCGGCGATCACTGCACCCGCAAAAGTTGATGGCCCGCTCAACTATCAGATCGTTGATTCGCGTTCTGCGTTGGATAGTTTAATCAAGACCCTTTGGGAAGCCGAGAGTGTAGGTATAGCCGTAGCCGACTCAACGCCGCCGGGAAACGGTGAGCAGCAGTGTGCCATCGATTACCAGGCAGCTGAAAGAATAGCATTTTCAAACGCGGCCGGGACTTCAGCCCTCGTCGATTTCTCAAAATTTGCTGAGGGACGCGAGACCGCTATTAGTTTAATTCGGGATGTTCTGTCCAACGGTTTGATTGAAAAGTCCGTTCACGATTTCAAACGTGCGGTCGGACTGTTGGGCCGCCTGGACATCACCCTCGAAGGCGTTAAAGACGATACCTTCTTAGCGGCTTACTTATTAGATCCGAATCGTAGCAAATATGAACTTAGCGATCTGGCGCGCGAAGCGGTCGGAGTTGAGCGTATCGAAAAACCAGCGAACGGCGGCTGGTCGGATTCCCACTGGCAAACAGCGGCAGCTGCCGACCTGACGGCGCGCACCGCCAAGGTGCTGCATCAGCGTATCCTCGAGAAGAAGCTCGAAACGATCTATTCGGAGATGGAGCTGCCCCTGGCCCCGCTTCTGTTCCGGATGGAGCGAGCGGGCTTGAAAGTGGATCGCGCCATGCTCGCTGACCTTTCGAACTACCTTGGCCTGGAGTTGAAGAAGTTAACCGTGAAGATTTATGAACTCGCGGGAAGGGAATTGAATATTGGATCTCCGAAGCAAGTGGGCGAAGTTTTGTCGGAGTTGGATATAGTCTCTGGAAGAAAGACTTCAACGGGTCGGATCTCAACCAGTAAAGCTGTCCTTGAAGAGCTGGCCCAGGTTCATGAGTTGCCGCGTCTCATCATCGATTACCGGGAGCTCGACAAACTCAAAAGCGTTTACACAGATGCGCTGCCGCACCAAATCGCAGCGGACGGAAGAATTCACTGTCTGCTGAATCAAACTGTAGCCGCAACCGGGCGCCTCTCTTCCAGTGAACCGAATTTGCAGAACATCCCTATTCGCACCGAGCTTGGCCGTCGAATCAGGCGTTCCTTTGTCGCCGAAAAGGGAAACAAAATTATCTCCGCGGATTATTCTCAGCTCGAGTTGCGGCTCCTGGCCCACATCACGCAGGATGCCGTCATGCTCGAGGCGTTTCAGAACGGGGAAGACATACACGCGCGCACCGCCCGACTGGTATTCGGGGCTAAAACAGAGGAAGAACTGAAAGAAGCCCGCCGCTTTGCCAAGATAGTTAACTTCGCAATAGCTTACGCGATCGAGCCCTGGGGTTTGTCACAGCGAGTGGGAATTTCGCGGCAGGAAGCTAAAAAGGTCATCGAAGATTATTACAATACTTACAAGGGAGTGCGGCGCTACATGGAAGAGGTGCCACTCAGAGCGCGCGAGCATGGTTATGTGCGTTCAATCTACGGCCGCATTCGCCCGCTCCCTGGCATCAGCGACCGCAACGCTAATATTCGTAAAGCGGCCGAACGCGAAGCCATCAACATGCCGATTCAGGGGACAGCCAGCGACATCGTCAAAATAGCGATGCTGAGAGTTGATGAGGAATTTAAACGCGAAGGCATTCAGGCCCAACTTCTAATGCAAGTACACGATGAATTGCTGGTTGAAGCGTCGGCCGATACCGCCAGCCATGTTGCCGAAATTTTGAAGAGAGAAATGGAATCCGCAGTCAGCCTGGATGTGCCGCTGATCGTCGATGTGGGTATTGCGGACAACTGGATGGACGCCAAGCCTTAGTATTATGTAACGCAAACTGTTAGTTTGGGTGCTCCAGCAATTGATGTTTAGCTCGCTGTTTAGAAAGGGCACTTGTGCCCCGATCGTGGCGCACAAGTGCGCTGACTAAACGGTTGTGCATGAATATCCTTTCCAAAAGTCGAAATAACTTATGAAACACGCAAACTAACAGTTTGCATTACAAAGACGCGCCGGGCTCCAACACATGACCGAGAAAGATCAAGACGCAAAAGCTGAGTACGTTGGAAATCGCGACGGATTGCATAGCGAGCAGGACTCCAGCGCTCAATCGACGAAACCCGCTTCGGAAAACAATGAACCCCGGGTCGTTTACCGCAGAGCGGCATCGGACGAAGCTCAAGCCTCGGGACCGTCACTCGGAGCACTGATCGGCGGGACCCGTGAGATTGCGCCGGCAATAATGCCGTTGGTTGTTGGGTTCCTGTTACTGCTAATCCTGATTTTCGTGCTTGGGTTATTAAGTGTCCGACGAATGGATGAGGTCAGTGTCGCCGTTCTGAATCTCGAGCAGCAGCACGCCGCAAAACTGAGTTTGCTCCTCAAGCTTCGATTTGCTGTTACCAAGCTCAACAATGAAGCCCGTGCGAGAGCAGAGACGGAAGCTCGCGGTGAACTTCAACCGCCGCTGGAGTTGCGCCTGACCTTCGCCCGGGACGAAATGAGTCAACTTCTGCGGCAGCTCGAGCGACCGCCGCTTGCCGATGATCCGACCTGGCAAAAATTTCGGGACGACCTGGGGTCGTATGTTGCGCTTACCGAGGATCTTCGTCGTTACTCGCTTGAAGGTTTTGACAAATTCAGAATTGTGGACATCGAACTCGACAAGCTAATGCGTCAGTCCACAGATGAGCAGACTGAGGTTTTTTATCAGAGCGAACTTGTCGAACAGAATGCCGCGCGATCAATTCGCTCGTGGAGTGTGATTGCTTTGATAGTTGGGGCCCTCGTTGCAGCAGGGACAATCTGGGAAGTGCAACGCCGTTTTGGAGAGATGCGACAAAGCGTGGAAGAGGCGAGGCGCGAGCGAATCTTCACCGGACAGTTACTTGAAGGCATGGTCAGCGCAGTCGCGGCCATTGATGAGCACAATCGGATTCGTAGCGCCAACGCAGCCTTCTTTCAGATTTTCCCCGGCGCAACGATCGGAGCTTCTCTTTCTGAAAAATTTGGTTCAGACGAGGCTTTGAAAATGCTGAAAGCAGCAACCGCCACCGGCGTGGACAAAGCTAACTACAGGGGACGCTGGGTGTGCCCGGCTGGAGATCAGTGCGCACAAGAAAAGTCGTTTGACATCTATATATCGCCCCTCGCCATCAACGGAGCGCAGGGGCAGATACTGACGCTCGTCGATGTGACCGAAGTAGCTGAGGCCGAGCGCGGTTTGAGACGACAAGAGTCCCTCGCGGCGGTGGGGCAGGCGACGGCCCAGGTTGCTCATGAAATCCGCAATCCGCTTGGAAGCATTCGATTGGGCGTTTCGATGCTCCGAGATAACGTGACGGATGAGACAGGATTAAACACGATCGAGCTTGTCGAGCGGGGAATCATGCACTTGAACAAACTGGTAGTTGATGTAACCCAGTTCTCCCGGCGCAAAGCACTTGAGAAAATGAATGTTGATCTTCACGAACTTATTAATAGAAGCCTCGAATTGGTAGCGGACAAGATCAACGAAAAAGATGCTGTAATCGAGAAGAGCCTGAGTAATCAGAAAGTGATTGGTTATTTGGACCCCGACCAATTAAGCCAGGTATTAGTCAACATAATTGCAAACGCCATTGACGCGAGTCCAAGAAAGGGTGCAGTCAAGATCTCAACAGAAGTTGTTAGGGTGTCGGCAAACGGTGCTGGTGATGGCTTAGCTGCCAAACGACTAGCACGCGTCATAATTTCTGATGGTGGAAAAGGAATGGACCAGGAGACACTTGGTCGAATTTTTGAGCCCTTCTTTTCGACCAAGAAACGCGGAACCGGGTTGGGACTCGCAATCGTGAAACAAATCGTCGACCAGCATGGCGGCAGCATTAAAGTGGAGAGCGAGCCGGATCAGGGAACGCGCTTCGTTATTGACCTCCCGCTCTAAACCAATTGGGGAAAAGGGCAAGGGGGAAAGGGTAAGCGATGGCTGCGGAATGAGGAGCAAGATGCCGAATGCTCAGTCAGGAAGGCGGGCTTGCCCCCGCTCTTCGGAAATCCAACTTGATCTCTACCCCGAATCGGCGGGGGCAAGCCGCCCTTCCCAACCCAGAGACTATCCACTAGTTTTTTTACAAATGGCTTGAAAGGCTTTCTTAGAAGCTTCGCTCGTTTGCTCGATGATTGCTTCAGTGTGCGCGATGCTGACAAAGCCAGACTCAAACTGCGAAGGTGCCAGATAAACTCCTTCATCAAGCATCGCGTGGAAGAATCTACCGTAGAGTTGTCTATCGCTCTTGCTGGCCGTGTTCCAATTTGTGACCGGCTCGTCGGTGAAAAAGCAGGTCCACATCGAACCCACTCGGTTTGTCGTTGTCTTAATTCCAGCCGCAGCAGCCGCTTGGGCCACCCCGTCACAAAGGGTCGCGGAACGATTTTCGAGTTTCTCGTAAATCGTTTTGTCTTTCAGCCGCCGCAAAGTCAGCAAACCGGCCGTCATCGCAAGTGGATTTCCAGAGAGAGTGCCCGCCTGGTAGATTGGTCCAGTCGGCGCGATGTTGCGCATCAAATCTCGGCTTCCGCCATATGCGCCCACAGGTAATCCTCCACCAATAATTTTTCCCAAACAGGTTATATCGGGCATTACTGCATAAAGTTCCTGCGCGCCGCCGCGTGACACTCGAAATCCGGTCATCACTTCATCGAAGATCAAAAGCGTTCCATGTAGGGCGGTAAGCTCCCGTGCGAGTTTCAAAAAACCCGGTTGTGGGGGGACTACACCCATGTTGCCGACAATGGGTTCGATTATTACGCCCGCAATGTCCGGGTTTTGCTTGAAGACATCTTCCAGTGCGGTGGCGTCATTGAAGGGAATAGTAAGTGTGTGTTGGGCCAGTGAGGCAGGAACACCCCTACTGTCGGGTAAACCCAGAGTGGCCACTCCCGAACCGGCTTTAACCAGCAGGCTGTCAGCGTGACCGTGATAGCAGCCTTCAAACTTTACGAGCTTATCTCGACCGGTTACTCCTCGAGCGAGACGAATGGCAGACATCGTTGCTTCTGTGCCGCTGTTGACCATACGAACCATCTCGATAGAAGGCACGGCATCAACAATCTCTTCAGCAAGTTCCACCTCAAGTTCATTCGGCGCCCCGAAGCTTGTGCCATTGGCCGCAACCGCCGAAAGAGCGCGCACAATTTCCGGATCGGCGTGGCCAAGAATCATCGGGCCCCACGAGCCCACGTAATCAATAAATGTGCGGCCGTCGACGTCGGTGATTGTTGCGCCCCGGGCGCTCTTGATGAATAGCGGTGTTCCACCTACAGCGCGGAACGCCCGCACCGGCGAATTCACACCTCCGGGCATCAGTTCCAGCGCCTTAGCGTGTAAGCGAGAAGATTGGTCCTGATCTTTTTTAGGAGACGCCATGCAACGCAAGCATACCAACTGCCGCCAAACTTAACTAGACGCCTGAATCTATCCCGGGCATGCTGTAAGTCGTGGGTTCAGGTAGTGGGTTAGTTCGAAATTTTGGAACCGCGCTCGCCTCCGTCGTACGGACACCGCTTTAGACTGCATCAGTACCTGGCGCGCGGTCAGGCTAGCGCCCTCAAACGAACCCGGATAGAATGTGCCGGTTCGTCATTGCCTTAGTGACTCCTGCCTGAAAACACATCCGGCTATGACAATTGCTGCAGGCATGCGACTTGGACCATATGAGATCAGCGCTCCCATTGGCGCGGGCGGCATGGGTGAAGTTTATCGTGCGCGCGATACGCGGCTGGGACGTGATGTTGCGGTTAAGGTTCTTCCTTCTTCCTTCTCAGCTGACACAGATCGCCTGCATCGTTTCGAACAGGAAGCCTGCGCCGCGGGTGCGCTCAATCATCCGAACATTCTCATCGTTCATGACATCGGCACGCATGATGGCTCGCCCTATGTGGTCTCAGAGCTGTTGGAAGGCGAGACGCTGCGCGAGCGTGTGGGCGGCGTGGCGCAGCCGCAACGCAAAGCTCTCGACTATGGCTTGCAAGTGGCGCACGGATTGGCTGCCGCGCACGAGAAAGGCATCGTACACCGTGACTTAAAGCCAGAGAACATCTTCATCACCAAGGACGGTCGCGTGAAGATTCTGGACTTTGGACTGGCAAAACTGACGCAAGCCGACGGTAGTCAATCGCAGACGGAAATACCAACGCGACGCGTCGATACTGATCCCGGCGTAGTAA
>JBHEMV010000014.1:0-50301 GCA_046262375.1 Pyrinomonadaceae bacterium
AGCTTCAAACGTTCAAATCAGCCTTGACGTTCAGATCCGCTCAAAATCAAAAGTCATGGGCGACGAATCCGAGCTCCGTGAGGTTCTGGTTAATATGGTGTTTAACGCAGTGGACGCCATGCCCCGGGGCGGCGCCCTGATCTTAGCAGCAGAAGATGTCGGCGAGACAGTAGTTGTCTCGGTGGGCGATACCGGCACAGGTATGGCGCCCGACGTCAAGTCCCGCATCTTTGACCCGTTCTTCACCACAAAAGGCAAAGCCGGCATGGGCCTGGGGCTAGCGGTTAGCTTCGGAATCATCAGGCGTCACGAAGGTTCTGTTGCGGTCGAGTCGGAAGTAGGAGCTGGCACTAAGTTTAAAATAAGCCTTCCGAAGGCCAAAGTTGCTGAGGAAGCAGTTTTGCCCACGGTCGAAGTCGAGAAGCCGGTTCCGAGCACATCTAACGCTAGTGTTCCACGTACATTCGACAAGAACCAGTCTAAGATATTGGTGGTCGATGATGAAGAAGCAGTCCGTGAATTACTTCGCGATTTGCTTGAAAATGGAGGCTGTAGGGTCTACATGGCTCAGGGCGGCCGCGAGGCATTGGGCCTCTTCGAGGCACATCAGTTTGATGGGGTGTTTACGGATGTTGGCATGCCCGGCATGAGTGGTTGGGAACTTGCCCACGCTATTCGCCAGCGCAACGAAACAATTCCCATCGCGGTAATTACTGGTTGGGGCGAGGCTGTTGGCTCAGATGAGCAGAAAAAAGCTCGCGTCGACTGGGTTGTCACTAAGCCCTTCAGGGCGGAGCGTATCGGTGAATTAGCTGAGGAGATCTCCAGACGGCGAAGCGTAGCCATCAAACGGGCATCCTTTTCAATTGTTGCAGCTTAATTCAAGAATTATATATCACACTCCTACAAGTTTCCTCCCCAAGATTCTAGCTGCTTGATTAATTTTGGTGTGACTCTCCGTCTCGAGCTTGCTCATTGGACGAAGAGTTTTGAAGCAAATGCCGCCGGTACTCTACAGCTTTCTTCACACTTATCTCAACTAACTCGAGCCGAAAAGGCTTTATTAGAAAATCAAAAGCTCCGAGCTGAATCAGACCTTGAGCGTGCTCCTGATCGCTAATACCCGAAATAATAATGACTGGTGTGTTGGAATACTTTTGTCGCACGTGCCCAAGTAGTTCCAATCCGCTTAACCCCGGCATTGAAATATCGGTGAGGAGGACATCATAAACTCCGTCCTCAAGCCTCGAGAAGGCTACCTCTGCTGTTTCGGCCGTATGGCATACATACTCTTCGGAGAGAAATTCGTAGAGTGCATCACGAATCGTCTCGTCGTCGTCGACCACCAGGACTGTTGGCATGTATGGGACCTCCCAGGTTTTTTCACAAAGACTAACCCTCAGTTAGGGCCGTAAACCTTTGGGAAGATTAATTAAATACGTGAAGATCTGAGCGCCAAAAATAGTAACATAAGTCTTCTATGTTAAAATGGAATAAAAAGGGCCGGTCACTTTCGTTAACCGACCCTAACTATTCATTTGACTACTTACTCAAAAGTTCTACCGCGGCGCCGAAGCACGAATCGTTAACTCCGTGCCGCGACTCAATTCCAGATCATCGCGACCCTGAACGTAAACCGATCCAGCTCCTCCTCCAGCACCCACAATAGCGCCAATTGCAGCACCTTTACCGCCGCCGGCGATGGCGCCAATAATCGCACCAACCGCCGTGCCGATGGCAGCCCGTTGAGCGGTTTTAGTAGTTTGGCTGTCATCTCTGACTGATCCTTCGTTATCGACTTTGATGGTTTCTCCCTCACTCGTTCTTACTGATTCAAGGATGCCCGCAAAGCGATACGACCTGCCGTCTCGTAAACGAATGGTATCGAAGTTTAGGATCATTTGAGAACGTCCTGTTATGCGTCCACTACGCTGCACATTTGATACGCGACCTTCAATTGTGGCGCCCTCAAACTGGGATGGCTGTCGCACCGTAGCGGTAAACCGATCACCTTCCCTTGCATTAACGCTGGAAAGACCATTGTCGAGTGTAGCAACCACGGTTTCTCCGTTTGCCAGAACGAATTCTGTACCTGAGGTCGTGGTGTTTGGATAGCCCTGTGGGCCAGTGTTGATATCGAACCTGGCAACGTCCGAAGTCTTATCGTATATGCTTTGCACCACCACCGGCCTAGAGAGACCCTGGACATACACTCTCCTCGTTACACTGAGTCTGCTGCCATTATCAATTGGGTTAAAACTAACGTTGAATTCGGTAGCGCGATCTCCTGTAGAGCTTACGATCAGTTGGTCGCCGTTAAGGCTCGCACGCGCGCGAATAGTACGACTATTGTTTGTTGTCTCTACTCGCTCCACACCGTCCGCAGAAAACGTGATTTGCGGCGCACGTGAAGACCCAATGGTCACTTCTCTGCCACGCACATCGATCGCGATCTGATCAGGCGACTCAAGTCGACCGGCTAACTGATCCCGCATACGTGTACGGTCGCCATAAGGTAGAGATTGCGTGGCCCTGTCAGCCGCTTGTCCAGGATCGTCACTCTTCGACGGATCAAGACGATAAGTCCCTGTCAGGCGATTGGCATATGGCGCTTGACCATTGTTAGGATACGTAGTGTTCGAATATGTCTGTCCTATTGAAGGCCAAGTTACTCGATAAACGTTCGCCAGCTGATTTAAGTCAGCCCGCAAGTTAGTCCAATTGCGTGAAATTACAGAACTGCGCACATTTTGCGTGGTGATGAAGCGGTCAACCAACGCGCCACGGTTAAGAACCTCTTGAGCGTCAGCCGCCGTTGATGATCTTCTTTCGAAGCGTTCTCGCAATTGATCTACAGCGGTACCCAAATCCAATACTAAATTGTCCAGGTTTTCTCCGCTTGTTCCGTAAACGCGGCTCTGATTCTGCGCATTAATATTATTGCGCAAGATATCGGTGCGATTTTCGATTCGCAGTATTAGCTGGCGCACCGAACGAAAGGTGCCTCTGTAGGTCTGGCGTTGAGCTTGAGCTAGATTCGCTCCGGCAGATAAGAGAACCACTGCCAGAAACGCCACAAGCGTTTTTCTAATTACAATCATTTCTCCCCCTCCAAAAATTTACTTAAACAAGTGAACCCGGGCATTACTCGGGACCCTTGCTACGATTCAGGGCAATACCTAAAAGTTCCCTCTGCCACGAATTTGAGACAAAGTTAGCATAGAGGGATACAACAATCGCTGTGCCACGATACCCGTTGGCAACGTAGCATCGTAAAACGTGGCAATCACGTGAGATTTACTCCTCTGGGGAAATACTTCCGGGAGTTAGCGAGCTCCGTCCGTGTGATATTCTTCGGGGGGGAGATACCGAAATGAGTTCAGACGATTCCAAAACGGTCGTACAGTTAACGGGGAGTGACCTCTTTGTTGGCTACTCTCCGTCAGGTCGTGCAATTACTATCGATGCGGATCCTGTTCGCAATTCCGCTCCGAGCCCCATGGAATTGCTATTGCTGGGACTAGGATCCTGTACCGGCGTTGATGTGATTTCCATCCTAAAAAAGAAGCGCCAAAGCGTCACGGAGTATAGGGTAGAAGTAAGGGGTCACAGGCGAGAAGATCATCCGCGCAGTTACAAACGCATGGAGGTACATCACATTGTCACGGGCCGTAATATTTCAGCCCAATCAGTCGCCCAGGCAATTGAGCTTTCGGAACAGAAATATTGCAGTGTGGCGGCAACATTGCGCCCCACCGCGGAAATCGTTTCGAGCTTTGAAGTCATCGACGGCTAAGGGAGAATTATTGTCCACGTTGCAACGGCCGAACGCCGGGGGTGAAATAGTGAAATCTCGGACGCGTTTAATAACGTTCTTATTAGCTCTCTCCATATTGTTTAACGGGAATGTAATTCCGCCGGTTGCTGCTGCAACGGGATTCTTGTTTGCTCGTTTCTATGTCCTTGCGCCCCAGGGCGCCAGCGATGCCAGCCTCGCGGCTGTGCGCAAACAAGACCGGACCGCGCGCAATTCTCGGGGGATAATCACACGTCTAAGTCCGGAGGAACACCTTCGACGCTCCAGTGTCTACCATGCCAATCGCGCTTTTAATGAAGCTCGCGAACATTGGCAGGCGTTAATGAACTACTATCCGGACGATCCAAGGGTAGCTCAGGCGATGCTCGGAATGGCCCGCTCTTATTATCAGGAGCGTCGCTACAACGAAGCCTACAGTGCTTATGATCGGCTTGCGCGTAGTTACTCCTCAACCAAAGAAGGTCGCGAAGGACTCAACTTCAGTGCTGCGTCATTGCTGCGAATGGGCAAGTCTTCGGAAGCAGGGGACCGTTATGTCGAATACATCAGTCGCTTTCCCGACGGGGAGAGAATTGAGACTGCACACTTGAACGCTATCGATACCTTAAGAGAGGCCGGCCGGCTACAGGAGGCTATGGCGTGGGTCGTACGCACAAGACAACGCTTCTCGGGCACGCAGACGGAGACGAACGCGCTGTTCGCGCAGTTGCGCCTGGATGTTTCGGAAGGTAACTGGACACGCGCGCTCTCAACCGCGGATGAATTGAGTAAAAGAAGTTTACAAAAGGGTGTGGCAACAAGTACCGGGGAAGTTGCTTACCTGAGGGCTTACAGTTTAGATCGGGCCGGTAGGCGCGATGATGCATTTACGGCCTATCTGGCGGTACCGGCAGGAATCGATTCGTACTTTGGATGGTTGGCGACCGACCGCTTAGCCGGCCTGGCCGATGCGAAAAGACGTTCGCTGGTTGAAGAGCGTGTTAACCGTAATAAGTCGCAGGCTTCCGCAGTCGCCGATCGATATCCAGCACCTTACAGACAAGCGATCATAAGTGCCGCGAAGCCACGCAAGCTTGATCCGCGTTTTGTTCTTGCTCTTATCAGGCAGGAAAGCGTGTTTAGACCACTCGCAAAATCACCGGCAGGAGCTCGCGGGTTGTTGCAACTCACAATAGATGCCGCACAGAAATATGCTCCTAACGCAGGCCTCAACCATTTACAGGAAAGCCAACTCTACCAACCTGAAACCTCGATCCGGCTTGGTAGCGAATACCTCGCTCAGCTTTCAGCGATGTTTCCCAATATGCCTGAAGCCGTAGCGGCTTCATATAATGGCGGCGAAGATAATGTAGCCCGCTGGGTGGCACGCGCAAAACAAAAGGACATGGGCGTGTTCACATCGGAGGTCGGTTTCGACGAAACAAAGGCCTACGTACAAAAAGTAATGAACAACTACCGCGTGTATCGCCAGCTTTACACCGTAGAACTTATGCTCAAGTAGTCGTTCTCCTACTTCTTCGGCACGTTCCTGCGTTTCAGGGCTCTGGACTGAAGCGCTTGTTTTCAAAACCGGTCGCTTCTTCGCGTTTTCGCATGTGGTCCCGGGGGAAATAGTTCCGAGGAACAATTCCCAGCCGAACAAGCGCTGGATAGTATTCATATCGAATCATCACTTCCCCCGCCGGCCGCGATTCAAGATCCATATTGATCCAGCGGACATCATTACGAACTGAGCGTCCTATCCCTGTCGCCGCATACTCATCATCGGGCACGGGGGCGATCTGGCCTTGTCGCTTCACGGAAGAATCGGGCGCCCTGGCGCCGGCAGCGGAGGATTTATTGTCGCGCCTCCGGTCTTCTTCATAGGTTGGGCGGGCACGGGGTGCAGGCGTAACCGGAACCACGATTGGCCGCCGCTCGCGGAAGAAAACCGCTGAAACTACTCCAAGATTGGACGTCTGCCCCAGCTTGGCCCCGTATGAGTCCCGCTCTGACGTGAAGTAGAATCGACGGGCTCGTTCAGAACTCATCTGCCACCCTGTGACGTGGATCGTTCCGTATGGCTCGATTACCCACTTACTGGCGTTCCACGCCGTCGTCCTTCGCGCGTCTATCGTGTTAAGGCCATCGACAGACAGAGCAACGGCCACGCGGTAAGGTAGCAGGTTGCGAATTCTTACTTCGTACTCGGCGCCGTCTCTCGCTTCAACGTAGTTCTTGCCTCGCGCGTAATATTCACCGAGCGGGCGCCCATCTACAAAAATTTGTACCTCGAAAACTTGATTCGAAACGACACGGTCCACAATTGGTATTCCCGAGGTAGCTGCCGAGGTTCCGGCATGTGAAAATACAGACGCGAAACCTACAATTAGTGCTACTCCTGCGAAGCAAAGTATTAGGATCGTTTTTTTCATTGATTGTCTCCTCCTGCCAGAATCACCCGTTAACCCGTTGGAAGAACGGTTGGATTTGGGATATCTTGCAGATCGGCCCTATACACCCATGAATCTCGTGGCAATTCTCTGCTAATATCGAGTTGCAAGACCCCCCTTGCCCTGCAAGGCCCTGATAATGCCGTGGAATGTTGAGTAAAAAAGGGATGGAGGCTACAATTACGCGCATTTTATTTTCGCGAGTTTGGCTTGAATTCATTCTGACCTGAGGGCTGTTACATATGGAATACGTACTGACCGCAACCAAGACGGAGGCTCGGGCAGGCTCATACTATGACAAGATTGCGGCTTTTTATGATCTGACCTTCAAGCTGAATGGCTATGGGCGATCACTAGATCAGTATTTTGCTAACTATCCCGTTCCAGTTTCTCGAGGGGCTAGGATTTTGGACGCCGGGTGCGGCACTGGTTTACTCACGCTGGCCTTGCTGCGTGCGCTGCACTTTCCAGTGAACATCACCTCGCTTGACCTTTCTGCCACCTCGATCACCGCAGCCAGAAAAGCGGTTGCCGAAAGCCCCGGCCGTACGCGAGACGTAAGCTTTGCGGAGGGAAATCTTTTATCACTTCCATTCTGTGACAATTCTCTTGATCTTGTGGTCACAAGCGGCGCGCTCGAATACGTTCCTCTTGGTGAGGGCCTGGCCGAGCTAGCCAGAGTTATCGCACCTGGGGGACACTTACTTCATCTTCCATGTCGGCCTACTCCGGCCAGTACGTTTCTCGAAATTCTGTTTCGCTTTAAGTCTCATCCCCGCCAGGAAATACTCAGTCAAACAAAGCGGCATTTTCGCATGGTTCACGAGTATCGCTTTCCGCCTTTGCAGATCATTGGCTGGAGCAAGACTGCGATGCTTGCCCAGAAGCTTAATCTCAATTCTATTTAGAGTTCTAACCTCGCTTTTTGGAAAGCCAAGCGGCCGCCAGCGGAAAATCAACCGACGAAATCCTGGAGGAGGCTTCCGCGGCTTGGGATAAAGCGTTGCAAAACGCTCGGGCTCTGCGTGATATGTAGTCTCCGGTCAGGCTCCTCGTTTGGCAACAGTTCGTTACTGTTAGTAACTTCTAATGACCCTTGTTCGCGTCGGCACACCAAAGATTCTTTGCCACATGAACTGCGCCCTTGGAAAAACTATAGCTTAGAAACACTCACTTCCCCGGCACGAGTCGAATAATGCGATCATCATCGGAGGCAGGAGATCCCCGGCCGTCGCGGTTCGATGTTGAGAAATATAAATAACCATCCGGACCTTCGGCTATTTCCCGGATTCGCCCGTACTTGCCTGCAAGCAGGTTCTCCTGGCTTACAACTCGTCTCCCGTCAAGCACTACGTGAATTATGCGCGTCCCAGCCAGGCATCCGAAGAAGAAGTTACCGCGGAATTGCGGAAACGGAGCACCACGATAGAAGATACCGCTGGCGGGCGCGCATGAAGGCGTGTATTCCAACAGTGGGGCCTCCAAACCGGCACCAGTTAGAGCGTGATGAATTAGGGGCCACCCGTAGTTCTTACCCTTCTCAACGATATTCACCTCGTCGCCGCCCCCGGGACCATCGAAGCCGCTTGGCCCATGTTCGGTCTGAAACATAAGATTCGTGCCTGGCTCCCAATCCATTCCCTGGGCATTGCGATGACCATAAGACCAAATTTCAGGACGGACATTCTTTTGTCCAACGAAGGGATTGTCGGTAGGAATAGTTCCGTCGTCGTTTAGACGCAGCGTTTTCCCGGCGATAGAGTCTAAACGCTGCGCGAGATCCCGTCGCGTCGCATCGCCGGTCGTAATGTATAGTTTTGCGTCAGGGCCGAAACGTAATCTGCATCCGGCGTGATACTGGGCCGCCGGAATGTTTTCAAGAATGACCTTGCGGTCCGTAAGTCCGGTTTCATCTTCACGGTAGCGAACTACTCGAACGCTTTGGCTGTCACCTCTGTAGGCGTAGGAAAGATACAGCAGATGATTTGTCGAAAACTGCGGGTGGAGGGCTATGCTCATCAGTCCGCTTTCGCCGGTAGGTTCTACGTCAGGGACCGTAAACAATGGCTGTGGCCGAAGTTTGCCGTTCTCATAAACGCGGACGCGGCCGGCACGCTCGGTGAATAACATTCGGCCATCCGATGCCCATACAATTGACCATGGCACCTCAACATTGGCCACCACGGTGTCCACACGGAAGTTCACCGTGGAATTTAATGACGACTCAATTTCACCAGCTCCGCGTCCCGGCGGCGGATGGCCGCAGGCTAGCACAAGTACAGTGAGCACGCCGGATACGGCAAATGTTAGTCGGTTCATTTCACTATGTTACGGTACTACACCTGAAAAACTTCCCCTAGTCTTTTGATAGGGTCCTGCTAGAGCTCAATCTTGTACGCTGCACCAGTTTTATTCAATCAAAAGCTTCGCCCGGGAATACGGGCAGGTAGATGAGTAAGTCTCGAAGTGCGCTGGATATTCCAGCGGCCGCAGCTTCGTAGGATAAGGTCAGGCTGTGGCCGATGAAATGTGGCCGGAGTTTCCTAAGCAGGCGCTTTGCGTAGTCGCTTATTGTCGAACTCCTCAAGGACGCGATCGAGGTACGCTCCTGGGTGCGACAGTTGGCTGCTGGCGAGAGCCTGGTTTCAGCTTTTAAAGTGCGATGCATCCGTTGATGGCGACCATTCTGTTGATATTTATTGACTTGGGACTATATTTAGCATACAAGCCTAGTCCCATTCCATAATCCGCCTACCCGAAAGGAGCTTCGTATGCTACAGGAAAGAGGCAGGAGCATTAGAGATACGGGCGCCGTCGTTTACGACTCGTTCGCCCAGGCCATTTACAGCTTTATGAGTTTCCTGCCAGCGTTAATAGGCGCGATTATCGTGCTTATCATCGGCTGGATCATCTCGGGCTTTCTAGCCAGGTTGATCGTAAAGGTGCTGAACATGATTGGCTTTGAGCGAGCCGTTGAGAAGTCAGGCATTAGTGACTTCATCCGCAGATCTGGCACCAGTTGGACGACCTCACAAGTGATCGGCGAGTTGATCAAGTGGTTCATCCGCCTGATCTTCATCCAGGCTGCTGCAACCATTCTGCGAATGGCGCAAGTAACTACGATCATCAATAGCATCGTCCTTTTTATCCCGAACCTGGTAGTGGCCATAGTGATTATTGTCGTCGGTGCGCTGATCGCGCGATTCCTCTCCGCAGCGGTGCGTGCCTCGGTGTTGCAAGCGGGTGCGGGAAACGCGAACCTGTTAGCGACGCTCACCCAATATGCCATTATTGGCTTCGCCGTGATTGCTGCCGCCAATCAGCTCGGTATCGCAGCCGTTGTCGTGAACACATTGTTCATTGGACTGGTCGCAGCGATTGCTCTCGCTGCTGGTCTAGCCCTCGGTCTTGGTGGGCGCGACGTTGGTGCGAGGGTCATGCAATCGCTATATGAGGGCGGTCAACGTATGACTGAAAAGACTGGACAGCAAGCAGATGAGAGTCAACCAGGAACGATTCGACCCACTCTGCCTCCCGTATGAAAGGCACTCGGTAAGCTCCTGTCGGCGAACTTTGCTAGCATCCCACCACGCTCGTCGTCTCATAGGTCTCCAAGCCGGTATGGAGACCTATACGGCGCCGGGTCCACGCTCTGTACGCGCCGCATGCCTGGGCGTGTGACGCCTTGAACAATTATGAGGCGTCTCCCGGGTTAACTCTGATGTTGGGCGACTTTCGGCGATTTCACTCCGCTAGTGGCCTAGTGTTGAATGTATTCATGCAGCAGTTTGATCTCGTCGCCCTGTTCGCTAAGCTCAACGCGTAGGAGGTCCCTCATCGAGAGCATGCCCACCCAGCGCTCACCGTCGACAACGGGCAAGTGGCGCGTGCCAATCAGTTCCATTCTTTCCAGAGCTTGATGGGGAGTCTCATCGCAATTGATTACGGCTCGAAGTTCGCTCGTAACGTCGCCGACTTTCACCGCAGATGGATCGCGCCGCAGGACAACAACGCGCCTTAGAACATCGCGTTCAGAAAATACTCCAAGCAGTTTGCCGCCTTCATCAACTACGCAAACGGCCCCAATATTACGCGACGCCATAAACTCCGCGGCGTCCTGCACCGATGACGAGGCCTTCATCGAGTAAGGCTCACGATCGCGGATTACGTGTCTGACCAGCATCATGGGGAGCCTCCTGGGATTACGTTCGGTTGTAATGGATTGCGGGAGCCATTATAAATAAAGCTAGGAGGTATGTCTCTAACCAAACAACGAAAGCCTTGATTCTTTCCAACTAATGTTGCTAGCCGAACAGAGGAGTTTGTGCTGAGGGCCGTCGAAATGTGCTGTCCCGTCTGGCGACCCGCTTATTAGTTCGGTTAAAGCCCAATCGCTCGGAATGAATTTTAAACAGACGCTCGATCGCTCCCCAATACTCGCCTTTTCCGCGCATACGTTCTCCAAACACACTTGAGTTCACTTTGCCATCGCGCGCTTCGCGTATTCGATTCATCACGCGATCAGCCTTAGTCGGCAACTTCTCGCGCAAGCGTTCTTCAAAATAGGGTGCGACGCTGCCTGGTAATCGCAGCATGTTGATAAAGGCGAGGGTCGCTCCTGACTCTTTAGCACGCTTCAAGAGCACCGGTAAGTCGTTGCTGAGCCCTGGAATCACTGGTGCGATCCCAATTCCTACAGTAATCCCGGCGGCCGCGAGGTCAGACATGGCATGGAAGCGAGCGTCAGGCAATGGCGCATAAGGTTCCACGGAGCGCGCCACCTCACGATCGGTAAACGGGATCGTGAAGAAAACCGCTACATGCGCGTCTCGCGTAAGCTGTTGAAGCACGTCAATGTCTCTGCGGACTAGTGCGGACTTGGTAATAACTCCGATGGGATTGCGAAACTCGGAACAAATCTCCAAACACCGCCGCGTTAACTTGTAGTTCGCTTCGAGCGGAATGTAAGGATCGGAAGTGAACGAGAAAACTATTTCATCGCCTTTCCACGATGGCTTCATCAATTCTGCGCGCAACAACGCCGGGGCGTTGATCTTAACAACAATCTTTCGATCGAAATCTGTACCGGCGCCGTATCCAAGGTACTCGTGCGTTGGGCGGCTGAAACAATAGGTGCAGCCGTGGATGCAGCCGCGATAGCAGTTGACCGTAAAATCAAAGCCCACGTCCGGGCTATCATTATGAGTTATGATCCGACGGGTCTCGGTCTCTTCAAACACTTCGAGCTTTGTTTCAGGCGGCTCGCCGAGCCACTCGACTGTGTGAGTGAGCCACGGATTGGGAGGATTTTCGACGTATTGCATAAGACTCGTTAATTAAAGATTCATAGGTAGGCCGAAATACTGGCGCTGAGCGTCATCAAACGCATGGATGCAAGCGTGTCCTATCGCTGCAACAGAGTAGCAGAGCTGTGGTTATTTGGCCAGGTCAAGGTCCAGAGATTACCGTACCGTGGGGACTTCAATTACAACCAGCGATTCAATGGAGTCAAAGAACACGAATGTTTGGGTTTCGTCCTCACTGCCGCGATCACTAAGCGAGACGTAGTCGTTAGTTATTTCGCCAACGTGTCCCTTATACAGGCCTCCCGAGATACTTTTGATGTTCACGAGCTGCCCTTTGTACCGG
The DNA here is from genome assembly GCA_046262375.1 of Pyrinomonadaceae bacterium. GTDB lineage: Bacteria > Acidobacteriota > Blastocatellia > Pyrinomonadales > Pyrinomonadaceae > PSRF01. The sequence goes on from JBHEMV010000014.1 coordinate 11,899, forward strand.
CGAAACAAATTTTCCGTGTGTTTTCGATCCACTCCAATGCTTTCTGCCTAATCGAGGAATTGGGCAGCCTCCTCTCATAGATGCTTTTCGTTGTCTGACTGTTCGTCCAAGAATCTGTCCGACCAGGTGACGAAAAAAAAGCGATACTTGTCCGGATCCTCCAGGGTTATGAATCGGCCACCCCAACCTTCGTCCGCCGGCGGGCGCACGTCGGCGCCGCGTTCTGTTAATACCCGATAGTATTCATCAACGTCATCGACGCCAAGAAGGAAATTCACACCACGGCCTCTTCTCAACATCGTCTCGAGGTGCTGAGCCAACTTAATTTTCAGCGTGCCGACTTGTAGCGTCGCCATTGAAGGTTCTGAGTCCCGCGTATACTTTTTGACTTCAAAGCCTAGCATGCCGCTGTAGAACTGTAGCGACTCCTCAATATTGTTAACTTCAATAAACAACAAGTCGAGTCCCGAAATACTCATCCAGTTCCTCTCATAATACGGCAGTCAGAAGAAGGTAAACGCCATAAACGCTTCCAATCACTACGGTCCAAAAGATTCCTTCCTGCAAGCCAACATAGCGACGGAGACGATTTGAAAGCGGAAGCGAAGCGTTCACCGCCCGCATTGCACTGCGCGCCATCATGATACCGAACAGGATCACTAACACAGCAAGAATTGCCAAGGGCCACAGAAACCAGATCCACTGAACACGAACCAGAAACAGAAGAAATAATCCTGTTAGGAGGCAGAAAAATGCACTCAAACAGTGACCTAGTAATCCGATGTCCCGGGCGGGCGTCGACGACACGGGAACAAAGAGAGCATCGGTCATCGTCAAACGCTTAGCGTCATACTCTTTTCTTGTTTCTTCATTTCTAAGTATGCAATACGCCTCGTTAAGAGTTTTCATCTCTTCCTCGCTGCCACCTTTATCCGGGTGGCGTTGGGCGGCCATACGTTTGTAAAGACGCTCGAGGTCGCGGCGGGAAGTGCGCTCATCTGCACCTAAAATTCCGTAGTAATCTTTGTGCGAATCAAATTGACTCATGCGGTCCGTCGATTTTAGGTTCGCTCTTAAGGATTTGCAATTTAAACGAAATTTTGTGCTCTACGGCGCCAATGTTTTCATTCAAATTCATGTTAACTTCACTTCACCACGTGCAATACGCAGGATCTAAGACGGGATAATGAGTCGAGAATTTGCCCCAGGCGACGATCTGATTTTCCAACTTGAAAGCGGGTTGGGCCTGCTTCGTATTCTCGCAATCGAGGGCGAAGGGGCGGAAACGGTTTGGCATCTCCTAGCTTACGAAGAGTTTTTCCCTGACATTGAGACGGCTGAAGCGGCGCTTGCCCAACCAGGCTCGCTTACGATAAGGAGGGCACACATGGCCCTTACAGATAGAGCTTTCGAGCGAACACCTGCGGCAAGACTCGGCAACCGACGGCTCACAGACGACGAGCTCGTCGCATATCATGAATGGTTGCAGTCAGGCTCCCGCCAGGTTTCTGACCGCTCAGCGTTGCTGCTGCTCGGAATTCGATAGCACTGATTGGGTTGATTAAATGAAAGCTTCTAAACCGACACCAATAAGTTCCCTTTTCAGCGGCGTGAGACACGTGGCTTTACTCGTCACGCTCATCGTTCTTGTGCCAGCTTCGTGGGCGAACGCTGCTCGTAAAGAAGGTGTTATCGATTCCTGGAAACCACTGAATTACAACGTATTCCTTACCTTCAATGACCCATTAACAGAGATCACGAGCGCCAGGGTCGAAATCACCGTGCTCTCCTTAAGGAATGGGTTATCCCTGATCGATTTGGATTTCGGCGAGTTGGTAATTGATTCCGTTACCGTCAACAACCGGCCAACGCCATTCGAACGGCCGCCGGGTAAACTGAATATCAAGCTAGCCAAAACCACACCGCGAGGTAAACGGCTGCGTATTATTGTTTCGTATCACGGAACTCCGAAGGATGGTCTTATTCTCACAAACGACAAAGCGGGGAAACCTTCTGCTGTTGGAGACAACTGGCCGGACCGTGTGCATCATTGGATTCCCTGTCTAGACCATCCCTCCGCGAAAGCAACTGTGACTTTCTCTGTCACGGCTCCAGCGCGCGATACTGTAGTTGCCAATGGGAAACTTGATCAAGTCGCATCCACATCGAAGACGGCTCGTACCTGGACCTGGATCGAAGCAGTTCCGATTCCACCCTACTGCATGATCGTCGCTATCGGAGACTTTGCCCGAATACAGCCGGCACCGCAAGAAATAACCTGGCTTGCTTATTACGTTCCGCAGACTGATAAGGAATTCGCAATGCAGGGATTTGCTCCGGCAAAGCCTGCCTTGAAGTTTTTCAGTCAAACCGTCGCGCCTTATCCATATGAAAAACTCGCTTTGATAATCGGTGCTACGCGTTTTGGCGGCATGGAGAATTCGAGCGCTATTGTTTTCTCGAGCACGATATTTGATTTAAGACCGGGAACTCAGCAAATGAGTAAGGTGTTCAATATTCGCCAGGGCATTGTCCAGGTTGTGGCGCATGAAATTGCGCATCAATGGTTTGGCGATTCAGTTACTGAATCAACCTGGGCAGATCTCTGGCTGAGCGAGGGCTTTGCTACATATTTCGCGGGACTCTTCATTCAGCGACATGAAGGCGAGAAGGCTTTCCAGCAGTATATGAAAGACGCGGCCGATAAATACTTGAGCTACGAGAAAAAGAAGCGAATATCCCTGCACGATACGGAGACTGAAAACCTCTCCGAACTCCTAAACGCAAACAATTATCAGAAGGGCGCCTGGGTATTGCACATGCTGCGATCTGAGCTGGGAGATAACAATTTCTTCCGAGGCATTCGTTACTATTACAATGCGCATCGGAATTCCACAGCGACAACCGAAGATTTACGTTCAGCTTTTGAAAAAGTATCAGGACGGAATTTAAAGAAGTTTTTCGCGCGCTGGATTTATGGGACCGGACATCCCCGATATGAGCTGTCGTGGGAATGGAGAAGCAAAGCGAAAACATTGAAGCTTGTTCTAACGCAGCTCCAGTCTGAGGTCGCGTTTCCTAACGGCGTGCCTATCGACATTCTGACCACCACTGGCAAGCGTCGCGTAATTCTAAAGCCCGCGGACAAGCATACTGCAAAAGTGGTAAAACTCAACGACGCTCCTGCGACGCTGAAGATAGATCCTGAGAATACAATTCTTAAAGAAGCAACTGTGAAAGCTGCGCAATAATACTCGCCTGGTTGATCACAAAACGTCGAAGGAATTTCCGTGCCGCTGAGGCATCTTTAGAACAATCGCCATCAGCTTATGGTCCAAACCTCTGTCTGTACTTCAATTGTGGTCATGAAGGCCTTAAACGGCGTTGACGATGTGGTGACGCATGAAAATCGCCCATCAGTGGTTTGGTGATTCCGATACCGAATCACCCTGGGCCGACCTATGGCTGAGCGAAGGCTTCGCCACGTATTTCGCGGGGCTGTTCATTCAGCGGCACGAAGGCTAGGAGTTTACCGCTCGACGCCAAGCCGTCCGCGGTGAGTGCCGATCCCGATGAAATTCTGAAGGCGATTACTACGAAAGAGTTTCCGCCCCGCTCGAGTCACACGATCATGTCGGCGCCAAAACAGACTGGTCGCCTCCATCGTCATGGGTCCCTCGAGCTAACTACCCCGGCTGAATTTGACAATCCGGATCAGCGCGGTTGTCCAACGCAAGGGCGAAAAACTTTGGTGCAAAACCAAATAAACTTATGAGGTGTTTCCCAAATCGGATTGGTGGAGGGGCCCCCGGCTAATAACCAGGTTGCTAAAACTATGCCATTTTTGCCTGCCCCCCTGGTCAATATTTAGACGACTGACCGACCAATAAAGACGAACGAATTTCGAGGTCTTATTTAGCAGAGTTTGCCGCGCGGGTGGAAGGAGTTGAAAGGCCCGTTTTTATGCAGTTTGACAGTGCGAACTCGCTTCCCTATTATCCATCTACTTGTCGGGGCGTGGCTCAGCCTGGTAGAGCGCTCGGTTCGGGACCGAGAGGTCGGAGGTTCGAATCCTCTCGCCCCGACCATTTCAAATCAATGGTTACGGCTGCCGGCGACGACGGCCGTAATTCATTAGTGGCCAATTTGTGGGCGGAATTCTAAGAACTCACTGTTTCAGAAGTTGAACGGCACGAATATTAACGCATGGTGGTCTTCAAATCCTTGAGACCCATCAGCATCATTATTGTCAGAGCCTCTCAGCCAGTTATAGCTAGACGCGCACAGAACGTGATCAACAGGTCGTGCCACCAAAGGCCCTCGATTCCAGCCATTCGACAAGCAATGGAAGGATCGCCCAAAAAAAGGATCGCCACTGCTGGCTTGATCCACTAGCAGGCCGCCTGACCTCCGTTTGCGCAGCCCAGTGCGAATCGAAACAATCACCTTTGACCTGAGATGCTCCCGCCTTCCCGTGAGGACTGAGAGCCCTCTGGGCTCCTCCTCGGGCAAGAGATACCGATAACGCTTGGTTGTCCAGCTTGAAGAGTCTTTCTTTGCAGGGATGGTGATGGGCTTTGCCGTACTCGGTGGGCGAGGGTGAAAACGCGACTAAGCATCTCAAGGAAGTGTTTTCGAACGCCCTCCGAGTTCGCCGCTTTACCGTGTTCATCAGTGGCACCATAACAATTTTGTGCGCTTCAAAACAGCCTTGACTTTAGAGAGAAACAGGAATATCGTCCGCCCGTTCCTTACGAACGGCTGAATGCTCACGAGCCCCTGCTTCCTTGCATACTCGCTAAATCCAGCCCGCGTAAACTTCTTGTTCAACCGAAGCATCTTCCAAGATACGGAGTTTAAAGAGAGATTCTCCATGGGTGCTCTTTTGCAACTCTCGCCATCTTCGGCTTGCTAGCGTGCCTCATTAATCCCCTAAGGGCGGAAAGTATGGCACTGTTTGATCGCACCAGGACTGAAATCGAACGACGCCACGAGGTTCTTCCCCATGAGGTAGGAGATTGGTATGAGAAAGCCGTGGCCAACGTCGACAATCTGGGCGTTCACCGCAGCCAGTTTCTCGCTCTCAAAATCATGATGGATGGCCTGCAGAAGCGCCAGACCGATTTGCTTGACTCCCTCTCGACCACCCTTCCGCCAGAACAGTTTGCAGACATCTATTACAAACTGAACAATGAGATCGTCGGGGCGCACGAACTCTGGCGCATCTTTAGTTACATCATCGCACAGCATCAGAGCGAGCGCTTCGGTCCTCTGCTGGACGCAGCCGACTTGATCGCCGCCAACTGCTACAGGACGTGTATCGAACAGGCCACCCTCTGGGGAGTAATCGAGCAACAAGAGTTCCGCGAACCACCTCTCGTCTACCTGGAGGCGGATATCTCGCCGTCGACAGCCAGCCGAGGCTACTCGCCAGCGGCTCTTAGTTTCCCGGTCCGGTTCTACCGCACCCTCCGCCTGCCAATCCCCATCGTCCTTCTCCCCTACGACCAGGCCGATTCAATCTGGATGCAAGCGACACTTCACCACGAAGTTGGGCATAACGTCGATCAAGACCTTAACTTGAAGCAAGAGTTGGTAAGTCATTTATTGACTCGGTTGGATCAAGAGCAGGCCACAGATGAGCACAAGACGAGGTGGATCGAATGGGCGGGTGAGGTGCTGGCCGATGCGTTCGGCGTACTGCTCGGAGGTGCAGGTTTCGCTTACGCTCTGAACTCTTTGCTGGCTGTGTTGGCTCCCGCCCCGCAATTTCAAACTCTGAACGAAGCTGACCCGCACCCGCCTTTTTACGTGCGGATGCACCTGTTGGCCGCCTTATTGCGTCAGCACGGTTTTGATGAGTTGAATCGAGCGGCGAATGCTGTCATGGAGACGTGGAACCAGTCTCAGAAACCGAACTGGGTCACCGCTTACACAGCGCACAGCCGCGCCGTGGCGGAAGTATTTACGACCAAGCCGCTCGCAGCATTAAAAAACCACTCGCTTTCAGAATTGGTCCCGAGTTTAGATAGTGACACTAAACGGGCGAGGAGATTAAGCGATGCCCTTTCGAGCGGATTTAATTACCCTAATGTGGGAACGCCTGAGTCCCCATTCCCTTATCGCTTGGTACCTGCGGCCGCGCAACTCGCCGTCAACGCAGACGGCAGTCAGTCACAGGTTCTTGATAACATTCAAAAGCAGACGCTCGACTTCTTAAAACGCATCCCGCGCCCCGATTGGCTGTCGGGAATAGACAGAAGCCATTTCCTGAGCCAACTCACACTCGATTTAGATTTCAGTCAGTGAGGCAAGACCATGATCCCAGCAAAGCCCAGATTGACTGCTAATGCACCGGAAGGCCGCTATGAAGAAATTGTGGTCAGGCTTGTCCCGTCGCGTCAAAAGGCTTACGACCCGTCACACTCGCGCCGTGAGTCCGGCGGCGAGACCACCCGTGCCTACGACGCCTTAGTCTACACTTCTCTTAAACTCGACTGGTCACTGTCTCCCGAATCAGTGCTGACGGACCGTTCTTCAGAGATCGACAAGTTTCCGCTGGCCGCAGTGGAGCATGTCATAGTTGGATGGAGTAGATACCGCGAGTATCTGGAAGCATTCTTAGAAGGTGAAAAGGCCGCTTATTATATGCGGTCGCAGCTACTTAAAACCATGTCGCCGGGGTTGGAACGACTCTTTGCGGCAGACTTGCCGACCTCCCGGCCCGTGCGCATGTGGTGGAGCAGCGAGACCCCGGAGTTGGAGGAGCTGCCCTGGGAGTTGGTAGCATACGCCAGCCGTAGCTACACAGAGGGGGAGTTCTCTTTCGTGCGCGGATTGCCCGGCGAATGGGCGCCACTAGTGCCCTTGGAGCAGCCGAAATTACGCCTCGCCTTCATTCATAATCTCGAGCGAACGCCGGTCGCACTACGTGACGCGCTCAGTAATCTACAGAACGTTGACGTGGTTCCAATCATCGCGCCCCCGCGCGAGGCTCTGCACCGCGCCGGACGGGATGGGTTCGAATTGGTTCACCTGGTCGCGGGCGGCTGCGTATCGTTGGCGGCTGAAGGAATCCTCGAACTGTTTGACCACGAGGAATCAACGCGACTGGCCCCGAGCGAATTGTCATCGCTGCTGTTCGGCAGCCGCGTGAGCGTTCTCGGTTTGACTCCAGCAGAAGTTCACACTGCAAGCTTCGAGGAAATACCTACCGTCTACCGTGCGTTTACCTTCTTAGGCAAATCGCGCCACGCGTTGCCCACGATCGTTTCGCCCCTCGGACCGCTCCCCGAGTCACGCCTGCATGAATTCTGGCGCAATTTTTATGAGGGCTTGGCCGAGACGCTGAGCGTCGAGGACGCGGTCATCCGCGGCCAAACGGGAGGTTCCCCGTCCCCCATGGCCCTCTTCCTGCGTCATCGCCTGGGACGGGAGTTTATTCGCAAATCAACGTCGTCCGCGGCGGATGAGGTGCAGCCGACGCAGATCAATGCCGAACTGCAAGTCTCACGCAGCTTTCTTGATGAACTGCATGCCGTAGACTCGAAATACAGCGATCTCGAAGACAATGTGACCGGGAGTTCTTTGGTCGCGAAAGAAAGCAAGCGCCAGGACCGCCTTGACGACGCGCTGACAGCATATCGCGATCTGAGTGGAGGGCAGCAATGAGTACCGACTTTGTTGTGGAAATTCTGCCTGACGTTAACGACCAACTCTACTTCATTGTTAAGGCCCGTGATATTGGTCTTCCCGAGGCTGGCGCGCGCTACCTTCGGCAGCGCATAAATTTGACGCCCGAGGATATCAAAACTCTGCGGCTGGGTAATGCATCTCCTGTCATATCGCGGAAGGTAGCAACCGAAGTAAGTCAATGGCTTCTAGGTGCCGACCTTAACGGCAACCTGACCGCCGCCCTGGGTAGACAGGAACCGATCCGCCTTGTGATCAATGTGGATGAAAGGCTTCTCCCGGCGTTGGCTGACGTGCCGATAGAGTTACTTACGTTCGCAGGCAGTCCGTTCGTTCTGCGACAGCAGGTGCATTCCATCGTGCACCTATTGCCCAAAGTAGGCATCCCGCAGAACACCGCTGCTACTCCCGATTGGCCGTTGCGAGTGTTGGTCTTGCGATCCAATCCGCGTGACTTGGGCGGCGCCGTACCTCTTGCGACCCCGATCCGCGACGCGGTTGTGAATCTGGCCACACAGCATCTCGGCCCCATCGCGGTCCAGGTAGATGTGCTCAGCAGCGAACCGAATGTTGCTAGACCTACGACTTGGGAGGCGTTCAGGGAACAAATTCACAGCACTAACTATCACATTTTGCTTTACCTTGGCCACGGCGACTTGCTCGAAAACTTCGAAGGCCTGCCGCCCGTGGGCGTGCTTCAGTTCGAGAGCGAAGACGGACAGGCGCACACGCCGGTTGCCTCCGAACAGCTTAGGGCCGAACTGCAAATCAATCCTGTGCCCGTCGTACTTCTGATCGGCTGCTTGACGGCAGCTCAGATTCCCGCAGGTATCAAGCTACTGGTGGACGATAACACACCGCAATGGATGCGCGGCGGCGAAGGAGTCGCGCAAGCGCTGGTTAATGGTGAGTGTGGTGTGCAGTTTGCGCTGGGCATGCGCTACCGATTGGAAACGCAGGCCGCAGTCAGCTTTTTGCAAGGCTTTTTCCGAAGCCTCTTTAAAGATGCTCCGGGTGACCTCGAAATGGCGGTGCGCGCCGGCCGTTCAAATTTATATGCGACCAGTCCGTACCCGCCAAACTGGTCGGCGCCGGTGATCTTTAGAACGCTTGGGAAAGAGCCGACGTTTGGCTTCATGGCTTCACCTCCGGGCGCAGGCCTGGGGGTGAACACTTTGATCGACGAACGAGATCAAGCGTATCGGACTGCGGCATGGACATCCCTCATTCAACAACCCATCGGTACACGCGTTCCCGGCGGCTTAACCTTCCAGTACCAGGTTCTCGCCGACGCAGAGCAGCGAATTAAGGAGAGGGCCGTCGCCGGTGGCGCCTTCATTGCTCCGGAACGCGTCGAAGCTCAGCACAACCAGACCGTTAGTTTGCCGGTAAATTTGCACGGGAACCTGAACGTCAATCGGCTGTCCGGGAAGCTAGTGGTGAGCAGCGAGGGCGCGAGCATCCAGTCGCTGCGTGCGACGCCGGCATTGAAAACAAGCGGTTACCGCGTCTTTTATGAATACCCGGAAGATAACCAAGCTTTTTTTGAAATTAGGAAGGCACAGAATGGGGGTGGCAATCCGTTGCCAGAAGGGACACTGTTCGAGGCCACGTTATCGCTTGGAGACGCGTTCCCGGTAGTTTACCCGGTCAACATTGATGGGCTCGAGACTCAGCCGCCGCGTCAACTCAAGACAGGTAACAACGCGATAATCGTGCCGCCGCCATAGGCTATCGAGCGCCTCTGCGCTTGCGCGTCAAAAACCCCGACCGCTTTCTTCGGGGGTCAAGAAGTACTCCCAAAGTTTGAAAACGGACTTCCGGAACTGATCGAATATTCAAAGTCGGCAAAGAAGATGCCTGGCAAGGACGAAAAAGATGCTGCAACGCTGTTCCTTGACGAGAACCCTGAGCTGCGAACCTCCATGTCTAAATCCAAAAAGTTTTCTGAACTGAAAAAGCGCTCTTTGTTATTCATCGACGGCGAACAGCTTTACGTCGTCAAAGGCGACACTCTCGGAAATGAACAAGAACTGTATTTGGATGGGCTCATTAAAGGATCAAATCCGGCAAATCAGGATGAATTGTACCGCGAGTTGTTCCTTGAACTGGATGATAACGGCAAGTCATTAATTATGGAACGTCGCAAACGGCGTTGACGACGACAGCGTCAAGGCGGATAGCATACGCTGAATTATTTCGTTTCAAACTCTTTCCGAAGAATCGATGGAGATCCACGTAGATGAAGTAGATTCAGGACGGGTGACGATGTTTCAGGTAACTTAACCTCAAAAGGAGAACTAAAGTCATGGAAAACGCAAAAAAGAACACTTCAGCAGCTGCGGCAGCCCCGGCTGTAAGCACTGCAGGCGCGGAAGGCGAAATGCTGTCCCAACTGCAAAGCAGACTGAGAAGCAAAAAAGTGTCCCTCGAAGTCGAAGAGGGGGTTACACAGGAATTCTTCGTCGTGGAAGGTGACATGCTGCTCGACGAAGCCGAACTAGAGGTGTACGCCGCTCAGCAAGAGATGCTTGAGACCGAACGGAGTATAAAGGAGCAACGAGCAGCCCTCGGAGCGGGGGATCTCGCCCCGCAGGAGGAACGGGGCAGGCTCGTGGGAGTGACCCAGGCCGGAAAGCTCGTGCGCTGGAAGCCTGGGCTAACGCTCACGTATTGCGTTTTGCGGAACACCTTCCCTTCGGAACCCAGTTACCAGACAGTCAAAAACAACATGAAACTGGCCACGCTCGATTGGGAAAAGATCTGCGGTATTAAGTTCGAGCACAAACAGGGGTTGGACAGCAGCGCTACAACAAATCCGAGTGGGGTAGTCTTCACCGTCAGGCAAATCAACGCGGGCGGTCAATTCATCGCATCTGCGTTCTTCCCGAATGACCCAGTCAACAGGCGCAGGGTGTTGATTGATCCGTCATACTTCAGCACGAGCTTTGACAAAGTTGGTGTGTTGCGGCACGAACTCGGCCACGCCCTGGGCTTTCGGCATGAGCATATTCGGAGCGGCGCCCCGGCCGCCTGCCCGGACGAAGACCTGGCAAACACGCTGGATTTGACCAGGTACGATCCGCAGTCGGTGATGCATTACTTCTGCGGCGGAGTTGGAAGTCCCACGCTGTCGATAACTGGGATTGATAAGGATGGCGCACAGAAGCTCTACGGCCTCCCTTTGAACTCCTTCTTCGACGTTGGGTGATAATCAGTTTCGCAAGGTGACGAAGTAGTGATGAGCTTCACGTGCCCAGTTTTAAGCAGGTGAGACCTCGCACCTAATAGCGCTTAACTACAGCCAATTGATTGTCTTTAATCGTCAGTGTTTTTGGTTCGGATAAGCGCCACGAGGCATGGATCTCATATTTGGCCTCGTTCATGCGCCAGGGGGTGAGCAATCGGTGGCGAGGATATGCTCACCTCCTATCTTTTGAAACCATTCTGGCCAGGGTGATGGGCCAACTGAACTCAGGCGTTCGTTGGCTGCATCATGCGTATTGCTCAAGCCGGAGAATTTGTGGCCGTAAAAGCTTCAAGCGTTCGCTTTCTCTTCGCGCACGTGGCGTATGTGGCGCCAAACCCACCACCCTGCTAATAACACAGCAGCAATTCCAATCAAGAAATCGAAACGATGAAACCAGGTCCTTAGGGTGTCGTCCTTGTTCCACTTTTCACCAAGCTTTTGACCGATGTAAGCGAGCCCGAGGCACCAGGGCAACGAGCCGGCGAACGTGTAGATTACAAATCGCTTTAAATTCATTCGCGCCACACCGGCCGGAAAAGCTATAAAAGTCCTTATGGCCGGCAGAAGACGGCTGACGAAAACAATAATTTCGCCGTGCTTTGCAAACCATCGATCAGCCATATCGAGATCGTGACGCGAAACTAAAACGAAGCGTCCATATTTCTCGATTAGAGGGCGCCCACCCCGGCTCCCAACCCAGTAAGCCACCAGCGACCCAAGAACGCAGCCCACGGCGCCGGCAATTCCGACCACCCAGAGATTCATTTGCCCCGTTGATACAAGGTACCCCGAAAAGGGCATGATGATCTCAGAAGGCAAAGGTATGCACGCTGACTCAATTGCCATTAGCAGGACTATTCCGGAATAGCCTAGCGACGAGATTGTGGCGACGATAAATCCCGACAGTATTTCAATTATTCTTGCAATCATTAGTTGTAATAGGATCGACGATGTTAGATGTCACTGCGGGGGCTTTCGAAATCTGGATGAGGCATTCACGTAGCCCAGCCGTGTTGACCAATCAAAGGAACAAAGGCACAAGCTCCGTGATCTTCTTGCGTGCGGCCCGTCGCGGTCTTGATTATTCGCACCAGACGTTGCGACTCGCGGGATTCACCAACCGGAACGACTAGGCGTCCGCCAACTTTTAGTTGAGCAACCAGGGGGTCTGGGATTCCAGGACCACCTGCCGCGACCAGTATTGCGTCGTAGGGACAGTTTGCCGCCCACCCTAACGTGCCGTCAAAACATTTTACCGTTGCGTTATGAATGCCTAACTGTCTGATCCGGCTTTGAGCCTCGCGCGCGAGGTGGGCAATGCGCTCGATCGAATAAACCTGGCCTGCAACCTTCGCCAGAATAGCCGTCTGATATCCAGAACCAGCCCCTATCTCCAATACCCGGCTGTCAGAATTAATCTCGAGCAACTCCGTCATCCGCGCAACGATGTAGGGTTGTGAAATGGTTTGACTTCCGCTAATCGGAAGGGCGTGATCCCCATAGGCTCGACTCTGAAGTGCTTCCGGCACAAAGGCGTGACGCGGGACTGAGCGCATTGCTTCGAGGACTTTTGAATCGCGGATTTGATAGTGATCGCGAAGTCGTTCGACCATGCGCTCGCGAGGGATGGAATAATCCTGGCTTCTCTTTGAAGGCTGTTGACCGGTGGTTTGCACGAAGCTTCAATCTCGGACAGATGCTGCGATTCCCGACCGGCTTAAGTCTTATAAAGCAGCTCGGAGTCCTTTAGGTAATTCCAGGTTTCTATAGCGCTGAGTGCTCGGTGGTCCGTCATGTCACTTCTCAAGGGCGTGACTGAGATATAACCGAGATCGATCGCGTTGTAATCGGTTCCGTCAGCCGAGTTGGTATTGAAATACTCTTCACCTATCCAGAAATACGGCTTACCGCGCGGATCAATGTGTTCGCTAATTACCGGACGTGCGTTTTTTATTCCCTGTCGAGTAACTCGAACTCCCTTGATCTCTTTGGCCGGGATGTTGATGTTGAGAAGTGTTCCTTCAGGCAAACCTTCAGCCAACACTTTCCGTACTGCTACCACAGCAAATTGTGCCGCTTCGCGAAAGTCAAAGTGCTCACGCGCAACCAGACTGAATGCCAGACCTGGTACGCCTAGAATCGTAGCTTCGAGCGCTCCGGCAACGGTACCGGAGTAGGTAGCGTCGTCACCAAGATTCCCGCCATGGTTAATTCCAGAAGCACAAATTTCCGGCATTTCGTTAGGGGGCAGAATCTTATTGAGCGCCAGCGTGATGCAGTCAGTAGGAGTGCCATCCACGGTCCAATGTCTTTCGTCGACCTGTCGGATACGCAGAGGTCGCGCCAAGGTAAGGCTATGAGAAGCGCCGCTCATCTCAGAGGCCGGAGCAACCACGTAGACATCGCCAACTTCCCTTAACGCCTCTTCAAGTCTAATTAGGCCACTCGAATGGATGCCATCGTCGTTTGTGAGCAGAATTCTGGTCATAGGAAACCCGCATTGTTATCCCTCATCAACTTCACTTGGATCTTGTCTCTCGCCACACCTGAGGCGCCAGTCTTTGATGGCTGAAGTCTGCACGACTGGGATAGATGGCACGTTTCGGTGCGGACTGCAAAGACTGGCTAGTCTCGAGGGGTAGTAGTGCGCATGCGGCCCTTCTTCTTATTCCGTTTGCGCGCCAGAGCTGATTTGAGTTTCGCCTTCTGTCCGGGAGGGATAAAGAATGCGTGCTTTTTTGCATCCTTGATGATCTCTTCGGTCATCACTTTGCGTTTGAAACGACGCAATGCACTTTCGATTGATTCACCCTGATTAACAGTAACTATAGCCATTCGCTTCCCGTCTTTCTTAAAGTCTTACTCTTCCGTGCCGACTATTTAACACGCCGCGAACGCCTGTGGTCAAGTAGGCGCGACATTTAGAACGGTAGGCGTGCGATGTAGCGCGGCGACCACTTAAGTCTGCCGCGGCCTGGTTACGCAGCGAACCCCGCGAACATCTACTCGCTCGCGGGGTTCACTTTCTGAACTAAGCGTTGTTAACTAAACCAAAACTGCTTCAGCAGTCTCTTGTTTCTTGCGACTTAGCCCTTGAATTTGGACCGGCTTGTCCGACTCTTTTGTATCAAGCTGCTTCTTAAGGACTATATCCTGATAAAGCTTTCGCATCATAACGGCTTCTTCATGCGCCGTCTTGGGACCTTCCATCTCCGGTTTGTTGGGCCGAGTGAGGTCAATTGGATTCAACACGAGGTCGTGGACCTTCTCGTTAAGTTCAACTTCCTTACCGCGAGCGAAAATCTCGTGCCGACCATGTTCCTCATACCACTTTGCGACGGTCGCATTCTGGTGCATGTTTTCGATGATGTTTCTCCATCCTATTCCAGTGTTGTATGCACAGAAAGAAATCTCACCCTCCTGAGTGCCGTAGGGAATAATGCACATTTCCGTGCGACGAAAGTCGTAGTTGAAAAGGTCCTGGAACCACATTCCCGCAATGAAAAGGAAGTTCCAGCGATCGGAGCGCCGCTTTTCGATATCGTCCTGCGAACGATCACCGCTGACCTTGCCATAGTCTTTTCCGGTCAAGCCAAACGACTTGTCGAATTTCTTGAAAAGCTCGTAAAGGGTGAACTGAGACGGCGACTTGTAGGGGTTGTAATGTTTGAGAAGGGCCAGTCCCATCATCAAATTCGACATCCACTTACCACGGGCGGCGTCGGTAATTTTCTGCATGTCATTCACCAGGCCTGGAATATTCAAAAACTCCGGCACTGGTCGCATCTCGCGCGTTTCCTTGTCGACCATCACCGCAGTGCCGACTCCACAATTGGGATGGCATCCACATGACACCTGGCCCCATTCGGCTTGTGGTCCATGAACCAAATCTGCGAAATCCGCAAAGGCGCCCATCAGGGACAACGGAAACCAATCGCGCGTCGGCTCGGTGATACCAACCTGATCTTTAACATCGTGCGCCAGGTGGGAAAGGGTGTACCGCTGCTGCAGTCGGCGTTGCGGTGTGATTTCCTCGTCACGACCGGTAAATGAAACAGGCTGGAACGAAAGAAATGCAATCTTCTTGGGATTGTCGAGAGCGAAACGGATGATCGAACCTACCTGGTCATTGTTGATGCCGTTGACCAGCGTGGTTACCAGCACGATTTCAACTCCTGCCTCATGCAGGTTGTTGATCGCTCGCATCTTCACATCGAATAAATTACCGACTTGTCGATGGCTGTTCGCATCGTTGCCAACGCCATCAAACTGCAAGTACACGTAACGCAGACCCGCCTCGGCAGCCTGGCGGCAAAAATCCTTGCTCTTCGCGAATTCAATTCCGTTAGTTGCTGCCTGTACACTGTTGTAACCAACCTTACGCGCGTACTTTATCGATTCAATAAAGTGCGGTGAAATTGACGGCTCGCCTCCGGAAAACTGGACTGACATCTGGCGACGCGGCTTGATAGAAATGGCGTTGTCAAGAATCTCCCTGATCTCTTCCATGCTTAACTCGTGGACAAACCCAACCTGATTCGCGTCCATGAAACAGGGATCGCACATCATGTTGCACCGATTGGTGAGGTCGACAGTCAGGACGGCGCCGCGACCATACTTGATGGTGCTGGTGCCATGATTGTGAAGCTTTTCGTCACTATGCGCGTCAATGTCTCTGCCGGGAAACATCTTCTCAATATGAGTGAGGAACTTAACGTCAATGGCCATCATGTCTTCGAAGTGACCATGAAAAGGACAATCTTTTACCATCCAGACCTGGCCGTCGCGTTCAATGATCTGCGCCTTAATCTCGCCAACTTTCTCATTGATCAGGATACTGACATCTTGCTTGCCAGTAAGAATGGATTCCCTCGCCTCGATTACACAGTTTGGACACAGCGAATCCGTCGTTCGCGGCCAACCCAGCGTTGGCTTGCTCTTCTGCCATGATTTCAGCAAGGGCTTGTCTGACCACTTAGGCGTAAAAGACGGATTGGGTTTGTATTTATTAACCGACTGAATAGCATTATGTAGGCCGCCGGCCGCTAGCGTGAGGCCCTTCTCGGCGCGCTTGATTAGTCGCATGATCTCTCCTCTGAGTACCGGTTACTTGTAAAGAATTGCTTGCTCGAAAGGTGGGAACGCACACGTAGCCTTCCGCACTTGGACTAGCCATGGCAATGGCCATGCCGCCACTATCAGTGAGTCGTTAACTAAAGCAATGATTATACTTAGCTTCAAATCGCTGAAGCTGCCGCAAGATTACGGGACCAGCTCATGCGTATCAACACGACCCAGAAAGGGCTGGCCAAGTCAAAGCGTGACATTTTGGCCAAGGAGCGGCCAGTAGTGTCCCACAAAGGCCTAGCTACAATTGTTATGGGTCCACGCAAGGCTAGAAGCTACTTTTTAGGTGCGTAATAGCCCATCCGCGCAGAAACATGGTGAGTTGGATTCGTGGTTTGGACAAGTAGCCTGCGGAATTGTCCATCTCTTTTAGCGTTTAAAGGAGCATAGTAAAGAGTGTACTGATGTCGCAGCTCAGCAGCCACTTCAGCATAAGTTTCTTCGAGATCATTGAATGTAGCCGGCTTGTAAAGTCGCCCACCGGTCGACGCCGTTAACCTTTCAAGATTACGCTCGCTGGAATCCAGGGCCGCTAAACCCATGCGCAAATCATCGATCCGAAGTTTGTTAAATCGCACGGCTGAATCAGAGCCAGAAAGCAAAGTCGCAAGCTCCTCCTGTTTACTGGCTCTTTCGATCTGCGTATTGCTAACAACGTAAACAGTTGTTTGAGACTCAAGCACCGCGCGGAGAGCGGAATCAAAAGTAGTGCCGCGCCCGCTGTCGATTCCATCGGTTAAGACGATGATCGCGTGCCGTGCATTCCGGCGCGCCGCCTGATCTCGCGAGGCCAAAAACATTGCGTCGTGAAACCGGGTAAACATTCCTGGAGCTATCCGCTTTAGGGCGCGACGCAACTGCACCCTACTTCTAGTCCAGTCCTGAAGCAGGGCAACGTGATCGTCAAACTGGATGAGACTGACACGATCGTCAGCGTGGAGATGAGCGGCGAAGCCTTCAGCTGCGTTACGAAAGTCGTCCAGATTGCTTGTCGCGGAAGAAGAGGCATCCACTAACAAGACTACATCCACGGGCACCTGGCGCAGACTGAGATCGCTTAAAGTTTGCTCTGCCCCGTCCTCGAAGATGCGAAAGTCCGTGCGGGTTAAATTGCTGACGAGCTGGTCAGAGCTATTTCTAACAGTCACGGGCAGCAGTATTTCCGTCGTGTTGACAGAAATCACATCGTCAGGATCGATTTCCTGCTCGTCCTGTTTCGGCGACGGTGTCGCAGTGGGTGATTTTGACTGAGCGTGGACAGAGACTGAAAGTGCGGCGAACAAGAGCAACTGAATGGCCACGAGTCGGCCTGCCAGAAGGCGAACCGCCATGCTACTCAGCATGCTAGTTTCCTTTAGTCTTGGCTGGGGCAATTTGCTTTGTACCTGATTCCTCGCTCATGGCGACTGTCATTGCGGCGATAATTGTCTCCGTAACGCGTCGCCTCCGAAGCTCTGCGAGTTTCGAGTTAGAAAGATCGAAATCAGCCGGCGAATCTTCGATTCTCTTGATGATCGTGCCCTCAGAAAAGCCTGCTTCAACCAGCCTAATCACCGAATCGTTGTTTAACGTAGGCGTTTTCTCGAGCTTTAGTGAAGCCCCACCTGCCTCGGCCGGTGGACGAAGAATACGAACTGTGGCACTTCCTGTCGTGGTCGTCTCTCCTTGATTTGCGCCGTTCATTCCTCGCCCACTAGTCCGGCCTCTTGAGCTTTGGCCGCTTCCAAAAATATCGGAGTCGCCCGACTGCTTCTGAGCATCGCCCTCGTTAGATCTCGTAGAACTTGCCCTGATTCTGGAGTCGTCCGTCCATTCATCGTCCGCAAGAACAAACGACTCGTCCTGGGCCAGCATGGCGAGAATGATGTTCTCGGTAACTCCGTTACGCTTCAGTTCGATCAACCTGTCAGGATCCAAGTCGAATTGGCTTGGCCGGCTCCGGATGATGGCGATAACCGTTTTCTCTTTGAAGCCGGCACGAACAAGTTTTATCACCGCTGCGTTTCTGAGTGGAGCTTCCGGCAACTGCTGCGCATACGGACACACCGATGCAGCGCAACCGACTGCTGCGACTAAGACTATCTTGACTAAAATATTTTTCACTCTGGTTTTAATGTCCTGTCAGGTCGCGGCAGCGAACAAGGCTAGTTCCCTGTTCCGCGAACTGAGGCTACATCACCACCTGGGGCAGCAGCCGCGGGCTTCGTTCGGTGATAGCGGTAGCTTATTCGTTTCACATAATTGCGCGTCTCCCGGTAGGGGGGCACCTTCCGACCAAACCTCAAGACCGCGCCCTCGCCGGCGTTATAGCTCGCCAAAACCAAATCTATACGCCCATCAAACTGTTCGAGGAGTTGCTTCAAATAACGCGTGCCGCCAGCCACATTCTGGGCGGGATCAGAAGGCCTTCTGACACCGAGGCGAGCACTAGTGCCCGGCATTAACTGCATCAATCCCCGTGCTCCTTTTGGCGACACTGCGCGGGAGTTAAAGTGGGATTCCTGCTCCATCACGCAAAAAATTAAATATGGATCGACGCCATATTTGGCCCCGCTTTGTCGGATGAACCCGTCGATCTTCGAGCTTCCAGTGGTCCAGCCGAGCGCTTTTTTGGAAGTAGAGTTAGATTGGCCCCTGCTTTCCAAATCCTCTCGTTCTATATGATCGATTCGGGCGCGCTCAACGAAGGCTGATAATGAGCCGCGTCTATACCAAACGCCGGCCTCGGATTCCGTCGCGCTGTCAGCCTCCACGCACGCACCGCCAACGAGAAAAATCCAGACGGATTGCGCATTAGAACTATTCGAACTATTTCCACTCGCGTCAGCCAGTCCAACCTCAGCCAACTGCAGATTTGTTTTCGGCTGGGAAACAGGGCGACCCTCAATTGCTTTTATGCGATCGCGCGTGATCAGGTGACTCATCCCACTTTGCCGATACCACATTCCCTGCTCGCTTTCCCAAGCTTCATCTACCGATATGAGGCTTCCATCGATGAGCTTCAGTTGAACCTGAGAACTCTGAGCTGGGTTGAGTTGCGCGACTGAGCCCTTCCCAACGGTGACATGCGCCCGACGTCTTTGGCCGCAAGCCATGCCCGAAACTGCGAGTAGCATCGCACAGCAAAGAAGAGTTTGAATTGACTTTTGGGGGATGTTCATTGTGCCTCCCAGCCAATGCACTACATCGGCTTCGTGTTGGACTTATAGATCGAGGGGATCGCCGAGGTTTCCTTGGATCATCGGCTTCTCAGGAGGGGCAGGTGCAAAGGAGTGAGAGGTGCCAAAGTAGTTGCGCCACGCTACATCCAGGACCTCGGGTGTCAGCTCCAGCGGCTGGCCTTCAAAGAGACAAATATCAGTGGCGCGGTCGAGCAGGTCGCGTGGCTCGCAGCCTTTCATTTGCCGTCCTTCGGTCCTGTACTTGTTCAGCACGTGCGATAACACGGACTGCTTGCAGCGCATTCCGCGGCTGTAAGCTTGCCTCTTGAAGATCTCGGAATAAGCCGGCGGAGTGGGAGGCTCTACGCGAGCGCGGTAACCCATACGACGCAGGAATGCCTGGTCCGCCAGGTCGTTCTCATCGAGGTTTGTTGAAAACACCACCAGTTGTTCAAAGGGAACTTCGATCTTTTTACCGGTGTGCAATGCGAGATAATCAACCCGCCGTTCAAGTGGCACGATCCAGCGATTCAGCAAATCCTGGGGCGCAACGCGCTGCCGGCCAAAATCATCGATAACCAGCGTGCCGCCATTTGATTTCATCTGAAACGGGGCTTCGTAGAACTTAGCTGCTTCACTCCACGTTAGATCGGCGTTTTCGAGTGTCAACTCGCCGCCCACGACTACTAGCGGCCGATTGATTAGTACCCAGCGCCGGTCGTACTCAAATGGAGTAACATCTGCCGGCGCGAAACGATGACAGTGGGAATCAAACACCCGAATGATCTGACCGTCGATTTCGATTGCGTGGGGAATCCAAATCGCTCCCGGTAAGGCACCATTAATTCGCTCCGCAATCGCCGTCTTTCCCGTGCCAGGGAGGCCAGTAAGGAACAGCGATCTCCTCGAATTGATAACGCACCCGAGCGTTTGCAGAAGTGATTCCGGTAGAATCAGATCATGAAAGGCCGAGCGGACCGTTTCCATTGACGCGGGATTCGAAGGTATAGACTGCAGACGCATCATGTGCGCGTAATCGTTCAACGAAACAGGCGCCGCTCCGCTATAGCCACATACAGAGAGCAGCCGCAACAGACGATCCCAGCCATGGTCCAACATCGCGTACCGCGTAGAACCTACTGTTGTCTGATGCCGCACCTCAATGAGCTTTTCTCGATAAAGTTTCTCGAGGATTTCTTCCGCGAGCGCACGTGGAAGATACATACGCTCAGCGATGACGTTAGTCGTCGGCTCGGGAACCATCGAGACGTGTTTCAGCGCAAGGTCACAGAGGAAGCCCTCCCCGATTCCCAGATCGGCCAGCTCCTCCGGAACCGGCGGGCCCATCCTTTCCACTTCAACACGTGAAAGTATCGTTGTTTGCGACATCAAAATTATTCACTTTCCCGAGGCCGAGGTTACTTTCCGGATGGTGAAGATTGACTGGTGTGCGCGGGGTTTTCGCCTGCGGTTCCAGCAGCTGTGTTACCGGCCAACTGGGACTTGTCAGACTTACCAGTTCGCTTGTAGAGATCTGCAAGACGTCGCAATGCAAAACTGGAAGTGGGCTCGATACGACGTGCGTCTTCATAATATTTGATCGCCTCGTCGTCGCGGCCAAACCTTTCAAGCATTCTGGCTGTATTGAGATTGCCGGTCAGTGGACCAGCAGCTCGTGCGAAATTCTTATAAGCGTCCTCAAACTTTCCGAGCCGGCAGAGTGCGAGGCCCAAATTGTTAAGAATGCGTTCGTCGGTTGGCGCCAGTTTTACTGCTCGTTTTAGACGATCGACGGCGGCTCGGTAATTTCCGTTTTGATAAAGAGAAAAGCCCAGATTGTTCAATGCCTGCGCATCTTCAGGTTCCACTTTGACGGCCTTCTCATAAGAATCCTTGGCTCGATCCGCCAGTCCTTTTTTCTCGTAAGCAACTCCAAGCAGGCTGTGCGCTTCGCTCAGTTTCGGATTGAGCGAAGCAGCGGTTGAGAGTTCAGAGATTGCTTCATTGATTCGACCGCTCAATAGATACGATCGGCCATTCGCAAGATGTTCCTGTGCAGAGGAGGCTAAGGCTAACTTCTTTGCCTCACGGGTGCGGCTATCATCCACGCGGGAAACTCCGATACTTTCAAACTTCTCAGCATCCTTCTCCGTCATCCGCTGAAGCTTGTTCTCGTCTTTGTGAACAAACAGCCTGCCGAAAGCTTTGAACGGAGCCGCCAAAATCCGAACCACCTTGTTACCGCGTTTCTTTGGCGCATTCACATTACCGGCTAGTGAGCCTGAATCCTCGATCACGTTCGCATCCGCATCGCCTTCACGTTCGATTGTAGAGGCACTCCACATGGCCGTTGCGGCGATAGTTAGAACTAACGCGATAAAAATGGCGAGTAGCCTTCGTTTGCTCATGGTCCAACTCCTTCTTACATTTTGCCGAGGGTGTCCATCAATTGGAGCGCTGCAGGGCCAAGAATCGCGATAAACAATGTCGGGAAGAGAAAGCAAGCCAACGGAAATAAAAGCTTCACTGCGGCTTTTTGAGCGGCTTGTTCGGCGCGTTGGCGGCGCTTGGTGCGTAACGAATCGGAGAATGCGCGAATCGCCCGCGCGATTGAGGTACCAAACCTATCTGTTTGAATGAGCATTGCGACCAGGCTTCGAAGATCATCAACACCGGTTCGTTCGGCAAGATTGCGTAAAGCCTCATCACGATCTCGCCCAACCCTTATCTCGAGATTGGCCAGTTCAAACTCTTCACTGATGTCAGGATGCACCTCATTCAACTCGCTGCTGACCTTCATCATTGCGGCATTCAAGCCGAGTCCCGCTTCGATCGAAATAACCATGAGGTCCAGCGCATCAGCGAGTCCCCACCGCACTAGTTGTTGCCGCGACCGAATCATCCGGCGCAACGCGTAACGCGGGAGGAAGAAGCCAATAACAAAGGCAAATAAGATCCAGAGAAAAGCGCTGTTGAACGGCCGGGCGAGCAGCGCGCAAGCGAAGGCCACCATTGCGGGAAAACCGGCCATCATTGCTATTTGGACTGCTCGATAAACAACGGGAGCAGTCGACGAGCGAAAACCCGCCTGCATTAGCTGCTTCTGTAATTTCTTCGCCTCGGCAGCGGACGGCGGAAGAAGACGACTAAGCGGCGAAGCAAGGCGTTCTGCTAACTCGGCGCCGCGTCCCTCTTCGTCTATCGAGAGCGAGGTAGAGGTTCCTGCTGTGCTCTGGCCGCCAAGCCGTTTGAGCCGTTCTGTGGCTGCGCTCTGCGGCCGGTAAAGAAGCCAATAGACTCCCATCATCCCAAGGGAGATACAAACGAAAGTTGAAATGGTGATAACTAGAAGCATGGCGTTAGCTCTTTGGTCTTAGGTCGTTGGTTTTTGTTCTTTTGCTTGTCCTTGTTGTTTGAACTCTGGTCTTGGAACTCGTCTAAGACGGCGATCAAAGGCCAGAGTCCCAAGGCCATCTTTAAATCAAATCTTTATTTTCAAAATCTTACGCACAATTAACATGCCGGTTATTTGCAAGAACAACGCAGTTGCTATCAGGTAATGCCCTCTCGTGTCCTTCCAAAGTACGCTCATGTACTCGGGGTTCATTACGGTTATGGCAATCGCAACAAATATCGGCAGGCCGCAGAGCAGCCAGGCTGACATTCGTGAGCTTGTCGTTAAAGTCTTCAGGTCGCCCATAATTCGGAAGCGCTCGCGGATTGTGGAGGCAACCTTCTCCAGGATTTCCGCGAGGTTGCCGCCGGTTTCACGCTGAATCAAAACGGCGGTAACACACATGCGCAGATCCAGTAGTGGAATCCGCTGCGTCAGGTTTTCCAGAGCAAGCTTCAGCGACAGACCAAGATTCTGCTCTTCATAAGTCTTGCGAAATTCCGTTGCTATCGGTTCCGGCATCTCCATGGATATCATGTGCATCGCTTCCGGAAAGGCGTGGCCCGCGCTAAGTGACCGGCTCATCAAATCGAGCGCATCTGGAAGGTGCTCCAGGAAATGATCCAGACGCTTTTTCCGCTTCCACCAGACGTGCGCGAAAGGCAGAGCGGCTGCAAGGACGCCGCACAATATCATCAACAATATTGAGGTGCTTATGACTGAGGCGGACATCGCGGCGAGGATGCCTGCCAAAAAAGAAAACATCACCAGTCGCGACGGTGTTAGGTGGAGGTCAGCCTGGTCCAGCATCCGTTTTAATTGCAGCGCCGCCTGCATGCGAACAAGCGAGCGATTCAACCAGGGAATTTCGCTCATCAGTTCGTTGCGAGCGAGAAGTACATCTATGTCTTCGGTCTGTGAGGAATGAAGCAAAGCTTCAGAAAGGCGCTTCTGGAGGCGAGTGCGCTTCGCATCGGAGCCGCGCGTGGCCAGCAAATAGGCTCCAAGCACCAGGAACAACCCAAACAGAAATACTAAGAAGGAGATCAGCATGTGATTTAAGTCTCTTCGAAGAAAACACGCGGCAGTTGCAAACCGCAGGCCTTGAGTCGTTCCGCAAAACGCGGGCGTATACCGGTGGGACGGAAGCGGCCGATGACCTGGCCGTTCGGATCCAGTCCGGTACGCTCAAACTGGAAGATCTCCTGCATCGTTATGGTCTCGCCTTCCATGCCCGTGATTTCGGAAATGGCAGTAACCCGCCTGGTACCATCTGAAAGCCGCGCCACTTGCACGACAAGATTTATAGCTGCGGCAATCTGTTGACGCATCGCACGATCAGACAGACGCATCCCCGTCATTTGAATCATCGTCTCCAGGCGTGACAATGCATCGCGCGGAGTGTTTGCGTGGACTGTTGTCAAACTACCATCGTGGCCTGTATTCATTGCCTGCAGCATATCGATCGCTTCGCCACCGCGGACTTCACCAATCACAATGCGATCAGGTCGCATACGAAGGGCATTGCGCACAAGGTCTCGCTGAGTTACTTCACCGCGTCCTTCGATATTGGGTGGTCTAGTTTCAAGGCGAACAACATGCGGCTGCTGCAGCTGCAATTCGGCTGAATCTTCGATCGTAACGATGCGCTCGTCTTCGGGAATGTAAGCAGAGAGCGCATTGAGTAAAGTAGTCTTACCTGCTCCGGTGCCTCCGGAAATCAGCACGTTGAGTCGCCCATTCACGCACATCTCCAACATGTCCGCGATATCCCTGGTGAGGGCCTTATTCTCTATCAGCGAGTTCATGCGAAGAGGTTCTGTGCCGAAGCGACGAATTGAAAGCACTGGTCCATCAATGGCTAGCGGAGGAATAATCGCGTTCACACGCGACCCATCACGCAAGCGCGCATCAACCATCGGTGACGATTCGTCAATGCGGCGGCCCACTGAGGAAACTATGCGCTCGATGACGCGCATTAGATGCTCGTCATCTTTGAAAGCGACATTAGTAGTCTCGAGTTTGCCACGGCGTTCAACATAGATAGTGCTATACGTGTTAACCAGAATGTCGGAGATGGTGCTGTCGGCCAGTAAGGGTTCCAGAGGGCCAAGACCGAAGAGCTCATGCTGCACATCGTTGACCAGGCGCTCACGTTCCGACAGGGACAATGGCATCGCGTCCTGCGCCAGAACGCTCTCGGCCAGTCGGGATACTTCGGCATGGACTTGCTCGGGCGTTAACGTCGAAAGTTTAGTGAGATCCATTCGATTGATCAGCGTCCTATGAAGGCGTGACTTCATTTCCTGGAACGAACTCTGGCCATTGCTGTCCTGGCCGGCCCCATTGCCATTGGGAGGACCTCCCGCCGTTTCTCTGATCAATCTTTCTCGCAGTGCCATGTTGTTTTCCTAATGTGTTAGATCTTTTCCAGTGAAGTTTGCAGCTCAAATTGATTCTGAGCCGACTCGCGCTTGAAAAAAGAATTCCAGAGTGCCCGTCGTGCCTTTGGCTCCTCTTCTGTAGAGACCGCAGTGGTCGCGATTGTTCTCGCGATCCGTCTTATCTCCAGAGCAATTTTGGAGTTTGGTTCTGACTGGACAAGCGGGCGTCCAAGATTTATGGAAGTTACGGCTGTTTGATAGTCGCTCGGGACAAAGCCTATGACAGGCTCCCCAAGAAACTTTTCGACTTGTCGCAAATCCAGATCAATCTGCTTGCTCCAGCGATTGACGACAATGCGAATCTTCTTACGCGGGTAGCCAAGTCTGTCGAAGATCGCGAGCGCACGCTGAGTACTGCGAATAGCAGGTATGTCGAGCGTCAGGATGAGCACGATTTCGTCTGACTGATCGAGTGCAGCCAGCGTTATCGAATCGAACGTGTGTTGCGGATCTAGAACAACATAATCGTAAGACTCGCGCAGGCGCTGGAGTACTTCAAAGACGTGTTCCGGTTCGATTTCATCAGCCGAGTCAGCCTCTTTAGGAGCGGCTAGCAGCGAAAGTTTGGCGGAATAAGGAGTGGTGAAGCTCTTGATCAAAGCATCATCAAGTCTCGTGCGATTCTCCGCCATGTCAGCAAACGAGTACTTTGGGTCGACACCCAGGAACAGAGGCAGATCACCCGCCTGAAGATTCAGATCAACCAGCACTGTTCGAGATGCCGTCGCAGCCGCGAGGTTGGTAGCGATAAAAGATGTCCCGCAGCCACCCTTGCTGGAAAAGACCGCAATCATCCGGCCTTTTTTCTTTGGCGCATCAACCTGTACTGCAGAAAATTCAGCGACGCGATCGAGAACCGTTTTCAACTCCTCCTGGCTAATGGGTAGACGGAGAAACTCTCGCGCACCGGCTCGCAAACTTTGCAGAATGAGATCCGGCGATGCGTCGTGCGCTGCCGATATAACGGCTGTGGTGGGAGATTCTGAATTCAAACGCTTGATGAACTTGATAGCCTGTTCCGAGTTACTGCTCAGCGCTATGATTGCAGCCGTAGGTTTAAGGCGAACTATCTCTTCGTGCAACTGTTCAATATCGTTCCCCCCAGCGAGCAACTGTCCGCGGCCATCCGCAGCTAGCGCAGCTCGAATTTCTTTAAAATTTTCGAGGCCCGTACTGAGAACTACGAATGTAAGCGGTTGAGACATTTATTTTCCTGATTCTTTACTCAAATTTGATCGCGTAACGGAATGTTGGCCTAGAGATTTGGTGGAATTAGCCCGACGCTTTCCGCAGTGAGGGTAGTAGCATAGCCAGGCATCTGGATGCTGGTACTCACTACCGGGAAGACGAAGTTAAACTGATAGTCTGTAATGCTGACTGTCGCCGTGCCTCGGCTCAAACCAAAGTTAGAATAGTCGACGTTCACGTTGCCGGTCGTCAGACTGTCTACGAGGGGCTTGGTGCCACCTGCGGGATCGTCATAGACGACGACGTTCTTTACCGCATCAACATCCGCGCTTGAATGAGTAACAGCATAACGCGCACCACGACGAGCCGCGTCGGACAAGGCATTGTGAACCCATAACGCCCGGCCGAATTCGATCACTGCAAACATCACCATTAGAAACACACTGGCCCCGATGGCAAACTCTACTAACGTAGAACCGCGTTCCTGGTGCCTGAATTTCGTGTTGCGCATCATGATCTTGAAATTCCTATATCGCGGGTTGGGTAAGGAGATAGCGCATCGTCACGCTCGGTTTCACATCAATATTAAGTGATAGCGAAGGAACGTTTGTTATCTTTCCCAAATCGAAGAGAGGTTGATGCTTAAAGCCGCTTATCTGGACGGAGACTGTTTGCGGAAGGACAGGAACGCCACCTGTGCGTGTGATGACAACATGTGAGCGATCCAGTCCATTGATAATCGGAGACCCGCTTCCGCCGGCGTTACCGTAAACCACTATGTTCTTAGCTGCGGTATCTTCAGTGTTGTTTACAGCAGCGGTTACCAGATATCTGGCGCCGGCTCTCGATGCTTTTGCGAGAGTCGTATACTCGTAGAAGTAACGTCCAAACTCAGCTGTCGCTGCAAACAACAACACGAACACGGGCAATACTATCGCGAGCTCGACCAGCTGAATGCCACGCTCGTTTCTGACGAGACGATTCAATTGGAGAAGTCGTCGCAAACGGCGGACAGCGCGTATCTTTCTTACTCGTGGGTGCATTCGTTGTTACCTACTTGTAAAGAACAGGAGTCGCCATAAGATTATTTGCGGGTCCACCGTTCGGATCGTAACCGCCCTTGCCCGCTACCACGATATCGTTGATGTATTCGGCTTGAATGTCACCGCCGTTGCCATTCCCAACCTTCGACTGCAGGAAGAACTGACCAAAGCGATTAAATTTGACTGTGTTTCTTCCCTGGTCGTACTCGGCATATTTAACGATGGGAATAATCACTACCCGTCGGCCAGGTACTCCAGTATGCGAAGGTGATTTCGCAGGGCTGCCATTGCGGTATTGGGTATAGGTAATGTTCTCTCTGACATTGGTGTCGGGGGGCATGGTTAAAGGATCCACCTGAGAGGTCTGGTAATCATCAAAACGTGTATTAATGCCTTGTCTAACCGCGCCTGCAGTTACTCCCGGCTTAGTGTCAACCGCGTAAGTAGCCCCCGCTGCAGCGCAAAGATCGACACCGCTGGCTAAACCAACGCGTACGTCGCTGCCGCCTCGTCCTGCTACTGCGAGAATTTGATAATTGCCTGGAGAGACCTGGTTGCCTGAGCCAGCGCGAATCGTATAAGTTTGGCCTGGCGCCATCGGCACGTCATAATCGATGACTGAGACGGGAAGCCAGTTACAGAAGAGATTGATTGGAACTGAATAGCCGGCAGTCGCAGTCGCCCTCATGTTCTTACTGCTGCCCAAAACTGTTACCGCAAACGAGACCGCGACAGGGGACTGCGGGGTTGTAACTTGAACAAATCGAATGTTCTTGGGATCGGCTTGTGCGGAAGCCTCGCTCATGTATGGCCCGTCGAGGTTTATCGCAAACAAGACATTCGAGCGAGGGAACGCCACAGCCTTATAATTGAAATCGTAATTGTTCATTGCCTTAACAGCCCGATTAGTAGCTTCCGTGATTCCCGGGGCAGAAGAGTTCAGACCGGAAACACCAGCTAGTGCTGCGGCGTCGGCAGCGTTTTGCAACTCAGCCTTTGCCAGGTAAAACCTGCTAATATCCACACCCAATCCGACCGCCAGCAAGACAGAAAGCATCCCTAGTGCAGACATGGCCAGGATTGAACCGCGCTCATTCCAGCGATCACGTGTGCTCTTGACTCTGACGTTGCTCATCACTGACTCCTCCGAAAATCAATTAGGCTTGTGAACAATTACCATGGCCGGACGGGCTCAAAGTTGAGATCCGCGGGTATGGCCCGAACAACCGGAAGGGGTGAGTTGATGACGCGAGTCGCGCTAGAAGAGGTGCTGGTTGAAGAGGCCGCGCCAATTTCCGGTGCGCTCTTGCCTTTCGGCCCGACTTTTACAGCGTCTGCTGCCTTTGGTGCGACGGCAGGTGTCTCTTCCGCATTTTGTCCTGTGACTGAGAAACCGCTTCTTCCCTGAATTTCTTCGCTCTTGGGCTCAACGCCTAAGGGAGATCCGTTTTTCAGCCCATCAATACCGCGCATTTGCGGCAAGTCGTCCCGGTTCACCGGTTTGACCAGGAAGGCGGTGACGATGAACATCAATTCCGTTTCGTTCTTCTGGAAAGATTTGGATTTGAACAGCGATCCGATAACCGGAATGTCACTGATAATGGGAACCCTGGAAAGCGATTTCGATTCTGAATTATCCAGCAGGCCGGCCAATGCAAACGACTGACCGTCGCGCAGTTCAACCCCTGTTTTGGCACGCCGCGTTCGCAAGCCAGGGATCACGAAGCCATTGAATTTAACTCCATTGGCGAAATCGATGGTGGAAACCTCCGGCTCGAGTTCTAACCGAATATGATCTTCATCGATAATGGTTGGCTTGAAGTTTAGGCGCACACCATATTCCTTAAACTCCACACTCATTGCTACGCCGCCACTTGAACCGCCACTCTGGACCACTGGAACTGGGAATTCGCCACCCGCCAAAAAGCTCGCCTGTTGCCCATCCATCGCGATTAGATTAGGCTCCGCCAATTCGCGGAAAGCACCTTGCGTTCGTAGCACGCGAAGCATTGCGGAAGTGTTTATCTGTCGGTTGAAAATAAACAGATTTAAGGCCGGAGAAAGCACGCTATCCAGTATGGTCGAAACCGGACTGGTAGTAGCGCCACTCAGTGTGCTCGGCCCACCGCCGCTATTGATGTAACCGGCTGTTCCACCTGGCGGAGTAGTTGTGAACGAAGTGCCGTAGTCGCGCAGTTTGGTACGATTGACTTCCGCTACTCGAACTTGCAGTTGCACTTGGGCAATGTTCTTCACTGGCGAGGCCAGCATGTTCACTGTCTTGAAGCCCGCGGCTTGGACCACACTGTCGACCTGCGCAACGGTTTTTGGATCTGCAACGCTTCCCGAGATAACCACTGAGCCGTTTGCCTGGCTAAGCCGTATGTCGTCCTTCGGGAAAAGCGCGCGGATCTGTGAATCAATCAGCGATAAGTTGGCCCTCACGTAAACATCGAAAACAAGATATTCACCACCTGATTGCTCCCAGGCGATGAAGTTTACCTGGCCGAAAGTCTTGCCGTTTACCAACACCTGATTTGGAGTGACTAATACCGCTTCAGCGATCTCAGGGTTGGAAACTGAGAAGCGTCCGACCGGCTTATCGAAATTGATCACCCGAGACTGGCCCACCAGAACATTGACCGCCATGGCCTCCTTGTTTTCCTTAAACGAGGCTTTGTAAGAAGTAATCTGGGCGTGCGCGACGCAATTAATAAGAACGATCATCAACGGCGACAGCAGTAAGCTTAGTCGGCGTTTGATTGGGGAACGGCTGTACATGATCTTTTAGCTCCTTTTGCTAATCGGTAACCTGGGTCTTAACATCCGCAACGCTCATCTGCATTCCTCACGGAAAATCGACATTGCGTTTCTTTGCGCCTTCGATCATTTCAACCGAGGCACGTGGACGTTCTGGGACCGTTTGAGTTTCTGTCTTTGTCTCAGGGCGCCCTCGCCGCGTCGACGGCTTCGGATCCACTTTGGGCTGCTCGCTCTTTAACGAGCCGGGTTCTGGATTTGGCCTGGCGCGCTCTCCACCGAGCAATCCGCGCTTGTCAATTCCAAAGGTTTGCTCATCACCCTGATCGATCGAGTTGCGCATTACCAGTTGCAGCTTTCCTTCACTTGCAGCCAGGGCGAGCTTTTCCGCCTGTTCGGGCAAAACCAGCAGCGTGACGGCCTTTACACTATTCGCGTCGCGTTGATTTTCCGGCCTATCAATGTTCTGTCCGTTTGCAAGAACTTTGATGTTCTGCAAAACGATCTTCGAAATGGGATCCTGCATTCCAGCTCTTTCCTGGGGATCGATCACGACAACGACATCGACGAGCGTCCCAGGCATAATGAAGCCTGAGATACCGACCACATCGTCAACCTTGACCGTCATAGCTCTGTAGCCTTCAGGGATAACTGCGGAAAGCCCTCCGGCTGTGCCTTCCGGAGCCAACCTCGCTTCGGTGATCGGCTCGCGCGGAGCGATGTTTGTCACGGCCACGCGTCCGGCTAACTTCTCGGGTGAATCAAAAGCGCCGTCCGGCGTCGATTCTTTCGGAAATTGGACCACCATCACCTGGTCGGGGATGATCCTTGTACCAACGGGAATTGCGACCTTGGCAACAGCAACCCGGCTAAGATTTTTTGTGTAAGCCTGGGCACTCGAGAGATATCGACTAACGGAAACTGCCGCGAGCAGTCCGAAAAGAAGTGCACCGACTAAGACGATAAAGAAGCGTTTGTTGCGCATAGTTAACTCTCCGTGTGGTTAATTGACTTGATCAATGTCGCTCACCTTCAGGCGCGAAAAATCGTTATGGAGATAATGCTGCCCAGGGTAATCGCGACGCCGTAAGGAATTGTGTACCTGCGGTCCGCTGGTACGGCGAATTTCGGCATCTGCCACCCCGGTAGCATCCCAACGAAAATCTGCAAAACACGATGCATCGTGCTCATTGCTATTCCGGCTCTTAAGATTGAGACAATCGCTAATAGCCCTCCTGTCAGCAACACGACCATGAACGTCGGCAGAACCAGAGGGGCGCCCGTAACCGCACCGATTGCGGCAAAAAGTTTAACGTCGCCAGCGCCCATTGCTCCGAAAATGTGAAGCATGAACATCAAAACAAACGCCAGGCAACAACCTGCAAAACTTGAATAGGCGCCCTGTAGTCCTCCGAACATCGTGTTCATGACAACACCAGCAATGAAGGTAGCGATAACAAATGGATTGGGAATTCGCCGATAGCGAACATCGTAATAAGCAATGATGACCGCCAAGGGAACAAGAAGCGCTATGTTTGTGATTGACTCGGACATGTCACCCACCGTGGCAGCGGAAGTCGTCCGCCGGGAAAAATTTAGGTAATTAGCAAATGCCGATTTAGCTGGCGGTATTACTGGTTTATGAGTGTCGCCAGATCGTCGATTTTGACGCCGATGGCCGAACCGAGCGCAGTGAACACACTCACTACTCCAATTGCTACCAAGGCTGCTGCGACTGCATATTCAGACAGCTCAAGGCCTGTTTCATTTAACAGGAACCTTTTCATCTCGCTTGCTAAAGACCTGTTAACGTTTGGTGTGAATGAGCTCATGACCTGCCCCCACAGCTATTTGAAAGTTGCAGGGCGCGCTTTATCGGATTTGCGCCGGCTAAAGCGCGCCACTGTCAAATGCTCGGTTGGAGTTACCTTCCGGCAATGGTGTCGCCGAGATCGGTAATTTTTTCGCCGATGGCAGTGCCCAAGGCTGTGAACGCCAGGACGGCAGCCATCGCAACCAAAGCTGCGGCAACAGCGTATTCCGACAATTCAAGACCGGTTTCATCGCGAAAGAATTTGCTAATCATTTGTTTGCTCCTTTGTTGTTTATTACCTGATGTCTCGTTCGCCTTCTTAAATTCCAGAGAGCTCACGAGGTTTGCCCCTAGGACTCATGATCTAAGGGCCACGCGTGATTGTGGCCCTCCGCGGCTTCTGCGCGATTGAGAATTCGCCCTGGCCGTGCGGCGACCAAAGCCATTGATCCCGCTCACTGCAGCGCCACATAGAGTTAGTGCCAGTAACAATAATTCGTGCCCGCCCGCAACCGTGGTACTTGCGAGGACAATGCCCAGCGCAAGCACAGGTGCGGTGATCACAATCACTGCAAGCGATACAAACTCTTTGGTGGTAAAAGCCTTCATGAGATTTTGTGTAGCCTCTTGACGTGTTCGCGATGCAGAGTGCTCCGCGAATGAACAGCGTCATTACAAGAGACGTGCCACGAACTCAGGAAGCAATAAAGATCAACAAAAGGGCCTTTTTACACTATTCGGCCGTTTCGAATGTCGCCCGGAATTAACAAGAAGAACCGCTGTGCCAGCGAGCTAGGAAGCTAACAGTCATCGAACACGCGCTTTAGCCAGCCTAATAGCGTGTCGCCCTTGGTTGACATCTCTGCCATCGTGTCGCCGACGTCGTGATTTTGTGCCTTGCTACAAAAATAAAGGCATCCGAGACTTTGCTCGAATGCCTATAATTGTTAGGGGTGTGTTACGCGATTAATTTCGTTCAGCACGAAGCTGCAAGCCGGGCTCAGTATCTTCCTGGAGAAAATCGGTGACGTCGATAGCGAGGCGCTTGAGCTTTTTGTATAGCGTTTGTCTCGAGCCGAGGCCCAAAGCTTCGCTTGTTCGCGCGACGTTGCAATGATTCCGCTTCAGGGTCTCAGTAATAACCCGCCTTTCATAATCTTCCAGCAGTAACTCGAGATTTTCGGCCGACCGGTTTTCAGGATCTGTCTTCTGGAAGTTGGCTGGCCGGATATGTTCACTGATGTGCTCCGGCGTAATGTAACCATTCTCTTCGGCATACAGCACGAGCCTTTCCATTTCGCCGGCGAGTTCGCGAACATTGCCGGGCCAGGAATAGTTTTCGAGAATCCGGATCGCTTCCCAGGTGATTCCGCCAATCGCCCTATCATTGCGCCTGGCGTAGTGAGTCAGATAGTGAGAAATCAAAGCCGATATGTCCTCGGGCCGTTCTCTCAGAGGCGGAACCTTCACCGTCAGCGTGGTAATGCGGTAGAAAAGATCTTCACGAAAGAGCTTCTCGCGAACTAACTCCTCGAGATCCTTGTGGGTCGCGGCAATTACACGGATGTTAACTTTTCGAGGAGCCTGGTCTCCGAGGGTGTGGATTTCGCCCTCTTGCAAGAATCGAAGAAGCTTAGGCTGGAGCGCAAGAGGTAGGTCACCGATCTCATCGAGGAATAGCGTTCCGTTTTCTCCAGCCCGAATTAGTCCCTCATTGTCCCGCAGTGCGCCTGTGAAACTTCCTTTACGGTGGCCAAAAAGCATGCTCTCGATAAGGTCAGGAGGCGAAGCGGAACAATTGAATGGAATAAACTCTTTTTCGGAACGCCGGCTGAGCCGGTGAATCGCGTGCGCAACTAACTCCTTCCCGGTCCCCGATTCGCCCGTGATCATTACCGTGGAGTTCGAGTCCTTAATTCGAGCAACCGTTCGCGCAACCTCATTCATAACGCGACTGACGAAAATCAGTCCCGGAAGTGTCGCGTTGGTCATCTTTGTCTCCTCGGGGCCAGCGGGCGGAATAGGTTGGCCCAGGGAAACGTGGGAATGCGCCAACCGAGTGACATCCATTATGGCTCCTAGATCCCTCGCCTGTCGTTCCGATAAGGGACGGACACACAAACCGTATAGAGCCGCCCCGGCACGGCCGGCGTTAAAGGACGCCAGGACAAAACATACCGCGGAATCTCCCGCCTTAACTTCAGGCCAGCCAGAACTTGCCGCCAGTGTATCGCCAACGACTTTCTCTCCCGCTGCCAGCTCCGGCTCGCTTAATCCCTCCGTCCATCCCAATCTCGGTCGCTGTTGGCTCTCCAATGTCCAGATGGAGAGGCCGTACATCGGGGCGGTAGATTCCACCATCAGGCTCAATTTAAGCATGACTTCATAGAGCAGATCGGGACCTGCATTTGCCGCCTGGCAAAGAGCTCGAACAATAGAACCAATAGGTAGTTGATTAGTTTCCAGCAGGCTGTCAGCAGCTCCGGCGCGGGAACAGGTCAAGTCCGCCATGGTATTGCCTCCCATGCTGATAATCGTTTCTACGAAATGGCGCCGGTCGCGTTCAGAGGCGGGCCATTAAACGTTTTGAAAGAGAGGCAAGATTTCGGAACATTTGACTTAATGTCCAGGAGAGAGCCGACGCATTAGGTAGTCCCGGCTTTTCATTGAGAAGTCTAGCTTTGTAACAATTCGGTGTCAACAACTTTGAATCGTGACATTTTCGAAAAGTGTCGCGGAAAATGTGTTCGCCGCCTGTTCGCCCTTTTGGTCCATTAAGCGCACTTAGCTCAAGTAAACGTTGAGGTTACGTGCCGAAACCGTCACAAAGATATTGCTTTACAGTCTTAAGCACTGATGCTACATTCCCGCCACCTTAGCTCTAAACTGTTGATTAGCAATGAATTGCCGATGAACAAAGCACACTATATAGCGGTCGCCACCAATTCAGTACGGTGCATCTTGTGGCTAACTTTACAAAACTCGTTAAGCAGCTCCTTAATAACTCCGACATGACCATTCGGTTTGGAACGTCAGGCTGGCGGGCGATTATCGCCGACGAATTTACCTTCGCGGGAGTCCGCTCAGTTACGAGCGCAATTTGTGCTCATTTCGGATCTGCGGATTTGACAGGAAATCTTATGGTGGTGGGATATGACACGCGGTTTTTGGGTGAACAGTTTGCGGAGGAGTGCGCAAACGTAATTTCACAAAATGCCTTTCGTGTCCTTATATGTAACGAACCCGTACCGACGCCAACGATTTCTCATGTAATTCGCACTCACGGCGCCATTTGCGGAATTAACTTCACAGCGTCACACAATCCCGCTCAATACAGCGGAATGAAGCTTTCCACAAGCGATGGAGCGCCGGCTTTGCCTGAAATAACCCGTAATGTAGAGGGGCTAATTCAAAAAGCTGAATTTACCGCTACGCCAGCAAATGAGGCAGATGGTACAAGGCCCCAGACGTTCGCGGCTCGCCCGGGTTATTTAGCTGATTTAGGCACAAAGATAAACTTCGATGTAATTGCGCAGGCGGGCGGCCGTTATGCCTACGACCCCTTATGGGGAACCGGTCGGGGATATCTCGATGAGGTGTTGCGTAGCCACGGCCTGGAAGTAGAAACCATTCATGACTGGCGCGACGTGCTTTTCGGCGGGCGCGCACCGGAACCCGAAGCAAGCCACCTGGACGAACTGCGCGAAGTCGTTTTGTCCAAAGGATGCGTCCTGGGACTCGCCACTGATGGCGATGCAGATAGATTTGGAGTCCTGGATTCGAACGGTTCCTTCATAACGCCCAATCAGTTAATTGCGCTGCTCTTCGATTATTTGGTGGAGTCGAGAAAATGGAGCGGCGGGGTCGCCCGCTCAGTTGCAACTTCTCATCTAGTAGATCGCGTGGCAGAAGTTCGCGGTCTACCAGTTTACGAGACGCCTGTAGGTTTCAAATACATTGGGGAATTGATAAATGAAAACAAGATTGTCATCGGCGGTGAAGAATCGGCGGGGCTGTCGATCAAAGGTCACTATCCGGAGAAAGATGGCATCCTTGCGTGTCTGCTCGCAGCGGAGGCGGTTGCGGCGCGCGGCTCGAGCCTGACGGACCAGTTGAGTGAATTGTACCGCCGCGTGGGCAAGCTCGAGTCGGGCAGGATCGCCATTCGTTTGAATCCGGAGCTCATGAGGTCGCTTGGCAACAAGCTTAAAGAAGACCCAAAAGAGATTGGTGGGCGTCATGTCGAGCGAACAAATCGAATGGATGGAGTTAAGTTTATTTTTGCGGACGGTTCCTGGCTTTTGATGCGTCCTTCCGGGACGGAACCTGTAGTTCGCATCTACGCAGAATCGGAATCAGCAAAGGACATGGAGGTGCTTCTTGAGCAGGGTCATAAATTCTTATTGGGTTGATGAGCGAATTCGGGCGCAGCGCGTGGTCCCTCGAGTGGGTTCGCCCTTCGCTTCTGTGAGAGAGATTTCGCTGGACATCATCGGAACGCGTGCCGAGGTTCGACGGCGCGGAGGTGTAATACCGGCGTGGGTCATTTTTGGAATGATTATTCTGGCAACATCTTCAATATGCGTTGCGGTGACTATGCGAACCAGAACTCGGATGTCCCTGGCGTCTCAGCAGTACGTTCGCATGCAGACGGATGTCGAAAGCTTGCGCGCGGGAAACCAATCCTTGCGGTTAGAGATCGAACAACTTCGCACTGATCCACGCACAATCGAATCGGCGGCCCGCAACCGTCTAAACATGGTGCGCGCAAACGAGATTGTAATACCCGTCGAATGAGCACTGGGAACACTCATTCGCAACGGATGTCGCTGGATTTATTTTTTACCTGCCGGTTGCCCGCTAGTTCCCCCTTCTTGAAACCCCGTATCGCGAGTGCCTGCCGAGACGCGCGACTGTGACTACTATCACAGTCGCGCTCCCTTCTTACAGATAGCTTGAAAGTGCGAGGTTTAGCTCTGTTGACAGTAGAATACCCGTCAACTAATATCGAATTTTCCCATTCACACTCCGAGCAATCGGGAGATCTATGCCTGATACTAAAGAGATCAACTCTCCAACCGAGGAAGCGCGCGAACGCTGGGAGCGTGAGACGCTTGAACCGGCGCTAAACAAACATCCCGAGGCAAAGAAAAAGTTTGAAAGCGTTTCCCTGGAAGAGGTAAATCGCCTCTACACGCCTGACGACATCGCAGAGTTGGACTTTGCTGACGATATTTCCTTTCCTGGGGAATTCCCTTACACACGTGGAATACACCCTACAGGTTATCGCGGAAAACTTTGGACTATGCGGCAGTTTGCCGGGTTCAGTACTCCTGAAGAGACCAATTCCCGGTTCAGATACCTCCTTTCGCAAGGACAAAATGGCCTGTCAGTCGCTTATGACTTACCGACGCTAATGGGCTACGACGCTGATTCCCCTCTCTCAGAAGGAGAGGTTGGCAAGTGTGGAGTCGCGGTTTCGTCGTTAGCGGACATGGAAGTGCTCTTTGATCAAATTCCGCTGGACCAGGTAACGGTATCACAGACGATAAACGCCCCCGCTTCAGTTCTTCTGGCGATGTATCTGGTGGTTGCGGAGAAACAAGGCGCTGACTGGAAAAAGATCTCGGGCACACTTCAGAACGACATTCTAAAAGAGTACATCGCGCAGAAGGAGTGGATTTACCCCATTCGGCCGGCGATGAAGCTCGTGGTAGACACGTTTGAGTTCTGCACGGAGTATGTTCCTCGCTACAATCCCGTGTCTGTTAGTGGTTATCACATCCGCGAAGCCGGGGCGACTGCAATCCAGGAGCTCGCGTTTACGTTGCGCGATGGGCTCGAGTATGTCGACTGGGGCGTGCGCGCGGGGCTGAAACTTGATAGCTTCGTTCCCCGCATTTCTTTCTTTTTCAACGCGCATAACGATTTCTTTGAAGAAGTTGCTAAGTATCGGGCGGCCCGGCGAATCTGGGCTCGGGAAATGCGCGAACGATTTGGCACCACTAACGAACGCACTTTGAAACTTCGCTTCCACACACAAACCGCCGGCGTTTCGTTAACAGTTCAACAACCGCTGAATAATATTGTGCGCGTAGCCATTCAAGCTCTGGCGGGAGTGCTCGGCGGAACTCAAAGTTTGCATACCGATGCATACGATGAGGCCCTGGCCCTCCCAA
The DNA here is from genome assembly GCA_046262375.1 of Pyrinomonadaceae bacterium. Lineage (GTDB taxonomy): Bacteria > Acidobacteriota > Blastocatellia > Pyrinomonadales > Pyrinomonadaceae > PSRF01. The sequence goes on from JBHEMV010000014.1 coordinate 49,950, forward strand.
CAGATCGTGCCGCACTAATTGCCCTGCGGACACAGCAGATCATTGCTGAGGAGACGGGGGTAGTGAATACGATCGACCCTCTGGGTGGCTCCTACTTCGTGGAAGCTCTTACGGAAAAGATGGAGAATGGCGCGCTCGACTATTTTCGGAGAATCGACTCCATGGGCGGAATGGTCGCGGCGATCGAAAAAGGATTTCCGCAACGTGAGATCCAGGAGTCCGCTTATCAGTACCAGAAAGCTGTTGAGCGGGGGGATCAGGTAATCGTCGGCGTCAACAAGTACGCAATGGAAGGCGAGTTAGCTGAGGTGCCAACGCTCGTCATAGATGAATCTGTGAGGGAGCATCAGGT